>JAYUEQ010000001.1:0-5274 GCA_043739205.1 Thermoleophilia bacterium
AGAGCACCTGCGGCGGCGGAATGTGCCCGGGCGCGCGGTACTGCGGACACCGATGGAGCTCACACACCTGCCCAGGAAGCACCGGCGCGCGACCACACCTGAGCGTGGGCCGAAGCGTGCGACCGTGCGCCTGGCGATGTTCGTGGCGATCGTCGCGACGGTCGCGGCCGCAGCAAGCCCGAGCGCATTCGCGGGCGTCTTCGACACGACGACCACGCTCCAGATCAGCCCTTCGCC
The DNA here is from genome assembly GCA_043739205.1 of Thermoleophilia bacterium. Taxonomy (GTDB): domain Bacteria; phylum Actinomycetota; class Thermoleophilia; order Gaiellales; family Gaiellaceae; genus PALSA-600. The sequence continues at coordinate 238 of JAYUEQ010000001.1, forward strand.
TTCGACAGTTGGCGCCCCGGTGACGATGACCGCCACTGTCACTGGATCGGGCATTGCCGGCCCGCCGCTCGGTCTCGTCACGTTCTATACCGACGGCGGCACGATCGGCTCGCCGGTGACACTGACTCCCGCACCCGGCTCGAGCACGACGTCGACGGCGACACTCGTGACGACCGAGCTTGCGGCAGGCACCTACAACGTTCGCGCGGCGTACGGCGGTGACCTGATCCACTTCACGGGCATCGGCTCGGTCTCCTTGCCCGTGCCGCTCACCGTCAATGCTGGAGCCTCGCTACAGAGCACGCATGTCACGCTTACCGCGGACGCGCTCAACGTCGCGACGAACCAACCTGTCACGCTCAGCGCCTTCGTTACGGAGGACGGCAGTGCGTTCGTGCCGGTCGGCACCGTCTCATTTGCGGACACTGGCAACGGCAATGGCGCGCCCGTTCCGCTCGGCAGCGTGACACTCGACGGCACCGGAACCGCGACGTTCATCGTTCCCGACTTCTCGGTCGGGACGCACACGATCATCGCGTCGTACGGCGGCAGTGCTCGCGACCGGGGATCGTTCGCAACACTCGTGCTCAACGCCCATGAACCGATCGACTCACGCGTGCAGACGACGGTCACGGTTACCGCGTCGCCGCCGGCGATCACCGTCGACGACGTGGTGACGATCACCGCGCACGTCGTCCAGACAGGGACACCCACACCTCCTGCCGGCGACAATGTAGTGCTGTTCACCTCCGACGGACCGCTCGGGAGCAACGTCCTCCTCGGGCAGAGCAACGCCCTCGACGCGAATGGCAATGCGTCGATCACGCTTGGCGGCTGGCTGATCGGCAGCTACACGATCACGGCTTCCTACAACGGCAATGTCTTTGCGCACGGCTCCGTCGGCCACACGCAGCTGACGGTCCTGCCGGGAGGCTCACTCTCTTCGCTCGCCTACACGGGTGCGACGACAGGCGACTACCACGATCCCGCGACGCTCAGGGCGACGTTGACCGACGCTCACGGGACGCCGCTCACGGGACGCACCGTGACGTTCACGCTGGGCGCGCAGACATGCAACGGAATCACCGACGGCACCGGAACCGCCTCGTGCGTGATCGTCGTGTCGCAGACGTCCGGCACCTACCCGATCACCGCCACCTTCGCGCAGGACAGTCTGAATGGCCCAGGCAGCGATTTCTCGAGCTTCACCGTGACCCGTGAGCAGACGACACTCACAACCACGTTCGTCGGCAGCGCGACCAGTTCGACGTTGAGCGGCACGCTGCTCGAGGACGGGGTCACGCCGATTGTCGGGCGCACGCTGACCCTGTCCATCGGCGCGCAGACCTGTATTGCCGTGACCGACGCCTTCGGCACCGCCACGTGCACCGTTCCGTCGGTCACGGGCTCGAGCGCGACCCTCGCCGGGAGCTTCGCGGGCGATGGGATGTATCTGCCTGCGGCGGACAGCCGGGTCGTGGCGCTGCAGATCCCGACGACATTGCAATACACCGGTGCCACCACAGGCGACTACCGCGATCTCGTCACGCTGTCGGCCAACCTCGTCGACGCGGGCGGCATGCCGCTCGCCGGTAAGCAGGTCACGCTGACGATGGGCTCGCAGACCTGTTCGGCGGCGACCGATGCCGGCGGCGTCGCGTCCTGCGCGATCACCGTCTCGCAGCCACAGGCGACATATCCCGTGAGCGCCTCGTTCGCAGCGTCAGGGCTCTACCTGCCGAGCAGCGCGACGGCGACCTTCACGGTCACGCGCGAGCAGACAACAGTGATCGCAGGAACGGTCGGGCCGGTGCTTCGCGGCAGCACGCTCACGTTGAGCGGCACGCTGCTCGAGGACGGCGTCACACCGATCGCAGGCCGGACGGTGACCCTTACCCTCGGCTCGAACACCTGCAGCGGAATCACGAACGCGTCCGGCGTCGCAACCTGCACGGTTGCGGGCACCGACCCGCTCGGCCCGACGGCGACGAGTGCGAGCTTTGCCGGCGACAGCTTCTATCTCGCTGCGAACGCTTCGGGCTCGGCGCTCCTCTATGCGTTCGCAGCGGGCGGCAGCACGTTCGTCGTCGGCGACCAGAGCGCCGTCGGAGCCGTCGAGTTCTGGGGTGCGAAATGGTCGAAGCTGAATCGCGTCAGTGGTGGCGATGCACCCGACGCGTTCAAGGGCTTCGCGCTCGTCGCGCCGACCCAGTGCGGCACGCGCTGGACGACCGGCCCCGGCAACAGTTCCGACCCGCCCGACGGCCCGCTGCCCGCCTACCTGGCAGTGCTCGTGACGAGCTCCGTGACGAAGTCCGGCCCCACGATTTCCGGCACGACGACGCACATCGTGATCGTCAGAACGGAAGCGGGCTACAAGGATGACCCGGGCCACGCCGGTACGGGCACGGTCGTCGCGACCGTCTGCTGACCCGGCCCTACCTCAGAAGACGGGCGTTTCGCGCCAGGTGCCCCAGACCTCACGGAGGGCGTCGCACATCTCGCCCATCGTGACGTAGGCGCGTGAGGCGTCGATGATCGGGCCCATCAGGTTGCGGTCTTCGTGCGTGGCGTCGTCTTTGAGTTGTGCGAGCGTGGCCTCGACCGTGGTGGTGTCGCGCCGGTCGCGCAAGGCCTGTACGCGGGCGATCTGCTCGGTCTCGAGTATCGGGTCGACACGGTGGATCTCGACCTCGGGTTGACTTTCGGTCTGGTAGCGGTTGACGCCGACGATCACGCGCTGTTCGGTCTCGACTTCGCGTTGGTATTGGAAGGCAGCGTCGGCGATCTCTGCCTGGAAGAAGTTCTCCTTGATCGCGGCCACGACCCCGCCGAGCTGCTCGATCCGGTCGAAGTAGTCGTAGGCCTGCCGCTCGAGCTCGTTCGTCAAATGCTCGACGTAGTAGGAGCCGCCCAAAGGATCGACGGTGTTCACCACACCCGTCTCATGGGCGATCACCTGCTGGGTGCGCAGCGCGATCCGCACCGCATCCTCGGTCGGTAGGGCCAGCGCCTCGTCCCAGGAGTTCGTATGCATCGACTGGGTGCCGCCGAGCACACCGGCCAGAGCTTCGATCGCGGTGCGCACCACGTTCACCTCCGGCTGCTGGGCAGTCAACGAGACCCCAGCCGTCTGGGTGTGGAAGCGCATCAGCCACGATTTCGGATCCTTCGCCCCGTACTTGTCGCGCATCACCGTCGCCCAGATCCGCCGGGCCGCCCGGTACTTCGCGATCTCCTCGAAGAAGTCCAGATGCGCGTTGAAGAAGAACGACAACCGCGGCGCGAAATCGTCGACGTCCAACCCGCGCTCGAGCGCCCAGTCGACATAGGTGAACCCATCCGCCAACGTGAACGCAAGCTCCTGCGCCGCGGTCGATCCCGCCTCACGAATGTGGTAGCCGGAGATCGAGATCGGATGCCACAACGGCATCTCCGTCGAACAGAACTCGACCATGTCCGTGACCAGACGCATGCTCGGCTCCGGAGGGAAGATGTATTCCTTCTGCGCGATGTACTCCTTCAAAATGTCCGTCTGGATCGTCCCGCGCAGCATCTCCCGCGGAACCCCCTGCTCCTCACCCACACACGCATAGAACGCAAGCAAGATCGCCGCCGGCGAGTTGATCGTCATCGACGTCGACACCTCACCCAACGGAATCCCTCTGAACAGCGTCTCCAGATCCTCGAGTGAGTCCACAGCCACACCCTCACGGCCGACCTCACCCTCCGACCGCGGATGGTCCGAGTCGTAGCCCATCAACGTCGGCATATCGAACGCCGTCGACAAACCCGTCTGCCCATGCTCGAGCAGATAGCGAAACCGCTCATTCGTCTCCGCCGCCGTCCCGAACCCCGCAAACTGCCGCATCGTCCACAACCGACCCCGATACATCGACGCATATACACCACGCGTAAACGGGAACACACCCGGATCACCAAGATCCCGCCCAGCATCGAACCCCGCGAGATCACCGGGACCATAGACCGGCGCATTCTCGATCCCTGACATCGTCGAAAAGAGCTCGCCCTGACGCTCGGGTGCCGCCTCGACGCGCCCGTCGTTGGGCTGGTCGCCGACGACCGTCTCGCGCGGGCCTGCGTTGCGCGGATCTTCGGTTGTCGCCATCGGCGGAAGTCTGCCCGAAGCCGGCGCATGAAGTCCCGTTGTCGGCGTATCTCTAGCTAAAGTAGAGGTTGAGATACCAAACGGTGACCCGTTGACCTCGCCAGGCGCCGACCAGCCCTCGGGGCCGCGGTTACCTCCAGGGGTGATCTTCGTGTGAAGACGGTCTGGATCGGTCGGAGCATCTGTAGGAGATCGGCCTTCGAGCCGATATCCGGGAAGCAGGATCTGTCCTCGTGGCCACGAGGACAGGACGTAGGAGACGAGTTGGCGAACATCCATGGACTGCGGCACGTGGAAAAGCGCTCTGCGGCAAACCGCAGGCGCTTTTGGCATGCCGCGACCCGGACGCCCCGCTCGCTCGCCGTTCTCGGGCTGGCGCTTGTCGCCAGCGCACTCCTCGCCGGGCTCTATGTCGCCGGCGAGCTCCGCTCCAGCACAGGCCGCGCGCCGGTCGTCTCCCGCGCGCTCGGCCCCGACGACCCGGGCTTCACGCTCGATCGCCGCTGGGATGCATTGACCCGTGTCTCGATCTCGGACACCGGCCTGCACGTTCGCCACGCGGGCCTCAGCGTCGGGTTGAGCGCGGCCGGGGCCGGTCACGCCGCATGGGCGAGTCACCGCTACGGCGTCGAGCGCCCCACCCCGTTCGGCAGCGAGTCGATCGTGGTCGCCGCCCCTCGAACGGAGGAGTACCTGACCGTCACACGGCATGTCGGCACACGCACCTGGCGCTGGCATCTCGAGACCGGATTGTCTAAACCTCTACTCAAGGCTGATGGTTCTATCGCGTTCTTGCGCGGCGGCCGGCAGGGGGGCGTTCAGGTGCTGCCGCCGCTCGTCTTCTCCGCCGACGGCCGCGACATCACCCCGGCCGGAGCGCACTGGTCACTCGAGCGCTCGGGCGGCGC
>JAYUEQ010000002.1:0-11878 GCA_043739205.1 Thermoleophilia bacterium
GGTGGCGCCCGGTGGGCGGCTGGTTCCACGACCAGCTCGGTCTGCGCTATTTCGGCCTCTCGGACCTGCCGGAGAACTTCGTCTACAACGCGGGGAACGGCGTCGTCTTCCGCCGGCTCACCTCGGCGTTCCTCTCGCCGCTCGCAACGTCGTATCTCCTCGTCGTTGCACTCTTCTTCGTGCCGCTGCGCCGCCGCTGGGGGCCTCCGCTTGCGTTGCTGGTCTTTTCCGCACTCCTCCTGACGCATACGCGGTCTGCATTGCTTGCGCTCGTCGGTGGGCTGATCTTGCTCGCGCTCGTGCGCCGCTCGTTGCGGCCGCTTCTCTATGCGGCGATCGTCGCCGTGCTCGGCTTCACGTTCGTGAAGAGCTACGAGCACATCGGTCCGCGCACGCACTTCACGAAGACCGAGCTAGCGCAGCAGCAAGAAAACGCAAAGTCGCATCACGGCGTCTCGAGCGACCCGACGGCGGCGAACGAGTCGTCGACGAAGGAGCACTTGCAGGCGTTGCGCGAAGGCGTGCGCACCGTCGTCCACCACCCGTGGGGCTTCGGTCTCGGCAACTCAGGAGTCACGGCGGTGCGTACCCACATCACGCCGAAGGCGGGCGAGTCGACGTATACGGAGCTCGGTGTCGAGCTCGGCGTGCTCGGCGTGCTCGTGTTCGTCGCGTGGTCGCTCTCTCTGTTACGGCTGACACTCGTGCGCAGGCCGTGGCTCGGTGCAGCGTTCGCGGCGGTGCTCTTCCTCGGTCTGCAGACCGATGTGATCGGCGTCCCCTGGATCGCCGTCACCGTCTGGGCGCTCGCTGCAGACTCGGAGCCCTAGCCCGGAAGGATGACCCGGAAGGTCGTGCCGGTGCCGACTTCGGACTCGACGCGAATCCGGCCGCCGTGGCCGGCGACGATCGCCTTCGCGATCGCGAGTCCGAGGCCTGTGCCGGGAATCGCTCCCGACGTTGCGCGCTCCGCGCGGAAGAAGCGCTGGAAAAGCAGCGGTAGCTCGTCCTCCGGAATGCCCATGCCGGTGTCCGAGACGACGATCTCGACCTCGCCCGGCATCAGGCGCGTCGCGACCGTGACGCGGCCGCCCGGCGGAGTGAACTTGATCGCGTTCGAGACGAAGTTGTCGAGCACCTGCGCGAGCCGCGCACGATCGCCGCGAACCTCCGGCAGTTCGTCCAGCTCGATGAGCAGCACGATCGACTTTGCGTCCGCCGACGGCTGCGCAGCCTGAACCGCTTCGTCGACGACGGTGTTCAGGTCGACGTCGCCATCCTCGAGGCTCAGCTTCCCCGCCTCGACTTGCGCGACGAAGAGCAGGTCGCCCACGACGCGTTGCAGCCGCTGCGCATTGCGGTCGATCGTTTCGAGGAAGCCCGTTTGCTCCTCGGTGAGGTTCGCGTCTTCGCCGATCAGTTCGAGGTAGCCGCGGATCGAGGTCAGCGGTGTGCGCAGCTCGTGCGAAACGAGCGCCACGAACTCGTCCTTCATGCGGTCGAGCTCGCGAAGCTGAAGGTTCTGGCGCTCGAGCTCCAGCTCAGCCTCGCGCCGGGCCGTGATGTCGATGATGAAGCCGCGGGAGTGTCGTCGCTCGCCGTCGATCACGATCACCCCTGAGTCCTGAACCCAGACGATGCTGCCGTCGCGGCGCACCATCCGGTACTCCAGTTCGCGCGAGCCGCCGTCTTTCGCGACGCGGCGCATCTCGGCGAGTACGGCCTCCTTGTCGTCGGGATGCACGATCTCGCCGAGCAGTTCGGCGTTGGATGTCCACTCGGCTGGCGAGTAAGAGGTGATCGCCTCGATCTGCGGGCTGACCCACGTCGGGCCCGTGTTGTGCTCGCCGTCGCCCACGTATGTCGCGAGTGGCAGCGTCTCCACGAGCGTGCGGTAGCGCTCCTCGGCTTCGAGCAGTTTGTCCTCGACGCTCGCGAACCAGATCGCGTATTCGTCGGGAGCGTCGGTGGGCGCATGCCGGAGCTCGGGCCAGGTCACCCACAGTTCATCGGCGCCGGCCCCGATCGGCGGCGTCACCCTTTCAGCGTGCTCCGCTCACCCCGAAGGGTGACAACTTCGTGACTTTTCGTTCAGGACACTTGCGGCGCGGCGCGGCGTTCGTACCGTGGAGGGGATGCGTCTTTCACTCGTCGAGCTGGGTCTGCTGGTGGTCGCCGCCGCCGTCGCCGCGACCGCGATCCCGCGCTGTGGCTCGCGTGCCACAGTGGTGCGCGCGAGCTGGAACCTGACACCCGGCGTGCTCAACCCGGCGGTCACCCAGGCGACGATCCGCGCGACGATCTGCCGCCGCGGGTGGACGCGCACGATCCGGCCGCCGGTCGACTTCACGAACGCGCTCAAACAGCGGCAGCTGCGGCAGTACGGGAGACGCGGCCCACCCTCGGCCTACCAGGAGGATCACCTGATCAGCCTCGAGCTGGGCGGCAGCTCGGACGATCCGCGCAACCTGTGGCCGGAGCCATACCCGCGCGCGTCGGCAGTCGACCGGATCGAGAACGACCTCAACCACCGCGTCTGCGCGGGGTCACTCACGCTCGCCGAAGCGCAGCGGCGCGAGTCGGCGCTCAAGCACCGCGACGGCTGAGGGCTGGCTAGCCGAGTGCGTTTGCGAGCCGCGTCAGCAGCGCAGCGAGTCGCGCGCGGTCCTGCGCGGAGAGTGCCCCGACGGCCGGCTCGAGCGCCGTTGCAGCCCGCGCCTTGCGTCCCTCGACGTCGATGCGCCCCGGCTCGGTGAGGTCGATGCGCACCGCGCGGCGATCGTTCGGGTCCGGCAACCGCTCGAGGAGGCCGAGGTCGACGAGGCCGTCCACCGCGCGGCTCGCGGTCGGCGCTGTGATCCCCATGCGCTCGGCGAGCTCGGAAAGACGTAGCGGGCCGCCGATCAACGTCTCGAACAATGCGAGCCGCTGCGTCGAGGTCATCGGCGGCCCCTCGTCGGGCCCGCCGCTCGCGCGCGCCAGCTGGCGCGTCACCGCCGAGAGGCCTTCGAGGATCTGCCGCGTGTCGTCGGGGGAGGAAGTTGTCATGGTTTGGGCAAACTGATAGTTGCACAACGCAATAGTTGCGTGGTGTTGGTAGTATGCCCGACCTGATGGACGAACCGATTCAAGCTGAGCCGATCCAGAACCAGCCGCGTCTCCGCCTGATCTTCCTGGCGCTGATGCTCGTCTTGCTGCTCGCCTCGCTCGACCAGACGATCGTCTCGACGGCACTCCCGACGATCGTCGGCGACCTCGGCGGAATCGCGCACCTGTCGTGGGTCGTCACCGCCTACCTGTTGAGCGCGACGATCGCCGGCCCGCTCTACGGCAAGCTCGGCGATCTCTACGGCCGCAAGCTCGTCCTGCAAGTCGCGATCGTGCTCTTCCTGATCGGCTCTGCACTCTGCGGGCTCAGCCAGAACATGGCCGAGCTGATCGGCTTCCGGACGCTGCAAGGGCTCGGCGCGGGCGGTCTGATCGTCGTCACGTTCGCCGTGATCGGCGATGTGATCCCGCCGCGCGAGCGCGGCAAGTACCAGGGCTACTTCGGCGCTGTCTTCGGCTTCTCGACCGTCGTCGGGCCGCTGCTCGGCGGCTTCTTCGTCGACAACCTCTCGTGGCGCTGGATCTTCTACGTCAACCTGCCGATCGGTGCCGTCGCGCTCACCGTGATCGCATTCGCGTTCCACACGAGTGTCGACCGCAAGCGTCATGCCATGGACTATCTCGGTGCGGCGCTGCTCGCAGGCACGCTCGCCTCGGTGGTGCTCTTCACGAGCCTCGGTGGGACGACATGGGCCTGGAGCTCGCTGCAGATCATCGGGCTGATCGCGCTCAGCATCGTCTTCCTGCCCTCGTTCCTCTGGGTCGAGAGCCGCGCGGCCGAGCCGATCCTGCCGCTGTCGCTCTTTCGCAACCACACGTTCTCCGTGACGAGCGCCGTCGGGTTCATCGTCGGCTTCGCGCTCTTCGGCGCGATCACGTACCTGCCGCTCTACCTCCAGGTCGCGAAAGGCTCGAGCCCGACCAAGTCGGGCCTGCAGCTGACGCCGCTGATGGCGGGCCTGCTGATCACCTCGATCGTGAGCGGCCAGGTGATCTCGCGCGTCGGCCGCTACCGCGTCTTCCCGATCATCGGCACCGCGTTGATGGCCGTCGCGATGTTCCTGCTCTCACAGATCGAGGCCAACACGGCGACGTGGGTGACCGCACTCGACGCGACGGTGCTCGGGCTTGGCCTCGGCATGGTGATGCAGGTGCTGATCCTCGCTGTCCAGAACTCGGTCGACCACTCGGTGCTCGGCGTCGCGACGAGCGGCTCGACGATGTTCCGCCAGATCGGTGGCTCGATCGGGGTCGCGCTCTTCGGGACGATCTTCGCGAGCCGCCTGCACACCGAGCTCGCGGCGCGCCTGCCGGTCGGGACGAAGATCCCGAAGACGATCAACCCCGCCGGTATCCGGCACTTGCCGCCGGCGCAGCATCAGGCCTTCGCCGACGCTGTCGCAACCGCGCTGCATCCTGTCTTCCTCGTCGCCGGCGGCGTTTCGATCCTCGCGTTCGCCCTCACGTGGCTGCTCCGCGAGGTGCCGCTGCAGAGCAAGACGACCATCGGAGACGCGATCCCGGCGCCCGGCGACGAGCACGATCGCGTTCACGCCGCTGCGTAGGAGGAACGCCCCCGGCCGTCCCGAAGGCGGAATGGCAATCCTGCGACGACCGGAAGGGGGCAGAGATGCCACGTAAGGCCACCGAGGCCGCCGCACCGAAGAAGGCGGCAGCAGCCAAGAAGACCGTCACGCGCCGCACGAAGAAGACGGAGGCGACAGAGCCGATCGTGCTCACCTGGGAGCACGTTGCGACGCGCGCGTACTACATCCATCTCGAGGCCGGGGGCGACCCCGTCGAGAACTGGCTCCGCGCCGAGCACGAGCTCGTCGCCGCGTAGCCGACACATTCCCTTGCTCGGAACACACGGGGCGGCTACGGCCGCCCCGCGTCTTATTAGGGATCTCACAGGCGGCGCATGTTTCCTTCGCATGTGTTCTACGTGCGCTATCTGCGAAACGAGTTGTTGCGGAGACGCACGCGGACGATCGTGACGCTGATCGGGCTCGGTCTCGGTGTCGCACTCGTGATCGCGATCTCCAGCCTCTCGAACGGACTCGACCGCGCGCAGAAGAAGACGCTGAATCCACTCGCCGGGATCGGCACCGATCTGACGGTGACGCTCTCGCCGCAGCAGAACACGGGCGGCTTCGGCGGCGGCGGGCCGGGCGGCGGCGGTGCGAGCCGCGACCTCGTGCAGGCAAACCAGTCGGTGATCACCGACCTCTCGAAGCTCGGTAAGCCCGGCACACACTTCGTGCACGACTTCTTCCTGCCGGGCACGCAGCTGACCTTCCAGCAGACGGCCGCGAAGCAGATCGCCTCGATCGCCGGCGTCGCGCAAGTGACGCAAGGGCTGACACTGCTCGCGCAGCACCAGGAAGGGATCGTCCCGAAGATCGTCGCGACGCTGAAGACGCAGGCGAAGACGATCACGCAGGTGCAGAAGATTCCGCAGCCGAACGCGGCGGAGTTCGCCGCGATGCAGGCGTGCTTCGCGAAGCTCGGCGGCGGCACCCGGAGCGCCAACAACAACGGTGGCGGCGGTCTCGCAGGCGGAGGCGGAGGCGGGTTCGGCGGCGCCGCTCGCCCGGACCGCGGTGCGTTCACGAAGTGCCTGCCCGCCCGCCTGCAGAAGCTGCGCGCGAGCTTCACCTCGCCGTCGCAGACGCTGCGCCAGGTGCTCAACCCGCCGCAGACGAACATCACGACAACCGCGTACACGATCGGCGGCGTCGACCAGACGAACCCGACGATGGGCGTCGTCACGACCGCCCAGGTCACGAAGGGCCGTTACCTCGCCGCAGCCGGTGGCCGTGAAGCGCTCGTCTCGCAGACCTACGCCGCGAAGCATTCGTTGAAGGTCGGCTCGAAGCTCGACCTCAACGGCACCTCGTTCACCGTCGTCGGTCTCGTCACGCCGCCGCTCGGCGGGCAGAGCGCCGACGTCTACCTGCCGCTGAAGCAGCTGCAGACGCTCGCGAACGAGGCCGGCCTCGCAAACGTCGTGCTCGTCCGCGCGAAGAGCAGCACCGATGTCGCGAACGTGCAGAAGGCGATCGAGGCGGCGCTCCCGCAGGCGCAGGTCGCGAGCTCGAAGCAGGTCGCCGCGAAGATCAGCGGCTCGCTCGTCGACGCGTCGAACCTCTCGAAGAACCTCGGTGTAGCGCTCTCGGTGATCGCGGCCGTCGCAGCGTTCCTCCTCGCTGCGCTGCTCGCGCTCTCTTCGGTCGGCAAGCGCACCCGCGAGCTCGGCACGCTGAAAGCCCTTGGCTGGACGCAGCGGATGGTCGTGCGCCAGATCGCCGGCGAGTCGCTCGCGCAGGGCGTGCTCGGCGGCATCTTCGGCATCGTCGTCGGCCTCCTGATCATCGCCGCGGTGAACGCGTTCGGGCCGACGTTGAGCGCAAGCTCGACCACCGGCGACTCCTCGGTGCTCGGCCTCGGCGTCTCGACCGCACGCACGGCGACCAGCTCCGTTTCGCTCAGCGCACCAGTTGGTGTCACCGTCCTCGCGACCGGGTTCGGACTTGCCCTCCTGGGGGGCCTGGTCGCGGGGACGGCGGGCGCCATGCGCGCTGCGCGCTTGCGTCCCGCCGACGCGTTGAGGCAGGTCGACTGATGGGAATCCAGTACGAGCTGAGCGACGTCGCGAAGTTCTTCGAGCGCGGGCCGTCGACGGTGCGCGCGCTCGACGGCATCGACCTCGAGATCGAGGCGGGCGAGTTCCTCGCGCTCGAAGGGCCGAGCGGCTCTGGCAAGACGACGTTGTTGCAGCTTCTCGGCGCACTCGACCGTCCGAGTAACGGCACGGTGCTGTTCGAGGGGCGCGATCTCGCAAAGCTTCCGGACAGCCAGCTCGCGACGCTGCGGCTCCGCTCGTTCGGTTTCGTCTTCCAGCAGTTCAATCTGATCCCGACGCTGACGGCGGTTGAGAACGTCGAGGTGAAGCTCGCGCCGGTCGGCGGCACCCGCGAGAAGGCGCTGCAGATGCTCGGCGAGGTGGGGCTCGCCGAGCGCGCCGACCACCTGCCGGCGCACATGTCGGGCGGCGAACAGCAGAGGGTCGCGATCGCGCGCGCACTGTCGGTCGAGCCGCGGGTCGTGCTCGCCGACGAGCCGACGGGCAACCTCGATTCGGCGACGGGCGGCGAGATCATCGAGCTCCTGGCCGGCCTCGCGGCAGAGCACGGCTCGACCGTGATCGTCGCGACGCACGACGCGGGCCTCGCGGCCCGGGCGCCGAGGCGCCTCGCCATGCGGGACGGCAAGTTTGTGGGAATCCCCGCACCTGTCGTTGCGTAGTCCGGTGCTATAACCGCCGGTGGTGGCCAAGCCGGTCGAACAGCTCGATTCCGTCGTGATCCGGTTCGCCGGAGACTCCGGCGACGGCATGCAACTGACGGGTGGCCGCTTCACGACCGAGACGGCGATGACGGGGAACGATCTCGCGACGTTCCCGGACTTCCCTGCGGAGATCCGCGCGCCGGCCGGCTCGCTTCCCGGCGTCTCCGGCTTCCAGCTCCATTTCGCAGACCACGACATCCTCACGCCGGGCGACCGCCCCGACGTGCTCGTCGTGATGAACCCGGCCGCGCTGAAGACGAACATCGGCGACCTGCCGAAGGGCGGCACGTTGATCGTCGACACCGACGCGTTCACCGACCGCAACCTGAAGAAGGCCGGCTACGAGACGAATCCGATCGACGACGGTTCGCTCGCCGACTACCAGGTGCACGCGGTGCAGCTGACGGCGATGACCGTCGGCGCGCTCAAGGACATCGAGGGCGTGACCGCGCGCGAGGCCGAGCGTGCGAAGAACATGTTCGCGCTCGGGCTGATGTCGTGGCTGTACGGCCGTCCGACCGAGTCGACGACGACGTACATCGAGAAGAAGTTTGGGAAGCGGCCGGAGATCGCGGCTGCGAACCAGAAGGCGTTCAACACCGGTTACGCGTTCGGCGAGACATCCGAGGCGTTCGCGGTGCAGTACGAGGTGAAGGCCGCGAAGCTGACGCCGGGCACCTACCGGCAGATCACGGGCAACACGGCGCTCTCGTGGGGGCTCCTCGCCGCGTCGAAGCTTTCTGGCCTGGATCTGTTCCTTGGCGCGTACCCGATCACGCCGGCGTCGTCGATTCTCGAGGAGCTTGCGAAGCACAAGGCGTTCGGCGTGCGCACGTTTCAGGCCGAGGACGAGATCGCTGCCGTCGGTGCCGCCCTCGGCGCGTCATTCGGCGGTTCGCTCGGTGTGACGACCTCCGCTGGTCCGGGCGTCGTGCTGAAGTCGGAGACCGTCGGGCTCGCGATTACGCTCGAGCTGCCGCTCTTGATCGTCGATGTGCAGCGTGCGGGCCCGTCGACCGGCATGCCGACGAAGCCGGAGCAGGGCGACCTCTTGATGGTGCTTCACGGACGCAACGGCGAGTCGCCGGTGCCGGTGCTTGCCGCCGGTACGCCGGGCGACTGTTTCTATGCGGCGATCGAAGCATCGCGTATCGCGCTCACCTATCGCACACCTGTCTACCTGTTGAGTGACGCGTATCTCGCAAACGGCGCAGAGCCGTGGCTCGTGCCGGACATCGCATCGTTGGAGAAGATCGACGTCGAGTTCGCCCACGAGAACGGCGAGGAGTTCCAGCCGTACGCGCGCGACGCGGAGACGCTGGCGCGCCCGTGGGCGATCCCCGGCACGAAGGGCCTCGAGCACCGCATCGGCGGGTTGGAGAAGGCGAACATCACGGGCACCATTTCCTACGACGCCGACAACCATGACCTGATGACGCAGTTGCGCGCGCAGAAGGTGGCGGGGATCAAGGTGCCGGATCAGATCGTCGACCACCAGGAGGGTGCCGACGTGCTGGTGCTGTCGTGGGGCGGCACGTTCGGCCCGGTGCACGCGGGCGTGCGCCGCGTGCGTGGGGCGGGCGGCAAGGTCGCGCATGCGCACCTGCGCTGGCTGAACCCGTTCCCGGCGAACCTCGGCGATGTGCTGAAGAGCTACGACCGGGTACTTATCCCGGAGATGAACCTGGGCCAGCTGTTGCAGCTCATCCGCGCGAAGTATCTGGTCGACGCGGTGGGCTACAACGTCGTGTCGGGCAAGCCGTTCAAAGCGGGCGACATCCGCGACGCGGTGCAGGCGCTGCTGTGAGCTTCTCGTTCAAAGCAACCCCAAAGGGCACGGTGTTCATCGACAAGGACGGCGAGCGCGTAAAGACACTGCGAGCCGACCGAGCGCGCCGCTTCCTCGCAATCGTGCATTCGACCGACCGCACCGGCCAACAAATGCTGATGCGCCGCACAGTCGAGGAGGCGAAATGAGTAGTCCGAACCTGATTCGCCCCGGTGTCGTTTGCACTTCAGCGGCGTTGGTGGGCGAACCAGATTCGAGCTTCTCGTCCCCAGGCCCTGAACCTGGTTCGCTCTCTAACCAGGTTCGAGAGTTGCGTCCCGAACCTCGTCCGAACCTGATTCACCCCGGTGTCGTTTGCACTTCAGCGGCGCTGGCGCGCGAACCAGATTCGAGCCTTTCGTCCCCGAGCCCCGAACCTGGTTCGCTCTTTAACCAGGTTCGAGAGTTTCTAGGCGTGACCCTCGTCCCGAACCTGATTCGGTGTCAGCCGAACCAGATTCGAGACCTTCCTCGGAGCGCCGCCCTTCTTTTCGAACCTGGTTCGCTCTTTAACCAGGTTCGAGAGTTTCTCCGGAGAACCGCGTGACCAGCGAACTAAAGCTCACCGCAAAGGACTTCAAGTCAGACCAGGAAGTCCGCTGGTGCCCAGGCTGCGGCGACTACGCAATCCTCGCCGCGGTCCAAAGCTTCATGCCGGAGCTCGGCATCGCCCGCGAGAACATGGTGTTCGTTTCCGGGATCGGTTGCGCGGCGCGCTTCCCGTATTACATGCAGACCTACGGCATGCATTCGATCCACGGCCGCGCGCCGGCGATCGCGACGGGCCTCGCGGTCTCGCGTCCCGATCTGTCGGTGTGGGTGGTCAGCGGCGACGGCGATGCGCTGTCGATCGGCGGTAACCATCTGATCCATGCGCTGCGCCGCAACGTGAACATCACGATCCTGATGCTGAACAACCAGATCTATGGCCTGACGAAGGGCCAGTACTCGCCGACGAGTGAGCAGGGAAAGGTCACGGGCTCGACCCCGATGGGGAGCGTGGACTATCCGTTCAATCCGCTGAGCCTGGCGCTGGGCGCGGACGCAACGTTCGTCGCGCGTGCCCTCGACACCGACAAGCCGGGCCTCACCGATGTGCTGCGCCGAGCCGCAGCGCACAAGGGAGCGTCCTTCGTCGAGATCTACCAGAACTGCAACATCTATAACGACGGCGCGTTCGACTTCGTCCGCGACGCCAAAGAAAATCGGATGTACCTGAAGCACGGCGAAGTAGCCGGCGACACGGGCATCAAGCACGACGAGACGGATCTCGCAACGGCGTTCGCTCTCTCGAGAGTCACGTTCGAAACGCATGGCACCGTCCCGTTGGGCGTGTTCCGCGACGTGCAACGCGACAGCTACGACGAGCTAGTGGCGGCGCAGCTTGCAAACGCCAAGGGCGACGGTGACCTGCAGGCGTTGGTCGCCTCTGGCGACACCTGGTCGATCGTTTAACGTTCTCTTGGTGGCGCGCCACGGGATTCGCTCCCGGATCGCCTGGTAGCGATCGCGCGTGGGGTCATGTGGGGCGGGCCTCCCCGGGGATACGGCGACCTCACGCTTTGTCCACCATGGTGATTCGGCTGCGAGAGAGCGCCCCGATATCGCCTGTGGGCTACTCGTCCGTCACAGTGCGCTCGTCGCGAGATTCTGGCGGCGCTTCATCCGGTTCAGGTTGAGCGGCGCGAATGATCCGATCCGCAGGGTCCGTGTACTTCCGTGGGTCGGACTCGCGCAAAGCCTCGAGGGCGCCAGTGATCCCATCGAGGCCCGTCGTCCAGAGGAAGCTGCGAACGTGCGCGTTCGTGGTCGCGAGGAGATCGCGAAGCGTGTGCGCCCCCAGTTCGTACTGATTGAACTCGGCGAGCGCGTGCACCGGGGTGCGCCTGATTCCTAATTCACCGCTAGGCAGTTGGTCGTAACAGCTGTCGACCGCGAGAGTCGTCGCGTGCACGTCGAACTGCGATTGCGAGCGGTAAGCGAGCTGATACGCGAAACCGAGGCCGAGCTGCGTGGCCATCTGTTCTACGTTCGGAGCCGAACCTGGCTGTCCACGCTCGCCCACCCAATGCTTGCGGCTGAGCTCGATCTCGTCGCGCTGCCGTTGTAACGCCGCGGTCGTCTCAGGGTCTTCGTCCCCCAGTTCGCGCATCACTTCCGCGATGACGTAGTCACGACGATCGTGATCCGCCATTGCCCAGTCGCCGAGTCTGTCGGGGTGCTCGCTGAGCCACCGCCCGACGATCAGGTATTCGCTGATCGTGCGGAGCAGTGGCACCGCCTCGCTCGCTTCGCCAGCGTCAAGTAGTCGGTACATCGATCGCAACAGTCGCCGGCCGCGCACCGTGAAGCCGACAAGAACGATGCCGAGCGGGTCGACGCCACCCGCCAGGACCGCCTCGGGCTCGTCGAGGATCGACGTTAACTCGAGAAGCGCGAAGCCAGATGCGCGAGCGATCCGCTCTCGCGCCGAGATCTCTCGTTCGAGCTGGAAGCGCGCGAACGCCTCGACCGCGGCTGCCTCGGGATCGCTGCTTGCCTTGTATGACACGGGCGCCTACGGTATGTCGCGCGCCGGACGACTGGTGCCGC
>JAYUEQ010000003.1:0-9925 GCA_043739205.1 Thermoleophilia bacterium
GCTCATCGCGTTGAGCGTGGTCGTCTTGCCGGTGCCCGTGCCGCCGGAGATCAGCACGTTCAGTTTGCCCTTCACGCCGGCGGCGAGGAACTGGGCGGAGCGCGCGGTCAGCGTCCCGAAGGTGATCAGGTCGTTGATCGTGTAGGGATCGCGGGAGAACTTCCGGATCGTGAGCGTCGGGCCGTTGAGCGCGAGCGGCGGGATGATCGCGTTGACGCGGCTTCCGTCAGGGAGGCGGGCGTCGACCATGGGCGACGCCTCGTCGACGCGTCGGCCGATCTGCGAGACGATCTTGTCGATGATCCGCATCACGTGCGACTCGTCTACAAACCGGACGTCAGTGCGTTCGAGCTTGCCGTTGCGCTCGACGTAGACCTTGTCGAATCCGTTGACCATCACTTCGGTGACGGAGTCGTCGCGGAGGAGGGGCTCGATCGGGCCGTAGCCGAGAATGTCGTCCGTCAGTTGCCGGACGATCTCGCGGCGTTCGTCGCGCGTCAGTGGCGTCCGATCGAGCGCAAGCTCTTCCGTGACCGCGCGATACACCTGGTCGGTCAGGTCACTCGAGCCGTCCTGCTTGAACAGCTCAGGCCCCAGCTTCGCGATGCACTGATGGTGGATCCGGCTCTTAAGGTCCGCGTACGGATCGTCGGCGAAAACGGTGGGCGCCTGGTGGGCCGAACTGCCGTTGCCGACGACGGCGAGCGTTGCGGCGCCGTCCCCCTGGCGTGCGAGCCTGTCGTGAAGGCCCATCTCAGCTCCTCGCCATGCTCAGGCGGCGCCGCTGCTGCGACTTCGCCTTCGACGTCTTCGCCGGTTCCTTGATCAGGCTCTTCGCGAGCGTGGTCATGGCCTGCGAGAAGTCGGAGCCGGGATGCGCGAGTACCGCGGGGTTTCCCTGGTTCACCGAGATCGGCACCGAACGGTCCGACGGGACCTCGGTGTCGATCGACACCTTCAGTGCCGACTCGACCTCGCGCTTGCTGAGACCGACCTTCGTGTTTGCCCGGTTGAGGACGAAGCGGATGCGGCTCGTCGGGTAGGCGAGCAACTCGAGTGTCTGCAGCGCGAGCCGAACGTTCTTGAGCGTCGGGACGTCGAGACCGCAGATCACGAGCAGCTCGTCGGTGCGATCGAGCGTCGCGAGCATCGGCCCGTGGAAGAACGGCGACGTATCGACGACGATCACGTCGTAGGTCTCCCGGGCGACCTCGAGCAGGCGGGTGATCTTCGACTCGGTGACGAGCTCGGCATCCTCGGGGCGGAGTGGAGCGGGAAGGACGTCCAGACCGCACGGATGCTTCGTGATGTAGCCGGCCAGCTTCTCGTGGTCGAGCTCGCCCGGTGCGACGACGAGGTCGTACACCGTCTTCTCCGGCTCGATGCCCATCACGATCGCGGCATCGCCGAACTGGAGGTCGAGGTCGAGCAGCAACGTCTTCTGACCCTGCTTGGCGAGCGAAGCGCCGAGGTTCGAGGCGGTAACCGTCTTGCCGGTGCCGCCCTTCGGCGAGAACACCGTGACGACGCGACCGAGCTGGGCACGGGTGACCGTCGGGAGAGCACGCTTCGCGTGGGATGCCTTCTTGATCATGAACAGGACGTTCTCCACGAGTTGCGGGAGGAGCACGACATCCGAGACGTCTGCGTCGAGCGCCTCTTCGAGGATCTCCGATGCAGTTCCGGACGCCACGATTACGATCGGCGCGCGCGTCTGCTCTCGGATCGCCGCGACCTCAGTCGCGGGGAACCGTTCGGAGCGGGTGGCGTGCAGGATGCACTCGAGGTGCCCCCCGGCGAGCACACCGCTTGCTTGCCCGACATGCTCGCTCGAGCCGATCACTTCGAGAGCCGGGTGCTGGGCGAGCGACTCCTTCAGCTCGGCGAACCCGTCACAGTCGCCCGTGAAGTAGAGGCGCGTGCGCTGGATGGTGTCTGTCAGCTCGGTCATTTCACGGCTCCTGAGTAGTGCTGGAGGTTGGCGCTGCCTGCGCCGTCCTTGAGCAGTGAGGTGATGCCTTCGATGTCCTCCGGGCTGTCGGTTCCGTTCGCGACGGGGCGGAGGGCAAGCGACCAGCCCGCCGAGTTCTCCACCGCGTACCAGATCTTCTGCGCCTCGCGATTGTCGTGAACGGCGAGCAGCACCGATGAGCCTTGGCTCCCGGTCTTGCCGTTCGGCAGCGCGGAATTGCCGGACGCATGAAGGACGAGCACGTCGCGCGCTACGTCGCGGACTGCGAAGCACGTCGAGCAATCGCCGGTCTTGAGGTTGGCCATCACATCGACGTGATCGCCGTCGCGCAGCGTTCCAGCGAGAAGCGCATCAGGCGTGCCGGGAATGGAGAGCGCGCGCAGCCCGCCGTGCAGTTGCGAGCGAACGCCCTGCTCGGCGTGGCCGGCGAAGCGACGAAGTGAGACCTGCTCCCCGGCGTAGATGTCCTGGCGCGTGATCAAACTACGGACCTGGTCCGGATTCGAGATCGCACCCGGGACGACCGTGCGCTTCACAGCGTCCTGGGTCTGGATCCACCCCGACTTGATCAACTCTGCGCCCGTCGTCCCCTGCGGGATGTCGCGCTTCGCGACGTAGACCGTGACGGTGCTTTCGGTCTGGCGGACGTGGCGCTTGTAGTTCGCGACGTAGAACGTCGTGAGCAGTGCAGCGACGAGCGCAAGCCCGACGGCGACGGCGATGTTGCGGATGCGGTAGGTCATGTGGGCGGGTTTCCTTCGGTTCAGTCGACGAGGGCGACGGAGTTGACGCCGAGATCGGGAATGTTGGGGTCGGGGCCGCCGGAGGGGATGATCCCCTGCCAGATGACGCGGTCGAACCAGCCACTGAGCGTGCCGCTGTTACCACTGGCCTGCGACAACGTCAGGTGGAAGGCCGCCCAGCCAACGACGTGGTACGCAGCGTTCGAGCCGTTCCCACTGAGGCTGTCGTAGACGGGGAAGAGGAGGTCGCCGCCGTACTTGTCCTGGAGCGCGGATTGGATCTGCGACGAGTTGAACTTGGCGCCGGGGTCGGAGTCGTAGTTTCCGAGCGGCAGGTACTGGTTGAATCCGTTTGCGATCCAGTCGGCGAGCACGGAGCTGCCGGTGTTCCCGTTGGCCGTGTCGAGATCGATCATCCCGAACGCGCCGGGCACGCCCCTCTTGCCGAGCGGAATCGTGGTTGGCACCGAGAAGCACGGGCAACCGGGGCCGGACAGCATCTGGTGGTGGAGGTCGACGGCGATCGGTGCGACGCCGAGCACCGCGCTCGGAACCTCGGCGATCGCTGACGCGTGCGCGTGAACGGTGACGGTCGTGACGCCGAACAGCTTCGAGAAGAAACCCTGGGTCGGTGTGTCCTGCGTGACCGTGATGCTGTCGTCGGGCCGGTAGCGCGACGTGAACGTGATCGTCGCACCGGCAACCCCACCGTTCTTGGCCGCGAAGGTGGTCGCGTAGCCTCGCGCGGTGCCGGTGTCGCCGGGAAGCGCTTGCGCGCCGGCGAGTGCGGCCGAGTCGACGGTTGTCTGTGCGACGCGCTGCTGCCGGAACCACGAGCCGACGTCCAGCACGAAGCCGGCCATCCCCATGAGCCCGACGATGAAGATCGCGGTCAGGACCGTGACCTGACCTTCTTCTCTGCGGAGAGTCTTCATTCCAATCGCTCCTTCGTGGTGCTCGTGAGGCTCCCGGACTGGACGACCCAGCCGAGGATGCTGATGTCGTACGGATACGTCGCCGTGACGATCACGTCGCTGCCCGGAACATTCCAGTTGGGCGACGTAACGCTCACGGTGAGCTTCGCGGGGGTGAGATTCGAGGCGGCCGCGCGCACTGCGGTGATCGCCGCGGCGCCCTGGTCACCTGAGAATCTGCTCACTGCGGCCTTACGCGCGCCCGTGCGGGTCGCGTCGGTGAGCGTGATGTAGTTGTTGAAGAGGATTCCGAACTGCGCGATCGCGAGCAGGATCGCTGCGAGGATCGGGAGCACGAATGCCATCTCTGCGGCCGCCTGGCCGTCTTCGGAGCGGAGTGAAAGCATGCGCTCCACGGTCAGCCTCCGAAGGCCCCGATGACGCCGCGGTACAGATTCCCGATCGCGGCGCCGAGTGTCGGGACGGCCAGCGCGACGACGAGCGCGATCCCGGTGATCAGGACCCCGTACTCGGCCATTGTCTGACCGGTTTCGTCGGCGGCGGATGCAAGGTTGCGGAAGGTGTGTTTCATGGCGGCGGGGTGGTGCGGCGGCGGGTTGTAGACGGGCCTTCGGAAGCGAAGGCTCGTGAGAGCTAGACCTGGTTTGCGAGATCGGTGAAGAAGGTCTTCAGCGACGTGCCGAGGAGCGTGATGCCGACCAGAGCGACGATCGCGATGAACGCGATCAACAGGCCGTACTCGGCCATCGTCTGGCCCTCTTCGCGCTTGAGCTGGATGCGCACCAGCTCGAACCAATCACGAAGCTTCATATGGGTACACCTCCCTTCAAGCGGCGGCGGAGCGGACAAAATGTGCGTTGCGTGCGGAGGTGTAGAAACCGCGGTGTTGCGAAACTTGCGCCGCGCTTTTGCAAATCACTCCGAAGGGTTACGTCACACTGTTCAGAAGGGTTAGGCCGAGCCGCTCATGCAAACCGCAAAGCTTCTGAAATCAGATGGAACGGTCGTCGCGGATCGTTGTCGGCTCGCGCGCAGTCCGTGGTCGCGCATGCGCGGCTTGCTCGGTCGAGCATCGCTTGCACCTGGCGAAGCGATGTTGTTCCGTCCAGCGGGCTCGATCCACATGTTCTTCATGCGCTTCACGATCGACGCGGTGTTCTGCGATCGCGACCTCGTCGTGCTCGACGTCGTGTCATCGTTGCGGCCTTGGCGTATGGCCTCCCGCCGCGGAGCGAAGGTCGTGATCGAGCTGGCCGAAGGCGCCGCTGAAGGCGTCAACGCTGGCGACACCCTCACGCTCGCTACGATCGAAGAGTGAGCACACAGCCTCTCCGTCAGCTGCTCGAGAGCGCGTTCCCGGACGCGACCGAGCTCGACGTGATCGACCGCACCGGCGGCGGCGACCACTTTCAGGTGGTCGTGACGTCTCCGTCGCTCGTCGGGCTCTCCCTCGTGGAGCAGCACCGGCGTGTGTACGAGGCGCTCTCGGCGCCGCTCGCCGACGGCACCATCCATGAGCTGCGCATCAAGACGAAGGGAGCGACATGAGCTACTCGGACAAGATCAAAGAGGTGATCGACGGCTCGGACGTCGCGATCTTCATGAAGGGCACCCCGGCATTCGTGATGTGTGGCAACTCTGGCCGCGCGCTCGAAGCGCTGCGGCGCACGGGCGCTTCTGTGACCGCGGTCGACGTCCTGCCCGACCCGGCGATCCGCCAGGAGCTGTCGGCGATCTCCGGCTGGCCGACGATCCCGCAGGTGTTCGTCAAGGGTGAGCTGGTCGGCGGTGCCGACATCGTCGAGGAGCTCGAAGCGAGCGGTGAGCTCGGACAGACGCTCCGCGAACGCCTGGGCGACGACTACGCCGGCGCGCGCGACGAGACCACCGTCGTTCTCGCGTAGATTCAAGCTCGTAGGCTGAACCGCCGATCACCCTCGGGTGATGGCGTTCACGCTGGTCGATCTGTTCGAGCGGATGGCTACGGCCGGAGCCTCGGACCTCCATCTCTGCGCGGGGTCGCCCCCGGTGCTGCGCGTGCGCGGCGAGCTGGAACGCCTGGACCTGCCGGAGCTCACGGCAGACGAGATGCGCGGGCTGGTTTACCGGATCACGACGCTCGACCAGCAGAAGGAGCTCGAAGTCGAGCGAGAGCTCGACTTCTCCTACGCGCTCGGTGACACGTGGCGCTTCCGGCTGAACGCGTCCTACGACCGCGATTCGGTCGCGTGCGCCGTTCGCCTCGTGCCGGCGACCATTCCGACGCTCGAAGACATTCGCATGCCCGAGATCGTGCGGGAGCTGGCGTTTCGTCCACGCGGACTCGTCCTTGTCACCGGTCCGACGGGCAGCGGCAAGTCGACGACGCTCGCCGCGATGGTGGACGCGATCAACGAAACGCGAGCCTGCCACATCGTCACCGTCGAGGATCCGATCGAATTCATGCACTCACACAAGCGGGCCGTCGTGAATCAGCGCGAGGTTGGCGCGGACACGCGCTCTTTTGCGCGTGCCCTGCGCTCTGCGCTGCGGCAGGACCCCGACGTGATCCTCGTCGGCGAGTTGCGCGATCTCGACTCGATTTCGATCGCGCTCACGGCCGCCGAGACAGGCCACCTCGTTTTCGCCACGCTGCACACGCGGAGCGCCGCCGGTGCGATCGACCGCGTTGTCGACGTGTTTCCGCACGAGCAGCAGGCGCAGGTGCGTGTGCAGCTCGGCGCATCCCTGCAGGGGATCATCGCCCAGGCGCTGCTCGTCACCGCCGACGGGGAAGACCGCCGCGCGGCGGTCGAGGTGCTCGTCGCAGACGACGCGGTCCGGAACCTCATCCGCCAGGCGAAGATGGAGCAGGTCCACTCGTACATGCACACCGGCGGCCGGCGCGGAATGCACACGCTCGAACAAGCACTGGCTCAGCTCGTCCAGGACGGAGACGTGGCGCTTCCCGAAGCAATTGCGCATGCGAACGATCCCGAGCAACTGCGCCGGCTCGTCAACCGCGGTCGCGACACGGAGCCGAAGCTCACAGCAACATCTGTCGGGTAACGCCCCGGTCGGGGTACCCCGAATGCGGCCAACTGCAGTTTCCCCCCACAAGGGGGAGAGCAATCTGTCGCCGAACATCGCTAACTGTGCATCTGCGGTCTTGAGTCGAAACGATTCCAGACGAGGGAGGCTCGGCCGCAATGCTCAGCACAGAGGAAATCACGACGAACGCGCGTGACCGCACGGCGCTGACGTATCTCCAGGTTGGACTGGACGAGGCTATGGCGACAGGACAGCCGTCGGCGGTGCGGTGGATTCCCACGTCCCACACCGATCGGCAGCTGGTTGACCTGGCGACGGGTCTCGTCCTGCACCGCGGCGTCAACGTTCTCGTGCTCGGTGGCGGGCCGATCACGTTCGTTCCGATGAAGTGAGGCGGAGAGACCTACGCGACGCGACCGAAGCGCTCGGCGGCGCGCGCCTGGCGCTTCTGCGCTTCCACTTCACGGTCGCGCGGAGGCGCTTGCGTTACGAGCTTGTCGAGCAGCGTCTGTGTCACGTCCGCGATCGCTTCGACCGCATGCTCGAACGCCGCTTCGTTCGCCTGCGACGGCTTCGTCATGCCGCTGACCTTGCGGACGTACTGCACGGCGGCAGCGTGAACCTCGTCCTCGGTGGTCGGCGGCTGGAAGTTGTAGAGGATCTTGATATTCCGGCACATGGCGTCAGTTTAGAGGACCGAGCTAGGAGCGGAGCGTCGCGAGCACGTCGTCGGCGTGTGTGTCGGGCTTGACCTTGTGCATGACGCGCTTGACGTTGCCCGCTTCGTCGATCACGAAGGTCGAGCGCTCGACGCCCCAGTAGGTCTTGCCCATGTACTTCTTCTCCGCCCAGACGCCGTAGTCGTCGGCCACCTTGTGCTCCTCGTCCGCGAGGAGCGTGAAGGGCAGTTCGAACTTCTCCTTGAACTTGACATGTGAGCGCTCGTCGTCGGGCGAGACGCCGAGCACGACGGCGCCCTCGCGCTCGAATTCTCCGTAGACGTCGCGGATCCCGCACGCCTGGGTCGTGCAACCCGGTGTGTCGTCCTTGGGATAGAAGTAGAGGACGACCTGCTTGCCGCGCAGGTCGGAGAGCTTGACGCTCTCGCCGCTGTCGCTCTTCAGCTCGAAATCCGGTGCAGGCTTTCCCTCTTCGACCACGATCGTCCTCCCTGTAGCTTTCGATGTCGATGCTAACGGCCCACCACCTGAACGCATTCCTTCTGATTGCGGTCTGCGTCCTCGCGTCGGCGGCGGCGTTCTGGGCGCGCCGCAAGCGAGCCGGGCACACCGTTGCACAGTTGCTCGCCCTGGCGCAGACATTGCTCGTCGCGCAGGTCGGTCTCGGGCTGCTCCTGCTCTCGCGCCATCATCGCGCGCACGACCATCTTCATTACGCCTACGGCACCTTCGCGCTCCTCGCCGTGCTCTCGCCGTGGCTGTACGCGCCTGAGGAACCGCGGGCCCGGCTGCTCTGGTTCGGGATCGCAACGGCCCTAGGCGCTGCACTCGGCGTGCGCGCTTGGATGACGGCATGACCCCGTTCGTCCGCAACCTCTTGATCCTCGCCGCGGTCGCGCTGGCGATCGTCCTACTGAACCTGGAGACGGCGGTGGTCACGGCGGGTCTGCTGCTGCGGATCGCGTTCATCATCGCGATCGCAGTCGTTGCCTACTTCTACTGGCGCGACTTCGGGCGGCGCGAGATCTCGACCTGGCCGCCGCGGGCAGCGTGGGTGTTCTACAGCGCCGCGGCGCTGCTCGTCGTCGACATCGGCTGGTGGATGCTGGCTGGCCTCGCTGGACGCGATGTGCTCGTCGCGCTCCTCGTCGCAGCTGCGTGCGGCTACGCGGGCTACCGCACGTGGCGCGACCAGAAGAACCTCGCTTAGCTAGCGGTCTTCGACGAGTGCGCCGATGCCGTCGAGGCGCGCGAGCGCTTCGCGGATCGACATGTGCTGGCCGACGAAGATCGGCGTGTCGCGCTCGGTGTAGCTCGAGGCCTCCGAGTCACGAAGCCGCAACATCAGGTGCATGAAGTCGGCCGGCTCGTCGCATTCGAACGCGGTCATGAACTCCTGGTCGTCGATCCCGAAGCTGTAGCTCGTGTGGTTGTGGATCGTCGGGAACTCCTCGCGCCCGATGCGAATGTGCTCATCCATCGCGCGCCGGCGGTCATCTTCCGACAGCGCATACCAAGGGCGCACTTTCACGAACGGGTACACGACGAGATACGGCGAGCCTTGCGGGACGATCTTCCGCGGCTTGCGCGCCGAGGTGTACTCCGACGCCTTCGTAGTCGCAAGATAGTTGTACGGCGTCTCGAGCCAACCCGCGAGCGGCGTGGCATTCAAGGCCGCGCCGAGTTCGCCGAGCGCTTCATAACGCTCCGTGATCTTCCAGAGGAAGAAGTCTGTCTCCGGCCGCACACCGGTGGTCGAATAGGCGCGCAGGTGGTCGAAGCTCGGTGTGAGCTCCTCGATCACGTCCGCGAACGCGTCTTTATGTGCCGCGCGCTCTTCCACCGGCAGCCGGCGCCAGGCCGGATCGACGCGGAAGTAGGCGTAGGCGACGTACTGGCCGGTTTCCATGCCCGAAGGCTAGCGGCCCGAGGCTGCCTCGAGCGCTAGCGCGAGCGGAAGGAGAGTGAGGCCGTACCGGCGGGGCCGGTGTTCACCGGGACGACGCCCTGTGCAGTCACGCGGTGCGGGCCGGGCGGCAGCGCGCCCTTGAAGACGAGCGTCTTTGGCGTGCGTCCCAGCGCTGTCCCGGTGAGCGGGCGATTGTCGAGCGAGACGGTATAGGTGCAATCGAGTGAGCAGGTGAGGGTGAGCCTCGTGCCTGTCTTGTCCGATTTGCCTCGTGCGAGCACCAGTTTCGGCGTCAGCAGGAGGCCCGGGCACGCGGCGGCGATACCGCGATGCACTCCGAATGCCGCGCTGCGCACGGGATAGAGCGAGGCCTTCGGTGTCCCGTCGACGTAGAACTCACCCGACTGCCACGCAGAGAGCGCGGGCTCGTCCTGGACGTGGAACAGCAGGATCCCGAGCACTGTCGGCTGGCAGAACGTCATCTGCATCGCCTGGAGGTACATCTGCGCCTGAACCGTCTCGTCGACCGGTTTCGTCGTCGCAGGTTCCGTCCCGGTATAGAACTGCGCCTTGGTCGCCGGGATCGTCGTCTCGATCCCGAACTCGTCGTAGAGGATCGGCAGCGTTGAGCCTCTTTGTGCCGTCCCGTCGAACGC
>JAYUEQ010000004.1:0-15425 GCA_043739205.1 Thermoleophilia bacterium
CCGCTGCCCGAACATCGCCGAGTGCTGGGGCCGGGGCACTGCGACCTTCCAGATCCTCGGTGACACCTGCACCCGCGCGTGCCGCTATTGCTACGTGAACAGTGGCAAGCCGGAGCATGCGCCCGACCCACTCGAGCCGCTGCGGCTCGCACAGACCGCGAAGCAAATGGGCCTGAAGCACGTCGTCGTCACCTCCGTCGACCGCGACGACATCCCCGACAAGGGCGCCGGCCACTACGCGGCGACGATCCGTGCGCTCAAGGCGAAGCTGCCCGAGGCGACAGTCGAGGTGCTGACGCCCGATTTTCTCGGTGTCGAGGAAGAGGCGCTTGCCACCGTGCTCGGCGCCCGCCCTGAAGTCTTCAACTTCAACATCGAGACGATCCGGCGCTTGCATCGGCGGATGCGAGGGGCCAAAGCGAGCTACGACGGCGCGCTCTGGTTGCTCAAGCGGGCCAAGGAAGTCGCTGACTACAGCGTGCTGACGAAGAGCAGCATCATCGTCGGCCTCGGCGAAACGAACGACGAGGTCGTCGAGACGATGGGCGACCTACGCGCGCACGACGTCGACGTGGTGACGATCGGCCAGTACCTCCAGCCGAGCGCGAAGCACGCAACGATCGATCGCTGGGTGCACCCGGACGAGTTCAAGTGGTTCCGCGAACAGGGTGAAGCGCTCGGCTTCGGCTCGGTCTTCTCCGGCCCGCTCGTTCGCTCGAGCTATCGCGCGGACGAGCAGCGCCATGCGGCAGCAACCGGCCGCGGCGCAGTCTCCTACTAGCGGCGCTTACGGACCGGCGTCAGCCGGCGGCTGCGGACACTCGATGCCGGCGACCTTTGTGGTCGCGACGGCTCCATTGACCCCGGCCGCCCGGACAACAAGCGCGGCGCAACCTGCCTTCGCCGGCACCACCGTCCAGCGCGCGATGATCGTGCCCGACTTCGTCGCGGTCACCGTGCGCACGAGCCGGCCCGCACCCGTGACCGTCACGGTGACGTGACTGCCGGCGCTGAACCCCGAGCCGCGGACAACGAGCGGGCTGCGGTCTGTGAGCCACACGCGCGCGTGCAGCGAACCGGCTGCCGCAAGCGAAGACCCGAACGCGACGAGCAGGACGGAGACCATCAGAAGACGCTTCATGCCCTCATTGTGCCCCCGATCGCCGGTGGCGAAAGCAACGCGATTGTAAAATAGGAAGGGCCGCCCGGAGGCGGCCCTTCCCGGTTTCCCTGTCAGAACGAGGGCGCTAGCCCTTGACCTTGCCCAGATCGAGCTTCCAGGCCCCGAGACCGTGCGTTGCCGCGTAGAGCACGCGAGCGAACGGCACGATCGTCAGCCCGGGCGTCTCGACCTTCGGCATCCCGGGCGCCGCGACCGTCCAGGTCGTGGAGCCCGAGGCGAGCTTCATGACGCCGAAGTCCGTGCCGGCGTACAGGTCGCCCGTCAGGTCGTCACGCACGAGATCGGTGACCGGAAGGTCGGCCAGGTTGTACGACCGGTCGACCCAGGTTGCCGTCGCCCCGGTCCGTGTCACCTCGAACACGTGGCCCGGTTGCGCCGGCGTGTTGATGTTGTAGCCCGAGTACGAGATCCACGCGTGGTTCGGGTTCGTCGGATCGACGTAGATCGACGAGACGAACCTGTTGGGAGAGTTCGCCGCCGACGAATCGAGCCGCGTGAACGTCACCGAGGTTGCGGGGGCATCCGCGTTGTCGGAGATGAACACCCGGCCGGTGCCGGTCGCGGCCCACAGCGTGCCAGTGTTGCTCGGAGCACGCTCGATCGCAGCCACGAACGCGCCCCGCCGGTCGAGGCCGTACGGCGTGCCCGTCAGATCGCCAGGCGTGTTCGCGCCCGCCGGCCAGACAGCGCCGCCGAGCGGAACGAAGTCGCCGCAGTTCGTGGCGGCCGCGTCGGTCGTGAACTCGGGGCAGTTCGCCTCGAGATACGCCTGATTTCCGGCCCAGTCCTGCGTCCTCCAGACGTGGTTCGAGCCCTGGAAGATCGTCCCGGCCGCGGCCGGATTCGGGTCGGCAGTGACCGGCGGATAGAAGTACGCGCCGTCGTTGCTCGAGAGGATCGGCCCGGTTGCGATCACCCAGTAGGCGGGATCACCATTCCGGAAGTTCACGTCACTTGCCTGGCCGGTGAACGTGTTGAAGCGGAGATTGCTGTTCGCCGCGTTCCAGCCGGACTGGCCGCCGTCGCCGTAGATGATCTGCGGCCAGACCTCACTCGAGCCCTTGAACTCGAACGTGCCGTTGTCCTGCGTGCCGCCCATCAGGCCGTTCTGCGGGTTCTTCGGATCAGCAGAGAGGCTCTGGAACTGGAGCGTTGTCAGCCCCTTGTTCAGCGCAACCGTCTGATCGGGAATCCGCCACAGCAGCGACTGGCAGAACGCGAGCGCGCCGCCGGTCAGACCGCGAGCGGTGCACTCCCCGGTTCCGTCGACGTACTGCCCGTTCGAACGGAGGACGCCGCCGTCATCGCCTGCGATCCACTGGAGCGGATTGCCCGGCACGGTCACGAGGGCATGCTGGTCCGGATGAAGCCAACCGTCGTTGCCCTTGTCACGCGTCATGTCGCTCCAGGTCACGCCGCCGTCCGTCGACAGCAGCACCGCACGGCCGTTGTTGACGAAGTTCTGCTGGCCGTAGCTGAACGACCCGCTCAGGTAGACCACGTTCGGGTCTTCCGCGGGCGAGTAGACGACGTTGTCGTACCAGCACTGCGCGGTGCAGTAGCCGATGTTCTGTGACGTCGTCATGTCGGTGAACACTGCGGCACCCGCTGCATCGTCGGTGCGGTAGAAACGTGCGCGGTTTGCACCGGCGTCACTCTGGTTGCCGATGCCGAGATACATCCGTGTGAAACCGCCCGGCAGCTTCGCGAGCGCGAACTCTGCCCGGTCCGTGCTCAGGCCCGCGTTGAGCGCGGTCTTGATCTGTGTCCAAGTGGCACCGTTGTTGACGGACCGCCAGACACCCTGCTGATAGGAGGCCGTGTAGAGCACGTTCGGGTTGTTCGGATCGACAGCGACCTCGTTCGAGCCGCGCGAGCTTGCGGTGAAGATGCGCGTGAACGTGGCGCCGGTCTGCCGGTAGACGCCGCGCGTCGAGCAGCCCGGAGGCGACGTCGGGGTGAAGCAGCCGACCGCGCCGCCGTTCGAAACCGAGGTGACCCCGCGAATCGCGCTCGTCAGACCGACGAGCAGGTTGCCCGCACCGTCGAACGCCATGTCCGAGACCGCGCGGTCCCGGAAGATGATGCTGCCCGGAACGAGCGACCAGTTGTCGCCGCCGTCGGTCGTCTTGTAGATGCCGAGGCCGGCCTCGGAGTCGGCGGAGGCGTTGCCTTCGCCGGTGCCCACGTAGACCGTGTTGCCGCTCGGGTCGGATGGATCGACGAGCAACGAGCCGACGGCATTCGTCGGCAAACCGTTGCCCTTGTACTGCCAGTTCACCTGGCCGTTCCGGTCAGTCGCCTTGTCGGCGACCCAGACGCCACCACCTGCTGCGCCGATGTAGAGCGAGCACTTGTTGCCGTCCTTGCAGCCGCCGATCGCCATCGCGGTGACGCGACCGGAAGCCGTGTACTCCTTGCCGCCTGCGAGGAACTGGTCGAGCAGCGCCGGGTACTTGGCCTGCGTCGGCCCGATCTGCTGCCAGGCGCCCTTCCCCTTGGCCTTGCCGTTGATGTCCGCGAAAGCCGCTTGCGCGTTAGCGGTCGCCTGCTCCGGCACCGCATCAGCCGGATAAGCACGCTGCGCCTCTTCCTGCGCAGCAGCGGTGGCGTCAGGGCCTTCGTTCGGGATCCCGGCCAGCGCCTTGCGCGAGTCCGGATCACCCTTCTTGAATGTGGGTGCCGCCGAGTGACGCCCACCCGATGAGGCGAGCATCCCCACCATCGCCGCGGCCAGCGCGACGAGTGCCACAACGACCGCAAAACGGACGCGCGGCGAAAATCTCTTCCCCATGTGTCTCTCCCCTTAACTTGGTGACAAGGCGAAATCGCCTCCCGCTGAGAGGACGACTATCGCCCATCGAATCGCCGATATCAAGTCCTCTATGGGTTGCGATATCACGGACTCGAACGAAAGCGGGCCGCCCGCAGGCGGCCCGCTCGAGTGCCGATGCCCCTTACAGACGCTAGCTCGGGTTGGGAATGCTCCAGATCCCGCGGCCATGCGTGGCCACGTAGATGTTCCCGTCCGGGCCGAGCTCGACGTCCATGTCGACCGTCAGCGGCAGGTTCGTGCCGAGCCGCTTCCAGCTCGTGCTCCCGGACTGGCGGATGACGACACCGAGGTCGGTGCCGACGACCAGCGAGCCGTTCGAGAGCGCCTGGATCGAGTTGGCCGGAACGTCCGGGAAGTTGCCGGAGATGTCCGTCCACGTCACACCCTGGTCTACCGACTTGAACACGTGGCCAAGCCCGGCTCCCTCGCCCTCCGTGAAGCGGCGGGAGAAGCCATTGACGGCGACGTACAGCGCACCGTCGTCACCGACCGCGACGCCACCGATGAAGCGGCGCGGGATGTAGTTCGGCGCACCGTCGGTCGACGACAGCGAGACGGGGCTGAACGTCCACGTCCCGTTGACGCTCTTCGTACCGACGGTGATGCCACGCGTGAACCCGTTGTTGTTGCACGGACCGCACCAGGCGCCGATCGCAGTCGAGCCGTTCATGGCCACCGCGGTGTACACCTGGCCGCCGCTCGGCAACGTGTACGCCTTCGTCCACGCGTTGCGGCTGCGGATCGCGAAGCCTGCGGTCTGGACCCACAGGCTGTTACCGCCGGCGAGCCACTCGTTGATGTTCTGCTTGTTCGCCACGAACGGCGCGATGAAGCGCGCGTTGATGTCGGGCGGGCCGATCTTGAACGTCGTCGACTGCGCCAGGTCGAGCAACGCGTTCGGGCGAGTGGCCGGATCGGGACTCGCGCACGTCTGCGTCACGCTCATCGAGAGGACGACGTACTCCTGCACAATGTTGCAGCCGTCGTTTGGATCGACGAGAACGTCGCCGCCGTCGCCGCCGAAGTTCGACACCATCGTCCCGGCTCCGGGTCGCAGCAGCGAACCGCCGTTGTCTTGGAGACCGCCGCTGACAAGGACGCCACCTGGAGCCGAGGAACCCTCGACCGGAAGTGCGTTCTCGTTCACCGTCTGCTCGGGGGTCGCGTGAACCGTGTGGTTGATCTTGCCGACGCCGACGGCGTAGTACTGCAGGGCGTCGATCGAACCGTCGTTGAGGCTCGACCAGTCGGTCGCGTTGCCGTTGCCGTTCGTATTCCCGTTCAGCGGGCGTTTGTAGACACCGCCGTCGTTACCGACGACGACGAACGCGTTGCTGCCGGAGCCGCCGATCGCGACCGAGTGCTGGTCGGAATGGGTCGTCAGCGGACAACCGTTCGCCCCGCTCGCGCCATTGGGCGGGTAGAGGACGTTCGGGTTCCAGCACGAGAAGGAGAAGTTCCAGTACGGCCCCGGCGTCGTCCACGTCGAACCGCCGTTGCTCGTCTCGTAGACCTCCTCAAGCCCCGCGTACACGTGGTTCGGGTTCGTCGGGTCGACGGCGAGGAACTGGTTGTACCAGGCCTGGATGCCCGGGCCATAGCCCTTGCCCGAGACCGACTGCTTCAGCGCGGACCCGGAGTTCGCGAGCTTCTGCGAGTCGGCGATCTTCGACCATGGGCCCGCGATCGACCCGCTGTTCGAGACGTAGATGCCGTCGAGGTAGCTGTTGACCGTGCCGGTCAGCTTGTTGAGGAGGGTCGGCGATTGGTTGATCGCGTACAGCTTCTCGCCATGGGCCGAGTAGGCGAACGTGACGTAGCCGATGTCGTTCGCCGGGATCGAGCCTGTCGGGTTGACCTTGACCCACGTGTTGCCGCCGTCGGTCGTCTCGTAGAACCCGTTGTAGGAGTCACCACTGCGCCAGCCGATCGCGGCGATGATGTGGTCGCCGTTCGTCGGGTCGATCGCGACGTCGTTCGCGATGTTCTTGTAGGGCGCGTTCGTCGTCGACGAGGAGGAGCCGGTGCCGATCGCGGCTGCGAGCGATGCGGTCTGCGCGTACGGCTTGAGCGACGCCGGCAGATTCTCCGGATGCGGCGCATACGACAGCGTCCAACTGCTCGTCGTATCGGTGAGATTGTGCGACCAGACGCCGCGAAGCGTGGCTGCCCACACCTTCGAGTTCGAGAAGCGAAGCTTGCCGATCGTCGTCGACTCGAGCTCCTTGCCGCCGACGCGCGTCCAGCTCGTGCTGGTCGCCGGGTTGGAGAGCACATAGACGCCGGCACCGACGTAGCTCGTGCCGCCCGTGTTCGCCTCGCCCGTTGCGTACCAGAGCTTGCCGCCGGAGTACTCGAGGTCACCCGACGAGAGCGAGAGCAGGCCGTCGCTGATCGCCGTCCAGTACGGCGAGTCGTGCCCGGCCTGATGGCGCCAGACGCCACCGTCGGCGCCCGCCGCCCAGATGTCGCCGGCAGCATCGGCCGCGAGGCCCGTGATGCGACCGGTGACGAGGCCCGAGCCACCGCTCGAGTTGGAGAAGTAGTCGCGATACGCAGGATGATCGGCGTCGTATTTGACAGCCGTGACGTCGGTCCACGGCCCGCCGAGGGTCGGCAGGCCGTTGAGCTGGCCGAGCGCGGACGAGTACGCGCCGGGATCGACGATCCCTTCCGGCGCCGTGCGCGCCTCTGCGAACTGCGTCTGCGCGGTCAGGTAGTCGTTGGACTCACCGCCGGAGCCGGTCTCGGCTCCCTGCGACTCGTACTGAAGCTGCTTGAGGGTGATGCGCGTCTTCGTCGAGCCGCTCGAATCGCGGCTCGTCGCGAGCAGCCCTCCGATCGCCGCCGCCAAGGCGACGGCGATCGCCACGAGAACGCCAAGCGTCCTGCGGCTGGTGAACTTCCCCATGTGTTGCTCCCCTTTTGCCAGTTGCATTCCGGTCGGTGACTGCGCTTCGAAGCTGTCTCCGAGGCGGTTGACAATCTCTTTGTTCAGACTGCGGCCGGACGCAGACGCAGCGTCGTCAAGACGCCTGCGAAGCTCCTCCGGCATGCGGAGGAGAAAGCGGTAGATGCCCTCCCCGGCCAACCTGGGCGCATCCTAGGGCCGAAATATCGAAACCGCAATAGTGCTGATATCTGCCCATGTTCACGTCGTCGTTCGCGTGAATGCCCTCGCCCGCGACGTTCGCGATCACCTCGTTCGCGTTCATGTTCGACGACCTTCCCGAGCCCGTTATGACCCACCAGGACGACGGAGGCCGCCCTTTGGGCGGCCTCCGTGGTCTCGGGTCGAACGCGCCGCTCTAGGGAGTGACGCTCGTGATGTAGGTGCCCCAGTTCGCATTCACGGTGCGGGGCCTCGGGGTGATGAACTCGCTCGCCATCCAGATCGAGCCGTTCGGACCAGGCACCGCAGCGCCGTAGTCACCCCAGCGAGCAGTCCCGCCGCCGGCGCCCGAGAAGCCGTCTTCGGGCCCTGCGCCAACACCGGACACATGGATCGCTCCGTCACCGCCGGTGAGGTTGAGCCACGCTGCGGACGGGTAGTAATCGTGACCCGCAAGCGTGAAGGCCATCACAGCCTTGCCTGCGGAGGTCACCCCGATCGCGGGGAACAGCACGTTGTTCCCGTTGACCGAAACGTAGCCCTGCTGTTTCACGTGAGCGTCGAGCGCGCCCTGGGACTTTGCATGCGCGTCTACTGCGAACCAGGCGATCCCCGTTCGCGTCGAACCGTCCGCCGTCTGCACGACGGTGTTGACGGCTCCCCAAACAAGGCCGCCGGCGAAGACGACCTGGTTCATGCGGTCATCGTTCGAGTTCAGCGTCTCCTGCCCGCCGAAGTGCGAAGGCCCGGCCTTCTGCTCGGCAGGCGCCGGCTGGCCGTACGACTCGCTCTTGATGATCGTGCTCTGGAGCTGAACGTTCGGGCTCGCCGAATCGAGCGAGCTTGTGTTCGTCAGCGTCCAGGCTGCGATCCGTCCGTCGAGCCCACCGTTGAAGTCGAGCGCCGAGAGGAAGTACTCGGTGCCGCCGTTCGCCGTGTCGTAGTTGGCGTCAGGCGACGTCGCCGGCTGGATTGTGTAGGCAGGCCCTTCAGCCAAGCCATTCGTCACGATGTGGACGAGTGCGCCCGGCGTGCCGCTCTCGAGAGCGGTCTTCGACATCGCATAGACCTGCGCGCCGTTGAAGCCGGTGCCAAACTCGTTCGTCGTGATGTAGAAGCCGTACTTGTCGGCGCCGATCAGGGGCTGGTCGCCGAAACAGCCGACTGCCGCGCAGCCGGGGTTGTTCGGCGTGCCGTTCGACCCGTCATCGGTCGTATCGAACGAGTACTTGTACCAAGCACCCGTCGGGTCGCCCGTCTTCGTAACGGCGATGAACTGGGCCGCATGGAACCCATCGGGGTTGATCCCGAGGATCGTCATGAAGAACCGGTTCGTATCCGGGTCGTAGTAGCACTTCGGATCACTGAGGAACCAGCCACGCGCGCCGACCGGCGCGACGTTCCGGTTGATCGCGTGATCGTTCGTGAAGAACTGGTTGTAGGAGACCGTGCCCGTGAGGGGCACCCCTGCGGTCGAGAACACGCGGAACGCGATGTTCACGCCTTCGAGCACGTACCCGCCGCCGACGCACAAACCCTGGTCGGGCGGCTCGACGCTGAACTGGTTGCCGTTGTCGGCAAGGCGCTGGTCGGCATGCGAGATCGCATCGAAACCAAACGCGGTGCTGCCTGTGACGGCCTGGCCCTCAGGCGTCGGCACGGAGACCGGCTTGCCGTGGAACTTCTTGATCGCCCCGGCAACCTTCATCCCGGGATCGGTGTCGCTGGCGCCCGACGTGTCGTTCGTCGGTGCACCCGTGACGCTTCCCGGAGTCGTGTTGAGCGACGAAACGGTGACGGTGCCGCCCAGCGTGATCGGCCCCGCAATTCCTGCAGCCGAGGCGCTAACGAGCACCAAGGCAAGCGCTGCGACCGCCGCAAAGCCGGTCAAAGTTACCCTTTTCATTCAGGCGTTCCTCTCCCCAGAAAGTAAAACGGCGACCCAACGCCGCCGCATCTAGGAATCGTAATCCCGAAATATCGAAACCGCAATAGTCGGGACGTCAGCCGTGCGGGTTGGCCATCTTGCGGTAGTCGAGCGCCTCGTCCAGCACCTCGTCCGAGACACCCGCCTCCCGAGCAGCCTCCCGGAGCGACTTCCCCGAAGAAGCAGCGGCCTTCACGATCTCGCTCGCCTTGTCGTAGCCGATGTACGGATTGAGGGCCGTCGCGGCCGACAGAGTCAGTTCGGCGTAGGTCTCGCACCGTTCGCGATTCGCTTCGATCCCGGCGACGCACTTCTCGTCGAGGAGACGCGAGGCGGAGGCGAGCAGCTTGATCGACTGCAAGAGGTTGCGTGCCATCAGCGGCACGAACACGTTCAGCTCGAAGTGGCCCTGCATGCCGCCAATTACGATCGCGGAGTCGTTCCCGATCACCTGCGCGGCAACCTGCGTCACGACCTCCGGAATCACCGGGTTGACCTTGCCGGGCATGATCGACGAGCCCTTCTGGAGCTCGGGCAGGAAGATCTCTGCGAGCCCGGCGCGCGGGCCGGAGCCCATGAAGCGAAGGTCGTTCGCGATCTTCGTCAGGCTGACCGCGAGCGTCTTGAGGGCGCCGGAGACCTCGACGAGACCGTCGCGTGCCGCCTGGGACTCAAACGGATCTGCCGGCGGGGAGATCTCGAGCCCCGTGTCGGCGACAAGCTTCGCGCGCACGCCGGCCGCGAAGTCGGGATGTGTGTTCATGCCGGTCCCAACCGCCGTGCCGCCGAGCGGAATCTGGCCGAGCCGCTTCAGCGTCGACTCGACGCGCGCCTTGCCTTCACGTACCTGGGCGGCGTAACCCCCGAACTCCTGGCCGAGGGTGACCGGGACAGCATCCATCCAGTGTGTCCGGCCGGACTTGATCACGTCGGCGAACTCCGCCGCCTTGCTCTGCAGCGTCGCGGCCAACCCGTCGAGTGCCGGCAGCAGGTCGTGCGTCAGCTCGTCGAGGGCCGCAAGGTGCACGGCAGACGGGAAGACGTCGTTCGAGCTCTGGCCCATGTTCACGTCGTCGTTCGCGTGGATGCCGTCGCCCGCGACGTTCGCAATCACTTCATTCGCGTTCATGTTCGACGAGGTTCCCGAGCCCGTCTGGAAGACATCGATCGGGAACTGCGCGTCGAGCTCGCCGTTTGCGACGCGATCGGCGGCGGCGGCGATGCGGTGGGCCTTCTCGGCGTCGAGGAGACCGAGCTCACCGTTGACGCGCGCGGCCGCGGCCTTGATCCGGCCTAGCCAGCGTGCGACCGGGGTCGGGATGGGCTCGCCGGAGACGGGGAAGTTGGCGATCGCCTTCCGGGTCTCGCCGCCCCAAAGTTCTTCTGATGTGGATGCCGTGTCAGTCACGGCGAGAACGTTAGCTCGCGAGGCGAATGCGGCGATCCGTAAGAACCCGCTCTCTCAACTGCCTGCGCAACGTCTCGTTCATGTCCGCCACCATCGCCCAGCCGACGTACGAGCAGCGGGGGCACTCGTGCTCGGGGAGCTGGCGCCGTTTACCGCAATTGAGGCACTCGACCATCGGATCTGAAGCCTGCGCCTGGCGGCACCCCGAGGCGTCCCCCTACCGGGTGATCTTCTTTCGCCCCGTTTCCAGGAGTTTTTCCCATTTGTGAAGCTTAACGCGAGGCCGTCCGAGCGGCTCCCCCGCGGCCCGTTCTGCAGCGTCGATCGCCTGCCAGCCCTCGTACTCGACGTAGTGCGCGCCGCGCTCCTCCAGCAGGGACTCGAGCGTCTCCGCTGACGCAGGACGCGTGAGCTTCCCGGCACGCGCATCCTCGAGCAGCAGCTCCACGGTCTCGGTCGCGTCCTTCTTGTTCGTCCCGATCACGCCACTCGGGCCGCGCTTGATCCAGCCGGCGACATAGGTGCGCTCGGCGCCTTCGACGCGGCCGCGGTCGTTCGGGATCGTGCCGCTCCGCTCGTCGAACGGAACGCCCGGCAGCGGAACGCCCTGGTAGCCGACGCTGCGGAGAACGAGCCCGGCGGGAACTACCTCCAGCTCGCCGGTCGGCCGGGCGACGATCCTCCCGTCCTCCTCGACGAGCTCGTTGCGAACGATCTCGACGCCTTCCACCTTGCCCTCGCCGAGGATCGCCACCGGAGAGACGAGAAAACGCAGAACGATCCGGCGCGGCTTGCCCGCCGGCTCCCGGTCGGCGTACTCCTCCAGGAGCTCGAAGTTGCGGTGAGCACGCACGCGGTCGGCGTCGAGCTCGCGCTCGCTCGCCTCGTCGAGCTGAAGGTCAGCAGCATCGACGATCACATCCGCGCCGGCCAATTCGCCGAGCTCTTTCAGCTCCGGCGGCGTGAAGGCCGCCTGCACCGGGCCACGCCGGCCGAGCATCACGATCTCGTGCACGCCGGCGCCGTTGATCGCGTCGATCGCCTCGTGTGTCGTGTCCGTCGGCGCAAGCTCTTCCGGCGTCAGTGCGAGCATGCGTGCACAGTCGACCGCGACGTTGCCGTTGCCGATCACGACCACCCGCTCGTGCGTGAGGTCGAATTCGAGGTGCTGGAAGTCCGGATGGCCGTTGTACCAAGCGACGAACTCGGTAGCCGCCCACGATCCCGGCAAGTCCTCGCCGGGGATGCCGAGGCGGCGGTCGGTCTGAGCGCCGACCGTGTAGACGACCGCGTCGTACAGCCGCAGGAGGTCCTCGTGCGAGACGGTCGAGCCGACCTCGACGTTGCCGAAGAAACGAAAGCCCGGCTTCGCGGCCGTCTTCTCGAACGCGCGCGAAACCGCCTTGATGTTCTCGTGATCGGGCGCGACCCCGAGGCGGACGAGCCCCCAGGGCGTCGGCAGGCGGTCGATCAGGTCGACCTCGACCGCCTGCTCTTCACTCTTCAACAGTGCGTCGGCGGCGTAGAACCCCGCCGGCCCCGAGCCGACGATCGCGACGCGCAACGACATGTGACGAGCGTAGATGGTTTCTAGTGCACGAACTGCGAGATAAAGCCGTAGACCGCCGGGGTGTCGAGGCGCTGCGAGTACGAGACCGCGTTGCAGCTCGCGCTCGGACCGTATGAGTTGACCGCCAGCACGATGTTCGTCCCGGCCTGGAGATTCGGGCCGCCCGAGTCACCGAAGCAGGTGTTGCCGCCCGAGATCTTCAGGAAGTCGGCGCCGGTCTTGCCACCGCCGGGAATGATCTTCTCGCTCGCGACCACGCGCGACCCGGCTCCAAGCAAGGTCTTCGCATCCTGGACGCCGTAGCCGAGATTCTCGATCGCCTGGTTGTTTGGCAGCGAGTCGTCGTAGCCGACACCCGGCGGCAACGATGCGTACGGGCCGGGGAGCGGTGCGCCTCCGATGACGACGACAACAGCGACGTCGTTCAGGTCCGAGCCCGAGTTTCCGCCGCCCGAGGTCGCAACCCAGCCCGGGTGAGGAATGACGAACCCGAATGAGCGCGGGCCGCGAAACTGCTCGGCGGTGCTGATCGCAACGATTTCGCCCGCGCCGAAGCAGTGCGCCGCCGTCACCATCACGGTTGCCGAAAACGCGGTGCCGGTGCAAAGCCGGCCGTCCCGCGTAGCCAGGGCGCCGACGTATGGATGCTGGTTCCCGTCGGGCGTGCCTCCGACGAGCGCGAACGCCGAGGTTGCGAGCACGCCGGTAACCACAGCGAGCGCCGCGCCGAATGCAACGAGTCTTTTCTTGGTCATCAGTTCCCGCCCCTTTTCCGCAGTTGTGCGCGTTATGGCTTGCGAGGCGCAGAGCCGCATGGCCCGAAAGGGGGAGAAGTCCGAAGAATCCCTCGAACGAGGGTTAAGGCCCGCCGGGCGCGCGCTAGCTCAGTGCGCGTGGCCGCAGCCGGAGCCGCAACCGGCGTCGGCGGCGGGTGCTTCGCCGTCTTCGACCTGGAAGCTGTGGCCGCAGCCGCAAGCAGAGCGGACGTTCGGATTCTCGATCTTGAAGCCGGACTCCTGAAGGCCCTCGAGGAAATCGATCGTCGAACCCTGGAGATACGGGGCGCTGAACGGGTCGACGACGACCTTGACGCCGTGGAACTCGAGCTCGTGATCGCCCGACTGGGCGCCGCGGTCGAAACCGAGCGCATACTCGAACCCGCTGCAGCCGCCACCCTGGATGGCGATCCGGAGCACCTCGGCCTCGCCGGCCGGCTCCTCTGCCATCAGCTTGCTGACCTTGATCGCCGCACCCTCGGTGAGGGTGACGACGGTGGTCTCCGACTGCTCAACGGTTGCCATGTTTCGAAGTGTACCGAAGGGGGTGTACGAGGAAACTTCGTGACACCTGCAACGCCGATGGGTAAAGGCGTCGCGCCTTCGTTCGTGCTGCTAGCGTCCGCCCCCGAAGAGCGGAGGAGGCAGGGTGTTCAACGACTGGTTGCCGTTCGCGATCTATGGGCTGTTCGCCCTCGCGATCCCGGCAACGATGCTGGTGGGAAGCTTCGTGTTCGCGACGCGACCGCACCGCCGTGTGCTCGAACGCACGATCCCCTTCGAATCTGGTGTTTCCCAAGGTCCGCCGAAGCGCCAGCGCTTCACCGTCAGCTTCTACCTGACGGCAATGCTCTTCATCCTCTTCGACATCGAAATCGTCTTCCTGTACCCGCTGGCCGTGATCCTCCATGAGCTCTCGTGGTTCGGGTTCTTCGAGTTCCTCGTCTTCCTCGTGATCCTGCTCGTCGCCTACGTCTACATCTGGAAGAAGGGCGCCCTCGAATGGCACTAGACAAGCCACTCAAGGATCACGGGCTGCAGTCGGAGCGCCTGCTCTGGCCGAACAAGGCGTCGAAGTTCGAGGATGAGGTCAACGACCTGGAGCAGAAGGTCGGGCTGACGACGCTCGCCAAGGCCGTCGCCTGGGCCCAGACGAACTCGATGTGGCCCGACACCTTCGGACTCGCGTGCTGCGCGATCGAGATGATGTCGATTGTCTCGAGCCGCTACGACATCGCGCGCTTCGGAATGGAGCCGTTCCGCGGCTCGCCGCGCCAGGCCGACCTGCTCATCGTCTCCGGACGCGTGTCACACAAGATGGCTGCGCCGCTGCGCCAGATCTACGACCAGATGCTCGAGCCGAAGTGGGTGATCGCGATGGGCGCGTGCGCGAGCTCGGGTGGCATGTTCAACAACTACGCCATCGTGCAGTCCGTCGACAAGATCGTCCCCGTCGACATCTACGTGCCCGGCTGCCCACCGCG
The DNA here is from genome assembly GCA_043739205.1 of Thermoleophilia bacterium. Taxonomy (GTDB): domain Bacteria; phylum Actinomycetota; class Thermoleophilia; order Gaiellales; family Gaiellaceae; genus PALSA-600. The sequence goes on from JAYUEQ010000004.1 coordinate 14,297, forward strand.
TCCCGAGCAGCTGATCGAGGGGATCATCCGCCTGCACGAGGCGGTCAAGGCAGGCGTTCCGCCGGCGTACGAGATCCGGAGCGTTGCTTCGTGAACGAGTACGACGGCGTTCCCGGCCTGATCGAGGTCGTCGAGAAGCATGGCGAGACGACAGTCGTCGTCGAACCGGCAAGCGTGGTCGAAGCGGGAACGTGGCTCCGCGACGAAGCCGGCTTCAACTTTCTCTCCGACATCACCGCCGTCGACTACCTCGGCTGGGGTGAGAAGAACGTGTCGGGCTACATCGGCACGCCCGCCGGACGCAACATCAACGAGCCGATGACGCAGGGCTACCAGGTCGTGCCAGCGCCGAAGCCGCAGCGCTTCGCCGTCAACTACCACCTGCTGTCGATCTCGGAGCGCCCGCGTCGCGTGCGGCTCCAGACGTGGCTCGCCGACGGGCAACACGTGCAGACAGTGATCCCGGTGTGGCCGACCGCCGACTGGCATGAGCGCGAGGCGTTCGACCTGATGGGCATCACGTTCGCGGACCACCCGAACCTGCAGCGCATCTTGCTCGACGACGACTGGGAAGGGCACCCGCTGCGCAAGGACTATCCGATTGGCGGAGAGCCCGTTCGGTTCTCGGAGGCGAAGTGACGGCGACCGCACCGAGGACGACGGGCAGCCCGATCTACGAAGGCTCGCGGATCCCGTTTCCGATCCCGACCGTCCTGAAGACGTCGCAGGAGCTGGAGTCGACCGGCGACATCCTCACGATCAACTTCGGCCCCAACCACCCGTCGACACACGGGGTGCTGCGGCTCGTCGTCGACCTGTACGGCGAGGACGTAACTGGGCTGGCCGCGGTGATCGGCTACCTCCACACCGGCTTCGAGAAGAACATGGAGCAGAAGACGTGGTGGAAGGCGATCCCGTACGCGCCGCGCATCGACTACGTCTCCTACCAGAACAACGAATACGTCTTCGTCGGCGCGGTCGAGAAGTTGCTCGACATCGAGGTGCCGCCGAAGGCGGTCTGGATGCGCACGGCGCTCGTCGAGTTGAACCGCATCCACTCGCACCTCGTCTGGATCGGAACGTCCGCGCTCGAGCTGGGTGCGATCTCGATGTTCTGGTACGCGTTCCG
>JAYUEQ010000005.1:0-11738 GCA_043739205.1 Thermoleophilia bacterium
CCGCGCTCGATGAAGCCGTAGCCCTTTTCATTTGAGAACCACTTGACCGTACCTTCAGCCACTTGCGACTACTCCTTGCTAGACGACTACAAGTCCGCCCTACCGGCGGAGCGGGCGCAACATTACCACCCTTTCAGCCCGGATATGCAAGCTCGCCGCGGCGATACCGCGCGCACTTGACGGCGTTCTCGAGCAGGCAGGCGATGGTCATCGGGCCGACGCCGCCCGGCACCGGGGTCATCAGGGCGGCACGGTCAAGCGCGCCCGGGTCGACGTCACCGACGAGGCCCGCCTCGGTCCGGTTCATGCCGACGTCGACGACGACCGAGCGGTCCTTGACCATGTCCGCCGAGACGAGGGCCGGCACGCCGACCGCGGCGACGAGAATGTCCGCCTCGAGGGTGTACTGCGCGAGGTCGCGTGTATGCGAATGGCAGAGCGTGACGGTGGCGTTCGCCTGCTGCAGCAGGTTCATCACCGGCTTCCCGACGATTGCGCTCCGGCCGATCACGACCGCGTGCACACCGTCCAGCTCGACGTTGTGCTCGGCGAGCAGCGCCATCACGCCGCGCGGGGTCGCGGAGACGATCGCCGGCCGCCCGAGGTAGAGCTCGCCGGCGTTCAGCGGGTGGAAGCCGTCGACGTCCTTGGACGGCAGGACGGCGCGAATGATCCGCGCCTCGTCGATGTGCTTCGGCAGCGGAAGCTGGACAAGGATCGCATCGACGTCGTCAGACGCGTTCAGCTCGTCGAGCTTCGCGAGCAGGTCGGCCTCGGTCGTCTCCGCCGGCAACCGGAGGTCGGTGGCGTCGAAGCCGGCCCCGGTGGCCGCCTTGTGCTTGAGGCGGATGTAGACCTCCGACGCTGGGTCGTCACCGACGAGCACGGTGACGAGGCCGATGTGCCCGAGCTGCTTGACCTCCTCGGCCACCTCGGCGCGGATGCGCTCCGCGAGCGGCTTGCCCTTCATCAGTGTCGCGCTCATGCCCGCGAGTCTAGGCTCTCTGCATGCGCTGGCCCCGGAAGAACGATGCGCGCTCGATCGAGCAGCGCCGCGAGGCGATGGGCGTGAACGGCGGGCTTGTGACCTCCGTCGACCTCGAGCCGTTCGCGAGCGCCGCCGAGTCGCTCGTCGGCGTTGCGGTGATCCCGGTCTCCGCCGTGCCGGTCGAGATCACACTGGGCGAATACAGGCTGAGCGAGGCTGGCGACGTCGTCGAGAACGGCCGCGCCACCGAGACCGTGCACGTGCCGCTCGCCCACACCGAAGGCGGGCTGACCGCGTCGATGACGCGCGGTGCGCTCGCCACCGGGGCGATCCGCACCTACGTGCTGCACGACCGGATCACACGCGCGTCGTGCTTCGTATGCAAGGACGCCGGCGAAGCGGTTGCGCTCGCGGGTTGGGTCGAGGCAGAGCTACCGAAGTTCCGCGAGTGGCTCGAGTCGTCGGACGACACGTCGCTCTCGAAGCGCGCCAAGCTGCGCGGCGTCAAGGCGCACGTCGTCGGCCCGATGTGCCACGTCCTCTGGCAGTGGACGACGGGCGACGCAGTCGGGCCGAACATGATGACGCGCAATTCCTACGCGCTGAACATGGGGTACGTGATGCAGCGTGCGCCCGTGAAGCCGGAACGCGCGATCCTCGAGGCGAATATGGGCGGCGACAAGAAACCGTCGGCCGAGTTCTTCCAGTCCGGCCACGGCAAGACTGTGCTTGCGGAGGCATTCCTGTCCGACGAGCAGATCCGGCGCGTGCTCCGCTCGACTGCCGAGGATCTCGAAGCACTTTCGTGGGCGGGCACCCACGGCGCTGTCGCAAGCGGCATGCAGTCGGTCGCGTTCACGCCGGCCTCCGCGGTCGCGGCGATCTTCGCGGCGACCGGACAGGACTTGGGCATGGTCGGCACGAGCTCGATGGCGCACGGCACCGCGCGACGCGTCGCGGGCGGACTGCAGGCGACGATCCGCTTCGGCGGGCTCGAGGTCGGCACCGTCGGCGGCGGAACCACCCTCCCCTCTGCGCGCGACTGGCTTGCGTCGATCGACTGCGCGGGAACCGACAAGGTCTACCGCTTTGCGCAGATCATCGCCGCGGCTGCGCTCTGTCTCGAGATCAGCGCGTCGTCGGCGATGGCAACCGCCGGCAGCGAGAACTTCTTCAAGGCACACCACGAACGCGGCGGGCTGCGTTGATGCTTGTAACAGTCTGTTACAAGCACGCAGCAAGCTGCCAACCCCAAGCGTCTCGGCTTGTAACAGTCTGTTACTTGCCGGGAGGTCTGCGGTGATCGCGCTCGTCTTCCGGTACGACGCGCGCGAGCCGGAGGAGTTCGAGAAGGCGTACGGCTCGAACGGCGAATGGGCGGAGTTCTTCCGTCAAGGCGTGGGCTACATCGGCACCGAGTTGCTGCGCGACATCGAAGAGCTCGACCGCTACCTCGTGATCGACCGGTGGGAGTCGATCGAGGCCTACAACGAATTCATCACGGAGAACCAGGTCGAGTACCTCCGCCGCAGTGATGAGTCGCGCATCTACTACATCGCCGAGCTTCGCTTCGGCGTCTTCGAGAACGTCTGGGCCGAGTGAGCCAGATCCCGCCGCATCACGACCCTGCGTGCTGGGGCTGCGGCGACAACCCGAACGGGCTGCATCTGCCCCAGCCCACCGCGGTCGGCGCGACCGAGTACGAGGCGTACTTCTCCTTCGACGAGCGTCACCAGGGCGGTCCGGGGATCGCCCACGGCGGGCTCGTCGCCGGCGCACTCGACGAAGCGGTCGGCTTGCTCGCCACCTGGTACGCGTTTCCCGCCGTGACCGCGCGGATCTTCGTTCGCTACCGCCACCCCGTTGCGATCAACACCGAGCTGATGATCAAGGCCTGGCTCAAGGAGGCGCGTGGCCGGAGGCTGCATGTCAACGCCTCGATCACCGACGGTGAGGAGATCTTCGCCGAGTGCAAGGCAGCGCTGCTGCACGTGCCGCTCGAGCACTTCCTGCAGACCTCCGAGGGCCGAGCCGCGGCCGAGCACTGGGCCGAGCCGCTCGACACGTGAGGACCTTCACGCTCGAGCGCACGCAGGTCGTCGGCGCGTCAATCGACGAGGCCTGGGCGTTCTACGCCGATCCCCGCAACCTCGAGGCGATCACACCGCGCTGGCTTCGCTTCCGAATCGAGCACGCACCCCCTGAGCTTCACACCGGTGCACACCTTCGGTATCGGCTGCGCCTATTCGGCGTCCCGCTCCGCTGGCTGACGGAGATCGTTGCGTGGAGCCCCCCGCGCGCGTTCGTCGACCTGCAGCTCTCCGGCCCGTATCCGCTCTGGGAGCACTCCCACCGGCTCTCGGTGACACCGTTCGGCACAGAGATCCACGATCACGTCCGCTACCGGCTGCCGGGCGGCCCGCTCTCCGGTGCCGTCGACGTTGTCGTCCGGCGTTTGCTCGACGCGATCTTCGACTACCGGGCGCGTCGAACGTCCGAGTTGCTCTCGAGCACCTCGTGAGCGCCACGTAACCGCGTCCGCAAGAGACTCGCCGCCCGCGAGCTGTCGAGGGAGACGTCGGGCGCCCGCTCAGGCGTTGTGTGCGCCTCCTCGATCCGCGCCGCGTCGGCACCGAGCAGCACGGCGAATTCGAACCGCGAAAGGTCGTCAGCCCCGCCAAGGTGAAGCGTCCCGGCGAGCGGCATCGATACCACCTCGAGCAGCGCATCCGCCAGGTCGCCGACATGCACGGGCGAACGAACCTCGTCCACGAAGAACCGCATGCCCTCAGCGGCGAGGCGTTCCTGCGGCCCCGGCTCGGCGCCGCCATAGATCAGCGACGTGCGCACGATCGTCGCGTCGCTGTGGAGCTGGGCGACCCGCCGTTCCGCTTCGGCTTTCGACCGGCCGTACGAGTTGACGGGCGCCGGTGCGTCGTCCTCTCGGTAGCGGCCACGCGTGCCGTCGAACACGACATCGCTCGAGAGATGGACGAGGCGCACACCGCGCGCAGCCGCGGCCACCGCGGCGGAGCCTTCGGCGTTCACCTCCCACTCCCCGTCGCCCTGGCGATACGCCGTGTGGATCACCGCCTCGACACCCGCAACCGCGCGCCGTGCCGCCGCCACGTCCCGCAGGTCGGCCTGAACCCAATCAGCGTCACCTTGCGGCGGCCGCTCGAACCAGGTGGCACGGACGTCCCAGCCCCGCGCGGGCGCGCGGCGGATCAACTCCTGCCCGAGGTACCCGCAACCACCGGTGACCAACAACCGTTGCATTCCTGGCAAATCCTTACCTGCGAAAGAGAGACGAACCGTGTCAGACCCGACCCCGCCCGATTCCTGGCCCACCTCCGAGGACGAGACCGTCGTCCGCCAACCCGAGACGCTCGTCGGCGGAACGCCGCCGCCCGTGGCCCCGCCGCCTGACAGGCTCCCTGCCGATCGCCGGATCGGCGCCGGCATGCTGCTCGGCCTCGGAGTGTTGGCGCTCGTCGCGGCCGGGATCGTGATCGCCTATCTGCTCACCCACAAGAGCGACCCCAAGACCGCTCCCACGACCGTCATCGTCACGACGGCGCCGAGCACCACAGTCGCGCCGAAGGTCTCGGTCCCGCATTTCGTCGGCATGACAGAGCAGGACGCGCTCGTGCATGCCGGCCAAGTGGGCCTGCAGCCCAAGGAGGTCTTCAAGCCGACGAAGGCGCCGAAGGGCCTCGTCATCTCACAGAACCCGCAGCAGGGATCGGAGCTCGCACGGGGAGCGACCGTGACGCTCGTCGTCGACTCGACCGCGAAAACGACGACGACGACGACGGTAACGACCAGCACGGCAGCCACAACGACGGCGCCGGTAACGACGACCACTGCACCCGCGCCGCCGCAGTCGGTGACGGTGCCGGACGTCAGCACCCAGAAAGAAGCAGCCGCGGTCACGGCGCTCGGTAACGCCGGGATCCTTGCGAGCATCGTGTTCGTCCCTGCGAGCGATCCGCTCGGCACGGTGATGGAGCAGGCGAAGCCGGCTGGAACAACGGTGCCGTTCCACTCGCACGTCCAGATCAACGTCTCACGCGGGCCGAACAACAACCCGCTCCAAGCGGTGCCGAACGTCATCGGGAAAACACTGCAGGACGCTGTGACTGCGCTCAACGCAGCGCACCTACGGCTGATCTACCTCAAGGTCCCGGTCGGCTCGCAAGCTCAGGCCGGCAAGGTCGCGCAGCAGACACCGCTCGGCGGGGGCCAGGCGCCACAGAACGCGCAGATCGTCGTCTACCTCGGCGCCTTCAAGAAGGCATGAGTCGGATCGGGCGCCGCGGTTGGTGCTACCAGCCGCGGCGCTCGAGCAGTTCGCTCGGATCGAGCGACTGCGTCGAGATGCCGACCATCGCCTCGCCGAGGCCCGACGAGACACGCGCCAGAACGTCCGCGTCCATGTAGTGCGTCGTCGCCTCGACGATCGCACGGGCCCGCTGCGAAGGATTGCCGGACTTGAAGATGCCAGAGCCGACGAAGACACCGTCTGCACCAAGCTGCATGCAGAGAGACGCATCGGCGGGAGTTGCGATGCCACCGGCGGTGAACGTGACGACCGGCAGGCGACCGTTCTCGGCGACCCACTTCACAAGCTCGTAGGGCGCGCGCAGCTCCTTCGCCTCGGCGTAGACCTCCTCGCTCCGCAGCGTCTGGAGCCGGCGGATGCCGCCAAAAACCGAGCGCATGTGTGTGACGGCATTGACGATGTCGCCGGTGCCGGCTTCGCCCTTCGTGCGGATCATCGCGGCGCCCTCGCCGATGCGGCGAAGCGCCTCGCCGAGGTTCGTGCAACCGCAGACGAACGGGATCGTGAACTGCCACTTGTCGACGTGATGCTCGAGGTCGGCAGGCGTCAGGACTTCGGACTCGTCGATGTAGTCGATCTCGAGCGACTGCAAGATCTGCGCTTCGGCGAAGTGGCCGATGCGGCACTTGGCCATCACGGGGATCGTGACTGCCTCCTGGATGCCCTTGATCATGTCGGGGTCCGACATGCGAGCGACACCGCCGTCGCGGCGAATGTCGGCGGGAACGCGCTCGAGCGCCATCACGGCGCAGGCGCCGGCTTCTTCGGCGATCTTCGCCTGCTCCGCGTCGACGACGTCCATGATCACGCCGCCCTTGAGCATCTCGGCAAGGCCGCTCTTGACCCGCATCGTCCCGATCTCGTGCATCGGGACCTAGGCTAGCTCATGCCGCAGCACGGCCGCGACGGCGCGCAGGGCGACCTGGGTCTCGTCGAGCCGTGGCTCCCGCGTGGTGACCCGCTGCAGCGCCAGCCCGGGCACGAGGAACGCGTGCCAGAACCGGTGCGACGACTTCTGCACGAGCCGCCAGAGCTCCATCGTCAGGGCAAGCGAGAGCACGAGCACGACGAACGGCGACCAGAACGCCGGCGCCATCGGGACGGCCCGGTCGGCAAGGACCGTGACCGGCAGTACGAGCGCTGCAAAGTTGGTGCCGCAGCGCAGTGAGAACCTCGACGGTCGGGCAGCGCCGTTCCAGGTCGAGACGAGCCGCCGCTCTTCGACAGCAGCGATCGCACGGTGCTCGGCGCCGTGCAGGTGCAGCGCGCGGCCACGCAGGATCGTGAAGAGAAGGACGAGCGAGAGCACGATCCCCGCCGCGGTCGACCACGGGCCACCGACGAATGCGAGCCCGACCGGTGCGACGAGCGCTGTGAGGATCAGGTAGCGCTCGCGCGAGGGTGCGACGCCACCGGGACGCAACACCGGCGCGACCGACGACCAGAGCCGCACGAGGCCGCGCGCGAGCGGTAGCCGTTGCAAGCTCTCCGGCGGGCGCGGCATGCGCCCTTCCCGCAGCGAGCCGTCGACCCCGGCGAACGCCCAGTGGTGCTCGCTCACGATCACGACGCCGTTCGGGCGCGCCATCCCCCCGAGGCGTGGCAGCGACGGCGCAAGGTCGGCTTTGCGCAGCAACTCGGCCGTCTGTCCCATTGACCGGTTGTAGCGCACAAAGGGCCGCCCCGCCTGGGCGGGACGGCCCACGAAAACGTCGTGTTGGACCTAGAGGAGCCGGCTCACCAGACGCCGCGCGAGAAGAAACCGAGCAGCGCGAGCACAAGCACCACGATCAGGATGATCCAGAGAATTCCCATGTCGAGGCCCCCTTTTTTCGAGTTGAAGAAACAACGCGGATCAGGCCGGCGGGGATACGGCCAAACGGTCGCCCAGCAGACGCTCGATCGCCGGGTCGACGCCCCACCGGTCGCGCAACTCGACGTACTCGGCCGCGGCCCGCTCTGCACGCGACGCAGACGGGGCGCGTTCTGCGCGCAGCATCAGGTTCTTCGCCGTGTGCTCGGTCGACACGAACTCGATCACGTCGACGCGGTAGCCGAGCATCTCGAGCGCTGCGGCGCGCAAGGCGTCGGTGACGAGGTCGGCCTGGCGTCCGAGCAGCAGACCGTGCCGAAGCAGTGCGTCCTTCTGGCCGGTGATCTGCGCAGCGAGCTCGTGATGGCAGCACGGCGCCACGACGATCACCTCTGCGCCGAGCCGCACGCCCGCCGCGATCGCTTCGTCTGTCGCCGTGTCGCATGCATGCAACGACACGAGCATGTCGATCGGCTCCTCACTCTCGTACGCGTCAATCGACGTCGCTTCGAAGTGCGCTTCGTCGTAACCGAGCCCGTCCGCGATCGCGCGAACCGTGTCGATCACCTGCGGGTTGGTGTCGAGCCCGACGAGCTCCACGCGCGTCCCGACCTCACGGCCGTAGGCGACGAGCGCGAGGCTCATGTACGCCTTGCCGCAGCCTGCATCGACGACGCGGATCGCATCCCGCTCCCACAACGAAAGCGGACGGAGCAGCTCGACGTAGTGCTGAACCTGTCGTTCCTTGTCACGCGAGATCTTCGTCGCACCAAAGAGCGGATGATCGGCGGCCAGCGCGCGCTGCCGCTCGCGGTCGTGCGCGATATCGACCGCGAGCTCCGACGACGGCTTGGCGTGCGAGACGAGCCACTTGCCTTTCTTCGTGCGCCGCGCGTGCAGATCACCGTCCGGCGCGAGCAGATGCACGTTGCGCGCGCTCTCGAGCAACGCATCGAGACGCGCAGGCCATTCGTCGCGCGGCACGGTCTCGGTCCTCGGGCCGTCGACCACCTTCACCGCAGGCCCGCGCTTGAGCGTCACGGGAGTGGCGGCGATGCCGTCGGCCACCAGCTTGCGCCAGCCTTCACCAAGTGCGCGACTACGCAGCTGCTCCACGCTGCAAGTGTGCCAGTGCGATCACTTCCAGCTCGGGCGGCGGCCTGCGGATGAAGGTGGCGAGGGTAAGCAGGTCGTCGGCCGCCTCGGGGGCGAGCGTCGGCTCGGCGCGGGCGACGGCCGCCAGGCCGGCCTGCCATTCGAGGCCACTCGTGCCGGTGAACGGGCGGACGTCGACGACCTGGCCCTTCGCGATCCAGAAGCCGCGGCGGGCGCGGTCCTGCTCGCCGGGCACGACGATGCAGACCTCGAGCTCGCGGAGCCGACGCATGCGCTGCACCTCACGCGCGACGCCCTCGAGCGCCTCGATGCGGTCTCGGAGGCGCGCCGCGTCCTCGAAGCGCAAGTCGCGTGCGAGCCGCGCGAGCTTCGCGCGCAGCTTCGGCACCGCGTCGTCGAGCGTCTCCCACTCCACCCCCTGCAGCGCCCTCACTGCGAGCTGCGCGCGGCGGCGGCTCTTGATCGGGCCCAGCTCGCTCGGCTGAGACGAGCAGACGACGCTGTCACCGCGCCGACGCAGGTAGACGTACCTGTCCGGCCGCGCGGAGCGTGCGTTCGCGGGCGGGCGCAGCTCGCGGATCAGGCGTAGCTCCTCGAGCGAGGCTTCGAGCTCCGAGCCGAGCACCCGCCACTCGACCTTCTCGAGCGCGCCGAGCGCAGCCTCGACAGCCGGCCGCTGCTTCTCCGAACGGAAGTACGAGCGCAGACGCGCACGCAGATCACGCGCGCGACCGACGTAGAGCACCTGGTCGTGCGCATCGCGGAAGAGATAGACACCGGGCTTCTGGGGTGCACCGAACGCGAGGCTCCGCTTGCGGTGCACGAGGCGCGGTCGCGTCGCGGCCAGTTCGACCAGGTCGGCAACGCTGCGCGCGCCGCGTTCCTGCGCCATCCCGATCAGCGCCAGCAGGATCTCTGCGGTCGCCTCCGCGTCGGGGAGGGCGCGATGGCACGGTCGCGCGTCGGTCACGAAGCGGTGCGACAGCGCCGCGAGGTTCGCGGGCTGCCGGCCGAGCAGGCGGCGCGCAAGCCCGACCGTGTCGACGACGGTCGCCTCCACCCGGTTACCAGTGAGCCGCATCGTCTCGTTGTCGAGGAACGCCATATCGAAGCGTGCGTTGTGCGCGACGAGCACCGCGTCGCCCGCGAACGCGAGAAAGCGGCGCGTGACGGCCGAGACCGGCGGTGCGCGTCGCAGTTCCTCGTCGCGCAGGCCCGTCAACGCTGCCACCCCCGGCTGCAAACGCGCACCCGGGTTCGCGAGCGTCTGGAAGCGCTCCGCCAACTCGAGCCGACGAACGCGCACCGCGCCGAACTCGCACGGCCGCGCGGTTCCCGGGCGGAGCCCGGTCGTCTCTAAGTCGAAGACGACGAACGTCGCGTCCTCGAGCGCAAGCGCCTCGCTCGGCGCGTCGGCGAGCACGACGAGGTCGCCCGACCAGCGAAGCCGCGCGTCCGCGCGTACCGCCTCGTCGAGCAGCGAGCGCGCGAGCCCGACCGGCACGGCGCTCCCGAGGCGCAGCACCTTCCGGGCGGCATCCTCGGCCGCCACGGGACCGCGCCGCTCCTCGACGAGCTCGACGAGGCGATCTGCGGCATCGAGTCGAAGCTGCACCGGCTCGATGCTAGTACGAACATGTGTTCGTGTCCATTCGGGACAAGATCCGACGGTGTACGAGCTGGTTGCCGACGACTTCGACGTACCCCCCGGCCTCGAGCACGAACGGTTCCGGCTGCGCATGCTCACAGTCGACGACGTCGTCCAGGACTTCGACGCCATCTCCTCGCGCGTCGACCACCTGGGTGCGCCCCAGCCGATGTTCGTCCCGACGATCGCGAAGAACCTCGTCGATCTCGGCTGGCACCAGAAGGAGTTCGAGCTCCGCCGATCGTTCGCCTACACCGTGGTCGCCCCCGACGAGTCCGAGGTGCTCGGCTGCGTCTACCTGTATCCGTCGGAGACGCACGATGCGCGTGTGCGCCTCTGGGTGCGCAAGAGCGCCTGGGACGACGGGCTCGACCCGGTGCTCGAGGCCGCGGTGCGCGAATGGGTCGGAGCACGCTGGCCGTTCGCGCGCGTCACGTTCGAAGAGCGAGACCGGTGAGCATCTCCCGTACGACGCGCTCGGCAACGAGCGCGGTGATGTCTGCCGACCCGATCCCGGTCGGTATGACCTCGACAACGTCCGCTCCGGCCAACTCGACGCCGGCGGCGATCGTGCGGACAGCCCAGAGCAGATCGACGGAGGTCATGCCGCCGGGCTCCGGTGTTCCGGTCCCCGGCGCGAACGCCGGATCGAGCACGTCGACGTCGACGGTCAGGTAGACCGGCCCCTCTCCGACGTGCGCGAGCACGCGCTGGGTCACCTCGCGAATGCCCAGGTCACGCACGTCGTGCATGAAGAAGCTCGCGATGCCCTGCTCGCGCTGCCACTCGAACTCGGCCGGCCCCGGCCAGTACCCGCGAAGGCCGATCTGCGCGTACCGGCTGCCGACGACGCGACCGGCCTCGACGAGCCGCAACATCGGTGTGCCGTGCGAGTACTCCACGCCGAACACCTCACGCCCTGTGTCGGTGTGCGTGTCGAAATGGATCAGCCCGACCGGCCCGCGCCGCTCGACGATCGCCGCGATGCACGGCTCGGTGATCGAGTGATCGCCGCCGAGCGTGATGGGTAAAGCGCCTGCGTCGACGACCTCCCCGACGAGTTGCCGGATCGCAGCATGCGTGCGCACCGGGTCGGCCGGGACGACGGCCGCATCGCCGTAGTCCACGATCCGCAACGCTGCGAACGCGTCGACGCCGGCCTCCAGGTGCGCGCCCGGCGGACACGAAGCGCTACGGATCGCGCGCGGGGCGAAGCGCGTGCCGGGACGGTCCGAGACGAGGTCGTCGGTCGGCGCCCCGAGGATCGCGACGTCAACGCCTTCGAGGTGCTTCGGATCCTGGGCAAGTGGGGCGCCACCGAACGACAGAAAGCCGGCGTAGTCCGGTTTGTCGGGGAGCGGGCGCCAGCGCTTCTGCGGGTCGAGCACGCGTCGATCCTTCCACAGCTCGCTCCTCAGCCGACCCGGCGCAGGCCGGCGACGAGGGTTCCGATCACCTCGCGCTCGGCGGCGGCAACCGCCTCGGCGTCGTCCGGGAGTTGCCCGAGCACCCAGCCGGTCAGCACTTCCTCCAGCGCCCCGTAGAGCATCCAGGCAGCGAATCGGGCGTCGATGTCAGGTCGAAACGTCCCCTCGTCCTGGCCGCGGACGACGATGCGCTGAAGGGTCGCGAAGGCTTGGCCGATTTCGTCGAGCTCGTCCTGGATGTGCGGACTGCGCGTGATCTCGCGGACGAGCAGTCGCACGAGGTCGGGGTCGTCGCGCCAGGCGCGAAGGACGATCTTCACGACCAACTCGAGCTGCTCCGGTGCGTTGTCGCCACTCTGTTCGGCGAGCGCAACCGCCGCGAGGAGCCGGCCCCACTGCTC
>JAYUEQ010000006.1:0-15877 GCA_043739205.1 Thermoleophilia bacterium
CGTGCGCGGCGGTGGCACGTCGCGCGGCGGTGGTGGGGGCGGTGCGCGCGTCTCCGGCGGTCACGGCGGCCACAAGTAGGAGCGAATCGGTTACCGAATCGAGGTCGGCGTCCCGAAGCGAGCGCCCTCACTTGCTCCCGTACCGCTTCAATGAGCTACCCCACCACCGCTCGATCGCGCCCCTGGCCCTGCGCCAGCGCCAGCGCCTCCCCCGCCCGCGCCACCCACTGGTCCGACGTCTCCACCGGCCCGAGCACCGCCACGCCCACCGAGATGCGGACGTCCACCTGCCGACCGTCGTAGTCGAAGCGGCGCTTGCGGATGTTCTCCACCAGCCGGTCGGACGCGGTCTTGGCGCGCGGCAGGCCCGTGCCCCAGAGCAGCACCGCGAACTCCTCGAGGTCGTACCGGGCGACGAAGTCTCCCCGCGAGACGAAGCTGCGCGAGAGCGCGTCGGCGACGGCCTTGAGCATCTCGTCGCCGGCCTGGCCGCCGAGGCCGCCGGTGATCTCGCGGAAGTGGTCCAGGTCGATGCGCAGGAGCGTGGACGGCTCGTTGAAGAGCCGCCCCATCGCCAGCACCTGGCCCACGCGCTCGTCGAAGGCCCGGCGGTTGAAGAGCCGCGTCAGCGTGTCGAGCGCGCTCTCCTGCCGCGCCACCTCCAGCTCGGCGCCGAGCGACTGCACCTGCGTACGCAAGAGCTGGAACGAGAGGTCCTGCCGCCGCGACTTCTCCCGGTTGACCTGCTCGATCTGCCCCACCACCAGCAGCACGGCGTCGCGGATCTGCTCGGGGTTGCCCTCGAGCACGACCTTCTGCAGGCGCTGCAGCTCCAGCCCGATCTGCGAGTCTGCCGCGCCGCCGCCGGCCACCACCGAGTCGAGCGCCTTGAGCGAGGCCCAGAGCGACTGGTGCATCGCGCCGAGCGCTTGGTGGACGATGCGCGCCTCCTCGCCGCGGGTGTCAGCGAGGAACTTGCGCACGCCCTGCCAGTCGCGCTTCTCCAGCGGCAGCGACTCGCACTTGTCGAGGGCGCCGGGCCGCGCCGCGCCGACCAGCAAGTGTTGCACCCACTGCTCGCAGAGGTCGATCAGCGTGCTCCGCCGCAGGGGCTCGAGGTCGAGCCCGCCGCGGCCGAACTCACGCAGCAGCGCGCCGAGCGTGTCGACCACGCGCGAGAGGCCCGGCGAGTCGTGGTCGGCCGGGTCGACCACCTCGGGCTGGAGGACTTTTGGCTCGCGCGTGAACCAGGACATGGGCCTCGCAGGGTCGGTGGGGTCGAGGTGGAATCGGCCGGCCCGGCGCCGCGCTTGAATCTACCTCGAACTGGCGCGTCCCCGCGTCGAGGAGCACCCGCGCCCTGGGGCGGAGCGCTGCCCGTGAGCGCGCTGCGGGCCTGGTGCGCCGTTCAACGTTGAATAGTGGGAAGTCCCCACCAGGAGCCCCTTGGTCCCGGGAGCGTGGCGAGGCACTGTGTTGGCTCTGCGGGCCGGCGGTTCCCGCTTAGGGGGCTTGGGTGGGGCGCTCGCTCGACGGCGGCAGGGAGCAGGAGGCCGGGCTCTTCAGCCTCGAGGCCGGCGCCTACGAGGAGGATCCCGGTCTCGCGGCATCGCTCGTGCGCGCGTTCGCCGACACCACCACCGACGCGGTGATCGTCAAGGACCTCGCCGGGCGCGTGCTGCTGGTCAACCCGGCTGCGGTGGAGATGTTCGGCGTGGGCGAGGAGGGCCTGCTCGGCAGGCAGAGCATCGACTTCTACGGGGACCTCTCCGAGGCCAGCGTCGCCGAGCTGCACGACCGGCTGGTGATCGACGACGGCGTCTCGGCGCAGCTGGAGGAGGAGCTGCTGCTGCGCGGCGGCCAGCGCCGCACGCTGCTGACGCACAAGACGCCCTGGCGCGACGGGAGCGGCGAGGTGATCGGCCTCGTCTGCATCTCGCGCGACGTCACCGAGCGCAAGGAGCTGGAGCGGCTGCTGCTCGCCAAGCGGGTGAAGCTCGAGCAGGTCACGGCCGAGGTGACGGCGGCCGAGGCGCGCTACCGCACCTTCTTCGAGAACCTCACCGAGGGGGTCCTCGTCTACGAGGCGCAGCGCAACCCGCTCGGCGAGATCACCGGGTGGGTCTACCGCGACGGCAACACCGCCGCCGAGCAGGCGTACGGCAAGCCGCTGCGCGAGATCCTCGGCAAGACGGTGTCGAGCTGCTCGGCGCGGAGCGGGCCGCCGTCTTCACCGCGCGCTGGCCCGAGGTGCTGCGCACGGGCGAGCAGCTGCGCGAGGAGTACGTGGACCACGGCCGCCACTACTCGGCGCGCCGCTTCCGCATGGACGACCACAGCCTGGGCGTGGTCGCGCTCGACACCACCGAGCTGCACGAGCTGCAGGCGCGCCTGATGCAGAGCGACCGGCTGGCGTCGATCGGGCTGCTCGCCGCGGGGGTCGCGCACGAGGTGAACAACCCGCTGGCGTGGCTGTCGGCCTCGCTGGAGTTCGTCGAGGACGAGCTGCGGCGCTGCGCCCCGCAGCTGCAGCCCGGAGCGCTCGCCGAGGTGTTCAAGGCCCTCTCCGACGCGCGCGACGGCGCGAGCCGCATCAAGCACGTGGTGCGCGACCTCAAGACCTTCGCGCGCACCGACCTCCAGCAGCCGGTGCCGGTGCGGCTCGAAGAAGCGATCGAGTCGTCGCTGAACGTGGCCGGCAACCAGCTGCGCCACCGCGCCACGCTGGTGCGGGACCTGCGCCCGGCGCCGCTGGTGCTCGGGAGCGAATCCCGCTTCGCGCAGGTGTTGGTCAACCTGCTGATCAACGCGGCGCAAGCCCTGCCCGAGGGGCACGCCGACGAGCACGAGCTGCGGGTGTCGCTCTTCACCGATGAGCGCGGCTGGGCCCGGCTCGAGGTGAAGGACACAGGCCACGGCATCGCGCCCGAGGTGCTGCCGCACATCTTCGATCCGTTCTTCACCACCAAGCCTCTCGGGGCAGGAACGGGTCTCGGGCTCTCGACGGTGCTCGGAATCGTCAAGCAATCGGGCGGCGCGGTCTCGGTGTACTCAGAGCCCGGCGTCGGCACCACGTTCAAGATCTACCTGCCGGAGCACGACATCCCCGCCCCCAACCTGGTGGACTCCCCCGAGGAGGCCGACACCGCCCGCGGTGAGCGCATCCTCGTCGTCGACGACGCCGGATCGGTCCGCGACTACGTCGCAGCGGTCCTCACCGACACCGGCTACGACGTCACGACCGCGGCGACGCCCGGCGAGGCGCTGAGGCTCGCTGCCGAGCAAGACTTCCACCTCCTGATCTCCGACGTCGTCATGCCCGAGGCGAGCGGGCCGGAGTTGATCGCACGCATCCGGCGCGAGCGGCCAGGCATGCGCGCTGTGCTGATGTCGGGGTACGCGGGCGAGTCGCTCCGAGAGATCGGAGCGGAGTTTCCCTACCTCCAAAAGCCGTTCACGATGAGCGACCTCAAGTCGACGATCCGCGCGGCGCTCGCTGCGCGCGACTGAGCCCGGCGCGACCTACGGCTAGGGAAGCCGCTCGCCGGTCACACGCGCGGCGCCCACCGAGAGCAAAAGCAGCAACGCCGCAGTACCCGCAAACCACGACGAGACTTCCCGCTTCGACGCCTTGTGCGCGATGCTTGCGCCCAACTGCTTGTAGATCTGCTGCACCTTCGATGCCGACTCGGCGCGGAACGTCTGCCCGTCAGTCGCGCGCGCGATCGCTGCGAGCGTCACCGGGTCGGGCCGTACCGGGAAGCGCCGCGAGAAGCCCAGCCCGCCGCCGCCCCCACCTCCGAAGCCGAAGCCGAACTGACCCGGATCGAGCGTTCCATTGTTCGTACCGAGCGCGACAGTGAAGACACGGATACCGGCGTTGCGGGCGAGGGCTGCACCCTGCAGCGGCGTCAACTCGCCGCGCGTCTGGGCGCCGTCCGAGAGCAAGACGATCGCGCCGGGGATCTTGCCGTCCTTGCTGCGCGGCGCGTCGCCGACCGAAGTCTTCACCGTCTGCACGGCGAGCCCGAGGCCATCACCGATCGCGGTCCCCGCCTCGGGCGAGAGCAGGTCGATGCCTTCGTGGAGGATCGTTCGGTCGGTCGTCGGGATCACGAGCAGGTCCGGACCGGTGCTGAAGGAGACCAGCCCGATCTTCACGCCCTTTGGCACGCGGTCTGCGAACGCGCCCATCGCGCTCTGCGCTGCGCCGAGCCGCGTCGGCTTGACGTCGGCGGCGCGCATCGATCCCGACACGTCGACGAGCAGCACGACGGTGGCGCGGCTCGCCGGAACCGACACGGTCGCTCTCGGTCGCGCCAGCGCGGTCGACGCGGCCGCGAGAGCGAGTAGGAACAACGCGAGCGGTGCCCACCGCTTCCACGACCTGCGTGTCCCGGCGACAGAGGCAAGCACGTCGAGGTTCGTGAACGCGACGGCATACCGCGCGCGACGCCGGTCGAGCCACAGCGCAAGCGTGAGCGTCGCCGGCACGATCAGCAGTGCAAGCAACAGCCAGGGAGACGAGAAGCTCACGGCGCGCACTCCGCGCCGGCTTGCACGATCGCGTGCGCGTCGATCGACAGCCCGTCGCTCGCCGATGCGCTCACAACCACCTTCTTGCCGACGACGACCGTCGTCGTGTCGATGCGACCCACATTGTCAAGCGCCGGCGGATTCTTCGTGCGGAACGCGACTGCGTGCCACGAGCCGACTATCCGTTCGCTCGCAAGGCACGAGACCTTCGCGAACCCGACCGATCCGGGCGCGATCACCGCGATCCGCGAGCGGTACTCCAGTGACGGCCCCGGCGGCGAGACGTACGCAGACACCGTCGAGCGCCCTCCCCCGCCCTGCAGCGGCACGCAACCGAGCAGCGGTTGGAATGCCTGCACGTGGCTCGAGAACGAGACCGCGCGGAAGAGCGCATAGCGCGTCGTCGTCGAGCCGGGCTGGACCGGCGCACTCAGCCGCCCGTCGAACCCGAGCCGAACGTCGCGCGAGGTGACCTGTGCGTCCAACCCGCCGACCACGCTGCGGCCGCCCGGACAGGTCAGGAGGTACACCGCGGTTCCCCGCGCCGGCACGACGACCCACGGCCCGACGACGCGGATGCACGCCTGGATGCCGCGGCACTCAGTGGTGGCACCACCGGCGGGCGCGAGCGCGGCCGCGCCCGCGAGCGCCGCCACGAGCGAAACCAGCGCGACCCTCACGGGAACCTCCTGAACCACGCGCCCGAGAGGACGGCGCCCGCCAGGATCAAGACGAGCCCGCCGCCGGCCGCCACGGCCGTCACCTCGACGGTCTTGTTCTGGCGGCCGACCCGCGAGCCGAGCTCGCGATAGATCGCGTTCACGTCGACCGCCGAGATGGTCGGATAGAAACGTCCCGAACTGCCCGTCGCGATCGCCTGCAGCGAAGCGGGCTGGGCCGGCACCTGGATCCGTTCGGTGAACCCGCCCTTGAGCGCCTGAATGACCACACCGTCCGGCGTCCCGACGCTGACCGTCGAGACCGGGATGCCCGACTTCTTCGCCTTCGTCTGGGCCTGCGCGATCGTCACGCGTCCGGCGGTCTGTCCACCGTCCGAGAAGAGGACGACGATCGCAGGCGGCCGCCGCTCCGTCTGTGTCTGCCCCTTCACCGATAGCCCGACGTCGACGGCGCGCGACACAGCCTCTGCGAGCGCGGTTCCCTGCGGGCCGGACTTCGCGCGCATAATTCCTGTGCGCATCGCGGTCAGGTCGTGCGTCGCGGGCACGACCACGGCCGTGTGGTCGGAGAACGTGATGAGCGCCATGCGATAGCCCTTCGGAAGCCTGGCGACGAACTGCAGCGCCGCGGTCCGTGCAGCGCCGAGACGCGATGGCTGTGCGTCTTTCGCAGCCATTGAGCCGGAGACGTCGAGGACGAGCACGACAGTTGCTTCCTCGCGTTTGACGCTGATCGAGGTGCGCGGCCGCGCAAAGCCGACGAGCAGGAGCGCCACTCCTGCGAAGAGCAACGCGGTCGGCAGGTGCCTGCGCCAGCTCGGCGGCCGCTCGACGAGATTCGGCAGCAACCCCGGGGCGGCCCAGCTGGAAGCGCGTGCTTCTCGCCGCCGCTCGAGCCAGAGATATCCCGAGACTGCCGCCGGAACAGCGAGCAGAAAGAGCAGGAGGAGCGGAGCGGCGAAGCTCACCGGCCGTGCCTCCCTTGCCGCAGAAACGCTGCCAGCGGGCGCAGCCAATCACCTTCGGTCGACACGGCTACGTGCCGGACGCCCGCAGAGGCGAGGCTTGCGACGAGCGCGCGCCGCTCGGTCGCTGCGGCTGCGGAGAACCGCTCGCGCAGGCGACGGTCGCCCGTGTCCACGCGCAGCTGACGACCCGTCTCCGGATCGACGAGCCGTAGCTCGCCGACGTCGGCCAGTTCCTGTTCGCGAGGATCGCGCACTTCCACTGCGAGCACTGCGTGGCGTCCAGCGAGCCGGAGCAGCGGTTGCCGCCAATCAGGCTGTCCACGAAAGTCCGAAACGACGACGATCAGGGCGCGTTGGCGGGCAACCTTGTCGGCGACTTCGAGCGCGGCACCCAACGAGCCGGAGCCCGACGGCGGCAGGTCGCGCAACAAGTGCAGCGTATCGAGCAACGCGCGCCGCCCCTGGCGCGGACGCTCCACAGTGGGCTCCGCCCCAAAGGAGATCGTGCCGAGCCGGTTTCCACGGCGCGTCGCCGCATAGCCGATGGCGACCGCGACCCCTTCCGCGACGTCGGCCTTCCGGCGCTCGGCCGTACCGAACGCCATCGACGCCGACGCGTCGAGCACGAGCCACGTGACGAGCACGCGCTCCGCCAACTCGACACGAACGTGCGGGTTCCCGGTTCGCGCCGTGACGTTCCATTCGATCCGACGTACGTCGTCGCCCGCCTGGTACGGCCTCACCTGCCAGAGCTCGCTCCCGACGCCCGCGAACGCGGACTTGTAGTCCCCGGCTAGCAACCCATCGACGCGACGGCCAACCGACAACTCGAGCGCGCGCAACGACGCCGACGACAGCGGCCCCGGGCCGGGACGATCCGGGGTGCGGAGAGGAGCGAGCGGATCGGAAGCCGTCGACACTGCGGTCTCTCGTTACGCGACGTCGCGCGCGCGACCGAGATCGATCTGCGGCACCGGCACCTTTGCGAGCACCTGATCGAGGATCGTGTCGGGCGCGACCTCCTCGGCGAGCGCGCGGTACGACAGCACGAGGCGGTGGCGGAAGGCATCGCGCACGAGGGACTCGAGATCGGCCGGCACGACATAGTCGCGGCCGCGGATCACCGCGAGCGCGCGCCCGGCCGAGACGAGGCTGATCGGCCCGCGCGGGCTGGCGCCGAACGCGACGTAGTCGGCGACGTCGTCGAGCCCGTGCTCCTTCGGCCGCCTGGTCGCGGTCGCAACGTCGACGGTCCAGCTGATCAGTGCCGGGTCGACGTAGACCGCGGCGACCTCACGCTGCAGCTGCTGGAGATCCTCGAGCGAAAGCACCTGGGTGAGCTCCGGCGCCGCTTCGAGCGAACGCGAGACAACGGTGAGCTCCTCGTCGTGGGTCGGATAGTCGACGAGCACCTTGAGCATGAACCGGTCGACCTGCGCCTCGGGCAAAGGGTAGGTCCCCTCAGACTCGATCGGGTTCTGCGTCGCAAGCACGAGGAACGGCTTCGGAACCTCGAACGTGTTGTGGCCGATCGTCACCTGCTGCTCCTGCATGACTTCAAGCAGCGCCGACTGCACTTTCGCCGGGGCGCGGTTGATCTCGTCCGCGAGCAGGAAGTTGCAGAACACGGGGCCGAGCTCGGTGTCGAACTCCGCCTTGTCGGGCCGGTAGACGCGCGTGCCGACGAGGTCCGACGGGACGAGGTCCGGCGTGAACTGCACGCGCTGGAACGAGCCACCGAGCACCGCCGCCGTCGTCTTGATCGTGAGCGTCTTCGCGAGGCCGGGCACACCCTCGATCAGCACGTGCCCGCCGGCAAGCAGGCAGACGAGCACCCGCTCCAACATCTCTTCCTGACCCGCGATCACCCGGCGGATCTCGAACAGCGCCTGCTCGAGCTTCTCCACGCTTTGCCTCCTCGCTCGTCTGTTGGCCTAAGGATGCACCCGCTAACTAAGAACTTCTCGTTAAGTTCGCGAACGGTTCAGCGCACTCCGCCAGCCCTCCCGCAGCAATTCGCGCTCAGAGGCCCCAAGGGCCGGGTCGTAGGTCGCCCCGACGGCAACGCGCGCGTCGCGGCCGACGGCGAGCGCTGCCGCACCGAGGGCTGTGGTTTCCCGCTCCGCAGCCACCTCGACGGGCACGCCGAGCAGGTCGGCCTGAAACTGCATCAGGAAGCCGTTCGCGCTTGCACCACCGTCGGCCCGCAGCACGGCGGGCGGCTCGGGAAGCGCTTCGACGACGTCTGCCACCTGGTGGGCGATCGCCTCGAGCGCGGCCCGCGCGAGGTGAGCGCGTGTCGTGCCGCGCGTGATCCCCGAGATCACCCCACGAGCATCGGCGTCCCACCACGGCGAGCCGAGACCGGTCAGCGCGGGGACGAACACGACCCCGCCCGACGAGTCGACGCTGCGCGCAAGCGCTTCGCTCTCCGCCGCGTCTGAGAGCACGCCCAGTCCGTCGCGCAGCCACTGCAGGGCCGCGCCGCTCACGAGCACCGCCCCTTCGAGTGCGTATCCGTCCGCCGCGGCCGTCTTCAGCAATCCGTGCGGCGGCGGCGATGCATCCTCGCCCGTGTGGACGAGCAGGAAGGTGCCGGTGCCGTAGGTCGCCTTGCTCTCCCCCGCTTCGTGGCAGCCCTGCCCGTAGAGCGCGGCCTGCTGGTCGCCTGCGATGCCGCGGATCTGCATGGCCCGCCCGAGGAGCGTCCCTTCACCGAAGACGTCCTCCGAACGTGAGATCTGGGGCAGCAGAGCACGGTCGACACCGAAGAGGTCGAGGAGCTCGTCGTCCCAGTCGCGCGTCGCGAGCGAGACGAGCAGCGTGCGCGAGGCGTTCGTCACGTCGGTCGCGTGCACCTCGCCGCCGGTCAGCTTCCAGACGAGCCAGCTGTCGACGGTGCCGAAGGCAAGGCCGTCGCGTCGATGCTCGCGCAACAGCCACTCGAGCTTGGTCGCCGAGAAGTACGGATCGGGAACGAGTCCGGTGCGCTCGCGGATCAGCGCGGCGTCGAGCTCACGGCAGCGCTCGGCGGTGCGCCGGTCCTGCCACACGATCGCCGGCGCGACGGGCTCACCCGTGACTCTGTCCCAGAGCAGCGTTGTCTCGCGCTGGTTGGTGATCGCGACCGTGTCGACATCATCGAGCCCAGCTGCGCTCGCGGCTGCGAGCACGCTCTGCCAGATCTCCTCTGGGTCGTGCTCGACCCAACCCGGACGCGGAAAGTGCTGCGGAAGCTCCGCGTAGCCGCGCCGGAGCACGTTCAGCTCGTCGTCGACGACGAGACATGTGGTCCCGGTCGTCCCCTGGTCGACCGCGAGGATCACGAATGGTCGACGATGAACGCGAGCGTGCGACGCCAGGCGTCGTCCGATGCAGCGGCGAACGCCTCCTGCTTGCGATCGAAGAAGCTGTGCGGCGCGCCGTCGTAGGTCACGACCTCGTGCTCGACGCCCGCCTCCGTCAGCGCGCGGGCGAAAACAGCATTGTCGTCGGCGCTGATGCCGCCGTCGTCGCCTGCCTGCAACGCAAGAATCGGCGCCTCGATTTGCGCGGCCCGCTCGACGGCACTCGGACCGCCGCGCTGGCGCGTCGGAGAGCCGTAGAAGCCGATCGCGCCGGAGAGGCCGAGGCCCGACGCAGCGCCAACCCACGATGCGCGGCCGCCGAAACAGAAGCCGACGCTGAACACCGAGCGCACGCCGAGGCTGCGCAGATGGTCGGAGCACGCGCGTGCGTCCGCCTGCACACCGTCGTCCGTCGTCTGGTCGACATGCGGCATGTACTCGAAGTCGTCGTCCCGCTTCTCCGCGCCCGCTGTGCGGCCAAAGTAGTCGAAGGCGATCGCTGCGAAGCCGCGCTCTGCAAACCGCAATGCGAGCTCTTCGTAAAAGCGATAGAGGCCGCGCACGTCGGGGTAAATGACGACGCCGACGGTCGCGGGCTCGTCGGGCGTCGCGAGGAACGCCGCGAACTCGTTCCCGTCCGCTGCGGTCAGCACGAGGTCGTCGTGCGACACGGACGCGCCGGCGATCGCCGGAATCGGCGGAGTGGAGTCGAGGTCGAAGCACATAACGGTGTCTGACACCTTAAGCGAGCGGCGAGGTCGAGCCGCGCCCCTAAGGGGTGTCAGACACCTTTAGGGGCCGAGCGGCAACTCAGCCCGCAGGCGCGTCCCGCCGCCGGGCGGGCTGTCGACGTCGAGCGAGCCGTCGAGCGCGGCAACGCGATCGACGAGGCCACGCAGACCGGTGCCGCCATCCATGTTCGCCCCGCCCTGGCCATCGTCCTCGACGACGACCACCAGCCGCTCGCCGGTCTCCCGCACGCGCACCGCCGCGCGCGAGGCGCCGGCGTACTTCGCGACGTTGTTGAGCGACTCCGAGACGATGTAGTACGCGGCGACCGCCGCGTTGGTCTCGATCGGCGCGTCGGTGACGTCCAGCTCGACGTCAAGCGGCGCCCGCGCAGCGACTATTCGCAGCGCCGCTGCAAGCCCACGCTCGGTGAGCGCCGACGGATGAATGCCCTGGGCGAGCTCGCGCAACTCGCGCACCGCAGCCGCAAGCTCGTCGACGGCAGTGTCGACCACAGCGATCGTCTCCAGCGTGCCGCGCTGCGCTCCGCGCAGCTGCAGGAGCAGGGCGATCAGGCGCTGCTGGGCACCGTCGTGCAGGTTGCGCTCGAGGCGCCGGCGCGCGTCGTCGGCGGCGGCGACGATGCGGGCGCGCGAACGGCGCACTTCCGCTTCATGGCGCTTGCGCTCGGTGATGTCCGTGCCGGTGATGAGAAAGACCGGGCCACTGGCGATCCTCGGCAGCGGCGTGCAGGACCATGCAACCTCGATCGGGGTCCCGTCCCGCTGCATCCACCTGCCTTCGTACTCGCTCGGCGCGCGGCTGCGAACGGCCGAGAGGATGGAGTCGCGTGCGGCGGCACGCTCTCCGTCCGGAACGTAGCGATCCCAGAAATAGGCGCCGCCCGTCTCGTGCGGCTCATAGCCGAGCGTGCGCTCGAACGCCTTGTTGGTCGCAAACGGGCGCACGTGCCCGTCGCCGTCGATCAGACACAGCAAGCTCGGCGCGTTGTTCGCGATCGAGTTGAGGAGCTCCCGCTCGTGCTCGAGCTCGGCCACCCGTTCCTTGAGCGCAGACGGCGATTTCGCCGAACGACGCGGTTTTGTGCGCGCTTTCGCCACGCATCAACCGTACCGTCGGCGTGCGGTGATCTCTAGGCCGTCTTTCCCTCCGGGTAGCGCGACAGGCCGTCATCGGGGAGCGGCTCCCAGGCGGAGGCGTACGCCACGTACTGGTGCCACTGCGGCTTGATGCCCGGGTCGCCGTCGAACGTGCCGAGCCGGACGCTCATCGCGCCGCTCTTCGGGTGGCGGCTCCAGAGTGCGCTGCCGCAGGCAGAGCAGAAGCACTTCGCGAAGCCTTCATCGGGCACCCATTCCGAAACGAGCTCCTCGCCGGTGAGGATCCGAAGCGAGCCGGGAACGATGCGCGCCTGGGCAGACGCGCCCGAGCCGGTGCGACGTTGACAGCGCGTGCAATGACAGTACGAAGCTGAGACGAGCGGCTCGTCGATTTCGTAACGAACGCCACCGCAAAGACAGCCACCGGTTAGTGGAAGTTGCGCCATATGTAGGGTGAGCCTACTGGCGGCGGCAAGCTCGGCACTTGGGGGTCAACTGCGGTGGAGGACTACAAATATGAGTTGCGGCGTGAAAGCGCCGTAATCGCGACGGGCCGGATCCAGCTTGACGATCCGCCGTCGCCCGGCGACACGCTGTCGCTCGGGACGCAGCGCGTCCGTGTCACGGACGTCGTGCGCCTCGGCCGCACGCCGCGGTTGATCCTCGAAGCGGGTTAGGAGAGCTCGGGCGGGAGCACGATGTCGCTCGCGTCGATCCCGAGCGACTGAGCGAGCCGGATGCCCTGCTCGAGGTCCTCGCGCAACATCCGAATGTCCGTGTCGCGCATCAGCGCACCGATGAACTCCCGCGCCTTGGGGCGCCACAGCGCGTGCTTCGCGAAGATCGGCAGCAGACTGTTCGCAGCGTCCACGAGGCTCCCCTTCACCTTGTTCCCAGCGTGCTCGAGCAAGACGCGCTCGTAGGCCATGCCGGCGCCGTGGTGAATGCCGTCGTCGATCGTCAGCCGGTTGCAGAGATCCTCGAGGATCGTGCCGCGCGTCGCGCGCGCGATCATGCGGAAGCGCGGAATGATCAGACGCTCGTAGAACACTTGCATCAGGAAGACCTTTTCCTCGAGCGTGTCCGCGTGCAGCACGTGCGCAGCGAGCTGGTCGAGGTATGGATCGCGCTCGGCCATCCCGCCCGTCTGCTCGATCAGCTGCAACCACGCTTCGGTGTGGCGCGACTCGTCCTGCACCATCGTCGTGTAGTAGAGCTTCGCCTCGTGGTCGGGAGCGATCGCGAAGAGTTGTGTCGCCATCTCGACGGCGAGCTCGTCGGCCTGCAACTGCTGCGTGATCACCGACCGCCAGAGATCCTGGCGGCGCGCCAGCTTCTGTGGCGAGCCCTTGTACTCGGGAATCGGTGCGATCTCGCCCCAGGGCAGATCCTTGACCTGCCACTCGGCGCGCTTCGCGAGCTCGTAATACCGGGAGACCCCCGAGAGGTCGCGCCGATGGGCCTCGTCGGGCGCTTCTTCGGTGCGTTCCTCGACCTCCATCGCGCGCAAGCCTACCGCCCTCGCCGGGCTGCTACGACGCGAGCCCGACCGGAATGCCGGACGGATCGAGCACGTTGGCGCCCCCCAGGCGCTCCGCGAGCGTGTCGCGCGCGGCGTCGTCAGGGAGCACGACCGTCATCTGCGTGAGGCGGGCATAACCTTCCGGTGCATACGGACGTCCTGCGCTCTGCCAGGTGTTGGCGCCGAGGTGATGGTGGTAGCCCCCGGCGCTGAGGAATGCCGCCTGGTCGCCGAGCTGCGCCATCAAGCCGAAGCCCACGACGTCGCGGTAGTAGCCCACCGACTGCTCGACGTCGGCCACACACAGGTGCACGTGCCCCATCACGGTGCCCGAGGCGAGACCGTCGAAGGGCTCCGATAGCGGGTCGTCGAGCGTCGCGAGCAGGTCATTCGTGTCGAGCGGCAGCGTCGTCAGCCTCGTACCGACCTGACCTTCCCAGCGCTCGCGAGGGCGGTCGGCGTAGATCTCGATCCCGTGATGGTCGGGGTCGCGGAGGTAGATCGCCTCGCTCACGAAGTGATCCGACAGCCCGCTCAGCGACACACGGTCGCGGGCCGCGTGTGCCAGGAAGCGCGCCAGGTCGATGCGCTCGGGGACGAGCAACGCGAAGTGGAAGAGCCCCGAGTACCCGTCGGCGGGCTTGGCGCCCGGCTCCTCGGTCAGCACGAGCAGGTCTTCGCCGCCCGTCCCGAGCTGAGCGCGGCCCTCGGCGCGCGCGTGCACGCGCAGCCCGATCTGCGTGTCGTAGTAGGCAAGCGACCGGTCGAGATCGGCGACGGTGAGATGCACCGCGCCCATGCGCGTCTCCGGCGGGAGGTCGGCGCGCACCGGCGCGCCAACGGCGGTCAGCTCTTCAGGGTCCATGGTGTCGATCATAGGCAGTGACCCCCTTTAGGGGTCGTCCCCGAGGGGGACGGCGAATCGTCCCGGCGGCCGAGGCGGAGCGCGACCGCGGGGCCTAGCTTGTCGGTATGAGCGTCAACTTCACGTGGGCGATCCGCGCCTAGCGCGACCGCGAGCCGCGATCACGGACACCGACGTGGCTGCGACCAGGGCTGCCCCGGCGCACGTGAGAAACAGCGCGCGCGGGCCTGCGTAGTCGTAGACGGCGCCTCCGGCCAGTGAGCCGAGAATCGGCGACAGCCCGAACGAGACGGCCTTCGCGAGCCCCTGTCCCGTCGCCCGTAACGCCGGCGGGACGAGATCGTCGACGAGCAGCACCGAACCGACGTAGACGAGTGCGAACCCCACGCCCGCAATGAGCTTGACGAGCGCGATCGCGAGCGGGTCGTCGAGGAACGCCCACGCCACGAACGCCACGATGAAGAAGAGCGAGCCGACGACGTAGAGCACGCGGTGGCCGAGCACGCGGTTCAGCCGCGGCGTGATGCGCATCACCGGCGCCTCGGCGATCGCTTGCAGCGCGGTCGCCGCACCGACGACGAAGAGGCCGCCCCCGAGCTCGCGGATCCGGAGCGAGACGAACGAGAACGTCGCATTGAACGCGGCAAAGAGGAGGAGCAACGAGAGGAGGAACGGCGCGAGCGCGACCAGCATCGTTCGACGAGCGCCGGTCGGCGTCGGCTCGCGTACTGCGCGACCGCCGCCGACGGAGTACGACGCGAACGCGACTACGAGCACGCAGGTTGCGTAGATCCACGGCAGCCAGTCGAGGCTGCCCGTCTGGAGCACGATTCCCCACACGCACGCAGAGAGCGCCCAGCCGAGGCTGAGCCAGAGCCGTACCCGCCCGTACTGCGCGCGGTCGTCGCCGAGCTGCTCGAGCGCGATCGCATCGGTCAGCGACGCCATCGCCGAGCGTGCGGCGGTGATGAGGACGACGATGATCGTCAGCGCGAAGAAGCTGTCCACGACGGTGAGCGGGACGACCGCGATCGCGGCCGCGGTCGAGGCAATGGCCAGCGCGTGCGCGGCGCCCAGCCGCCCGTCGGCCGCGTGGCCCCAGAGCGGTGTCGAGACGAAGCCCGCGAGCGCGGCGACCGCGAGCGCGACGCCGATCTCCGCAGCGGAGAGCCCGTGGTCCTTGAGCACGATCGGGAGAAACGGCAGGATCGAGGCCTCCGCAACGCCGACGAGCGTGAAGAGCACCTGGACGCGACGGAGCTGCACGGGTAAGAGAGATACCAGTGGAACACGTCCGCATCGACAAGTGGGCCTGGGCGGCGCGCTTCTACAAGACGCGCAGCCTCGCAACCGACGCCGTCCTCGCCGGCCACGTGCAGGTGAACGGCGCGCGGGTCAAGCCGTCGAAGGACGTGCGCATCGGCGACGACGTCGAGCTCCGGATCGGCACGGTGACCTGGTCGCTCGCGGTGACGGCTTTGAGCGACAAACGGGGGTCCGCGACGGTCGCGCGGACGCTCTACGCCGAGACCCCCGAGTCGGCAAAAGCCCGCGAGGAGCAGGCACTTCAGCGGAAACTGGCCCGTCCCCTGGGGGCAGAACTGGGCGAGCGGCCGACGAAACAGGCCCGCCGCCGGCTCGACGCGCTACGCCGTTCCCAGCGCCGTCCCTGAGCCGCTGTCCGCCGGAACCGCTTGAATGCCGCGCTGCACCCCAATTCAGGAGATGTGATGGCACTCACCCAGACTCAGCTCGCCGACGCCGTCGCCGAGCAGGCGGGGATCACCCGCAACGAAGCAAAGAACGTCCTGACCGCGCTCGAGGAAGTCATCCTCAGCGAGATCGGCAATGCGCAGAAGGTCAAGATCGGCAACCTCGTCCAGCTGACGGTGCGCCTCAAGCCGGCCACCAAGGCGCGGCAGGGTCGCAACCCCGCCACGGGCGAGGAGATCACGATCGCGGCCAAGCCCGCGTCGGTCGACGTGCGCGCACGCGCGCTCGCAAAGGCGAAGGCGGCGCTGCCGTCGCTCGCGAAGGCGAAGAAGGTTCTCGAAGGCTAAGTCCTTTAAGGCGTAGCGCTTCGTCGTCGGGGGCCGGGGTCACCGGCCC
>JAYUEQ010000007.1:0-5972 GCA_043739205.1 Thermoleophilia bacterium
GCGGATCATCGCCGAGACCGGCGCGGGGCAGCACGGCGTTGCAACGGCGACCGTCTGCGCGCGCTTCGGCCTCGAGTGCATCGTCTACATGGGCAGCGAAGACATCCGCCGCCAGGCGCCGAACGTCGAGCGGATGAACCTGCTTGGCGCCGAGGTGCGGCCCGTCGAGTTCGGCACGCGCACGCTCAAGGAGGCAACGAGCGAGGCGATCCGCGACTGGATCGCAAACGTCGACACGACGTACTACTTGATCGGCTCATGCGTCGGCCCTGCTCCCTATCCCGAGATCGTCCGCGAGCTGCAACGCGTGATCGGGCGCGAGACGAGAGAGCAGATCTTGCAGATCGAGGACCGCCTGCCCGAGACGGTGGTCGCGTGTGTCGGCGGTGGCTCGAACGCGATCGGGATGTTCTACGACTTCGTTCCCGACGAAGACGTTCGCCTGATCGGCGTCGAGGCGGCCGGCGCAGCCTCACTCGGCACCGGCCGGCCGGGCGTGCTGCACGGTGCCCGCTCGTCGCTGCTCGCCGACGAAGACGGCCAGATCATGGACGCGCACTCGATCTCGGCCGGCCTCGACTATCCAGGCGTCGGCCCCGAGCACGCCTACCTGCGCGACACGGGCCGTGCCGAGTACCTCCCGTGCACGGACGACGAGGCGCTCGCTGCGTTCCACCGGCTCTGCGAAACCGAGGGCATCGTCCCGGCACTCGAGTCGTCGCACGCACTCGCGCGCGCACTCGACTGCGGCGACGAGCTCGTCGTCGTGTGCCTCTCCGGGCGCGGCGACAAGGATCTCGCGGAGGTGCTCGCCCGATGAAGAAACTGGTCGTCTATCTGATGGCGATGCCCGACACGCCCGAGCTCGTGCAGGCTGCGGTCGAGGCAGGCGCCGACATCATCGAGCTCGGCTTCCCCTTCTCCGACCCACTTGCGGACGGGCCGGTGATCAGGCGCGCAGGCGAGCGTGCGCTCGCCGCCGGGATGCGCACCAAGCGGTGCCTCGAGGTGCTCGCCGAGACGCGCGCCCGGGTGAGCGTGCCGTTGGTCCTGATGACCTACGCCTCGATCTTCGACGCCTACGGCTGGGAGCGCCTCGAAACGGATGCACGAGCGGCCGGCGCCACGTCGTTCATCGTCGTCGACCTGCCTGCGGACATCCGTCCCGAGCTCAAGCGCGTGCAGCTCGTTGCACCGACCTCCACGGACGACCGCCTGAAGCTCGCGGCTGCGGCCACCGACGAATGGCTGTACCTCGTGACCGTCACCGGCACCACCGGCGCCCGCACTGAGCTCGCCCCGTCACTCGCGCCGCTCGCAAAGCGCGCGCGCGCCGTCACAGACGTCCCGTTGTACGCGGGCTTCGGCATCTCGACGCCGGAGCACGCGCGCGCCGCAGGCGAACTTGTGGATGGGATCGCCGTGGGCTCGCGCGCCGTCGAGGCAGCCGAGAAGGGACCTGCTGAGCTGGCGCGCTTCGTCGCCTCGCTGCGTACCGCCTTGGACGCAGTCGCATAGCATCGGGCGCGATGCAGCACTTTCGGCTCGAGCAGGTTGCAGACGACGCCTGGGCCGCGATGGCGCTGCCGGAGACGGGCGCCGTCGGGAACGCCGGCTTCATCAGAATCGCCGATTTCACCGTCGTCTTCGACACGTTTGCGAGCACCGCGGCAGCCGATGAGCTGCGCCTCGCCGCCGAGGTGATCGCGCCGGTCGCCTATGCGGTCAACAGCCACTGGCACGCAGACCACGTCAACGGCAACCGCTCGTTCAATGACGTCGCGATCGTGGCGACCGAGCGCACGCGCGAGCTGATGGAAGAACGTGCGATCGGCGACTTCGATGTCGTCTTCCCGACCGACGTCTTCGAGGAGCGACTCGAGCGCGAGGGCGCTGTTGTCGAGACGCTCGGCGGCGGCCATACCGAGGGGGACGCCTTTCTCTGGTTCGAGGACACCGTCTTCACCGGCGATCTCGTCGTCGTAGAAAGTCACCCGTGGGTCGGCGACGGAGATATCGAGCACTGGCTCGAGATCCTCGATGCGTTCGAAGCACGCCGGCCGCGCGTGATCGTTCCGGGCCACGGGCCGATCGGATCGGTCGAGGACATTCCGCCGTTGCGCCGCTATCTCGAAGGTCTGCTCGACGGCACGGCGACCGCAATCGACGGCTGGGATTACGCCGCCGGCCACGCGCGCAACGTCGAGGCGCTCCGGTCATGAGCAGCGCGGTCGTAGTCGGAGCCGGCGTCTTCGGCGCTGCAACAGCCCGAGAGCTTGCGTTGCGCAGCTGGGACGTGACGCTCGTCGAGCAGTATGCGCCGGGCACCGTCCGTTCGGCATCCGGCGGTGACACGCGGCTCCTGCGGTTCGCGCACGGCGAGGCTGACTGGTACGCCGACCTCGCGCGCAGTGCGCGCACGAAATGGATCGAGCTCCAGGAGGCGACCGGTACGCGCATCTGGGAGCCGATCGGGCTCGCCTGGTTCGCGCGTAACGAGAACGGCTTCGAGGCGCGTAGCCGAGCCTCGCTCGACCGCCTCGACGTGCCCTACGAATGGCTCGAGCCCACGACCGCCCGCGAGCTCTATCCGTCCGTCAACGTCGACGATCTCACCGGGGTGCTGTACGAGCCGGAAGCCGGCGTGTTGCACGCACGGCGCGCGACCCAGCTGCTCGTCGAGGACGGCGAGCAGGCGGGCGTGCTCTACGAGAGCGCGCGCGTGCTTCCCGCGGACGAGCCACACGCAGACGTCGTGATCTGGGCGTGCGGCCCATGGCTCGCCTCGCTCTTCCCGGAGCACGTCGAGCTGAAAGTGACGCGACGCGACGTCTTCTTCTTCGGCGCCGACGGAACCTGGCGCGGCACGCCGGGGTTCTGCGACTACGACGCGGCCTACTACGGTCACGGCGAGCTCGCCGGCCTCGGCGTCAAGGTCGCACCCGACCTGCCTGGGGACGAGATCGACCCCGACACCCTCGAGCGCATTCCGCTGCCGTCGTGGGAGCGCGCGGCGCGCGAGTATCTCGCCCACCGCTTTCCAGCGCTCGCCGATGCGCCCGTGATCGGCACGCGCGTTTGCCAGTACGACCTCTCGGCCGACACGCATTTCATCGTCGATCGGCACCCGGAACGCGACTCGTGGTGGCTGATCGGCGGCGGCTCCGGCCACGGCTTCAAGCACGGCCCGGCGTTCGCCGAGTACGTGGCCGACTGTGTCGAAGGGAAGCGCGAGCGCGAGCCGTTCCACGCTCTCGGCCCGCGCAGCGGGGACGCAGGGCTTCGTACCGGCAGCTACGGCTGAACGCGCAGCGCGCTTCAGTCTGAACCTGATTCGGTATCAGCCGAACCAGATTCAAGAGTTTCGAGCTTCGTGAATCTGGTTCGCAAACCCCGCGAATCAGGTTCGTCTATGTATGGGGCGTGGGGTTCTCGCCGGCCCGTTTGTCAAGGCCAAGCAAGAGCTTCCGCAGCAGCGTGTTCAGCTGCTTCTGCTCGGTCTTCGTCAGCGTCCGCGCGAAGAACGCCTCCCGACGGCCCTGAACGTTCGCCGAGGTATCCCACGCTTCACGGCCCTTCGCCGTCAACTCGACGACGACCGCGCGACGATCGTCGGGATCCGGCAGCCGGCGCACGAGGCCACCTTCCTCGAGCCGGTCGAGGCGGCTCGTCATTGCGCCGCTCGAGAGCTCGAGGTCGCTCGCGAGATCCCCGGGCGAACTGCGGCACGCGTCGCTCCCGAGCCGCAGCTTCGTCAGCACGCCCCACTCCTCCGGGGTCAGGCCGTGCTCTCGGAGGGTCGCTTTCTGCGCCTTGCGCATCCGGTGGTGAATGCTGCCGATCCGGTCGACGATGCCCTCGACGTCAGGATCGATCTCGGCCACGCCGAGCTCGGAGATCTTTGCGAGCAAGTGGTCGACGTGGTCTTCGTGTTGGGGCACCCATACATCTTGACACAAAGAGTCTTGACGTCAAGATTCTTGGCTGTTAGTGTCTTGATATCAAGATATTCGAGGGCGAGAGAAGGGAGGCTCAATGATGAGACCTTCAGACCACCTGACGACGAAGATTCTCAGCGACGCGCACGTCGAGCTGCTCCGCGGCCGGCGCAAGCCGGCCCCGCGGCCGGCCCCGCGCGGCAACTGAGAGCGAGTTGGGGACGCGCAGAACGGGTGGCCGGCTCGACTACGTCGAGCCG
This sequence comes from Thermoleophilia bacterium, assembly GCA_043739205.1. Taxonomy (GTDB): domain Bacteria; phylum Actinomycetota; class Thermoleophilia; order Gaiellales; family Gaiellaceae; genus PALSA-600. Next base: position 4,199 of record JAYUEQ010000007.1, read on the forward strand.
GCCACCTTCCCCTGTCACTCCGGCCAGAAGTCCTCGGCGCTCTTCTCCGTGTCGGCGCCCGGATCGTCCGAGAGACGCGTCGAGACGATGATCAGCTCCGCATCCTCGGGCTCGTCGTTCCAGACGCCGCGCCACGTCTGCGGCGGAATGCGGATCGCCTGCCGCGCCGCCACCTCGAGAATCTCGTCGTCCAGCTTGAACTGCAGCTTGCCGCTGAGCACGAAGTAGATCTCTTCCTGCGTCTTGTGCCGATGACCGTACGACCCCTTGCTCCCCGTGTGCTGCGGCATCCGCCGGTGCGTGAGAGCAACCTGCTCGGCACCGATCGCGTAGGTGATCCCACGCATCTCACCCGGGTAGTCGCCGAGCCAGTCGTCGATTTCCTCGAGCCGTACAATTTGGTACTCCGCCATCCCGCCACCCTCCTTCGGTCTGCGAGTATCGAACACCTGTCGCCGCCGCACCGCAACCGGCTCGTCCTGATCGCTTGCATCCTGGGCTCGAGCATCGTCTTCGTCGACGGCAGTGTCGTCAATGTGGCGCTGCCTGCGATCCAGCGCGATCTGGGAGGCGGGCTCGCCCTCCAGCAATGGGTCGTCGACGCCTACCTGCTGACGCTCGGCTCGCTTCTGCTCGTCGGAGGCTCGCTTGGCGACCTCTTCGGCCCGCGCAAGCTCTTCATCCTCGGCATCGTCGTCTTCGGCCTCACCTCGGTGCTGTGCGCGGCAGCGCCGGACGGTACGACACTGATTCTCGCGCGGGGCCTCCAGGGCGTCGCCGGCGCGATCCTCACCCCGGCCGGTCTCGCGGTGATCGCAACGACGTTCAGCGGCGAGGAGCGTGGCGCGGCGATCGGCTCGTGGACCGCGTGGACCGGCGTCGCGTTCGTGATCGGACCGCTGATCGGCGGCTGGCTGATCACCCACGGCTCATGGCGCTGGGTCTTCCTGATCAACGTCCCGATCGCGATCGCAACCGCCGCCCTCGTCATCTACGCGGTGCCGAAACGCGAAAGCGGGAACGAACGCGCGCGTGTTGACGTTGTCGGGGGCGTGCTGTGCGTTCTCGGACTCGGCGGGCCGGTCTTTGCCCTCATCGAAGAGCCGCGCCGAGGGTGGGGTGACCCGTTGATCCTCGGCACGTTCTTCGGCGGGCTTCTGCTCCTCGCCCTTTTCTTCTGGTGGGAGCGCCGCCAGACGTCTCCGATGCTCCCGCTGCGATTGTTTGCCAAGCGCAACTTCAGCGTCGCGAACATCGAGACCCTGACGGTCTACGCCGCGCTGTCGACGCTCACGTTCTTCCTCGTGCTCTTCCTACAGCAGTTGGCGGGATACTCGCCGCTGAAGAGCGGCCTCGTGCTCGTCCCGATCACGATCGTCATGTTCCTGCTCTCCCCACGGGTTGGCCGGCTCTCGATGCGGTACGGCCCGCACTTTTTCATGAGCGTCGGCCCTTTGGTGACCGCCGTCGGCGTGATCCCATTCGTCCGGCTCAAACCCGGCTTCGACTACTGGACGGAGCTTCTGCCGGCGTTGCTGCTCTTCGCCGTCGGCCTCTCGATGATCGTCGCGCCGCTCACCTCGACGGTGCTCGCCGATGCGGGTGAGAGCGACGCCGGGATCGCGAGTGGCGTCAACAACGCGGTGGCGCGCGTCGCGGGGTTACTCGGGATCGCGATCGTCGGCGCGGCGATTGCGGGCGCCGACAACTCGCTCGATCTGCCAGGTTTCCGAATGGCGATGTGGATCACGGCCGCCCTCGTCGGCGCCGGAGG
>JAYUEQ010000008.1:0-6764 GCA_043739205.1 Thermoleophilia bacterium
ATGCTCGCAAACGAGCGGTTCGTCGCGAACGCGCCGGTCGAGGTCGTGGAGGCCGAGCGCGAGAAGCTCGAGCGGTACCGTCGTGAGCTCGACGCAATCGGCAACTAAGTGGCTGGCTTCGCTCAGCCCGTGGCCGACGGACGGCTTCGGCACCGAGCGGATGGTCGCCCTGCTCGAGCGCCTCGGTAACCCGGAGCGCTCGTTCGACGCCGTTCATGTCGTCGGCACGAAAGGCAAGTCGACAGCCGCCCGGCGGATCGCCGCGACGATCGGCGGTGTCGCCTACACCTCACCGCACGTCTCCGGCTGGCACGAGCGGCTGCAGACCGATGACGCCGGCTTCGAGCGCGCGGTCGAACGCGTGCGAGGCGTCGCGGAGGAGCTCGGCGCCACCCAGTTCGAGACGCTGACCGCCGCGGCCTTCAAGGATTTCGAGGCGCGCGGCGTCACGGCAGCAGCGATCGAGGCCGGACTCGGCGGGCGTCTCGATGCGACGAACGTGATCGACGCGCGCGTCGTCCTCCTGACGAACGTCGCGCTCGAGCACACGGAGGTGCTCGGCGACACGCGCGAGCTGATCGCGTCGGAGAAGCTTGCCGTCGCGGGGCCGAAGGCGATCGTCGTCCTGCCCGACGAGGAGTTTGCGCACCTCGTTTTCGGTAACGAGGTGCGGGTGGGTGGCGCGCGCGAAGCAGCTGAAGCATTTCTCGGCCGGCCGGTCGAGCTGGTTGACGCGTCCCTGCCCGGGCGCCTCGAGGTGCGCGACGGCGAGGTGCGGGACGGCGCGCACACTCCTGATGCGGTCGACTGGCTCCTCGAGCGGCTCCCGGAGCCTCACGACTACGTCGTCGTCGCCTCGATCCTCGGCGACAAGGACGCCGACGGGATTCTCGAGCGTCTCGGGCGCGCGGGCCGGTCGCTCGTCGCGACCCGCTCCTCGAACGAGCGCGCTCTGCCCGCGGGGGAGGTTGCGGCCCGAGGGCGAACCTGGTTCGAAGTGGTGGACACCGTCGACGACCCGCGCGAGGCACTCAGCCACGCTCATGCTCTCGGGCCCCGCGTCCTCGTGACGGGCTCGCTCTATCTGCTCGCCGATCTCTATCCGCTTGCCGAAACCGGCCGGGACGAGTGAAATGCTTACGATGTCTCGCTCCAGTGACCGGATCAGCGTCTTCCTATTTGCCCTCTTCCTCCTGGTGGCGTTCGTGCTGATCGCGTTTGCCGCGGGCTACGGACTCGGAAGGATCCTCCTGTGATCACGGCATCGGCCTTCGGCGGCGTGCACGACTTCTTCCACTCTTCGACGTGGTACGTGATGCGCAACCTCGCGATCTTCTTCGTGCTCGTCTTCTGGGTCGCGACGGTCTACTGGGTGAACAAGGACGCGAAGCGGCGGATCGAGGATCCGATGATCGTCTGGGTCGTGACCGCGATCGGCGTCGTCCCCTTCATCGGCCCATTGATCTACATGCTCTTCCGGCCGCCGGAGTACCTCGACGACATTCGCGAGCGCGAGCTCGAGATCAAGGCGATGGAAAAGCGGCTCGGCGGCCGCGACCTCCACTGCCCGGTCTGCCGTGCCGACGTCGACGAGGAGTTCCTGATCTGCCCGGTCTGCACGACGAAGCTCCGCCAGGCGTGCGTGACCTGTAACCGGCCGCTCGAGGCTCTCTGGCAGGTGTGCCCGTACTGCGAGACGCCGATCGAGCACGACTCCTCCGTGGCGCTTGCCGAAGTGAAGCGTCCGCCGCGGCGCAAGCAGACTCGTTAAGCGGCTCGAACCGCTAGTCTGCGCGGCCGCATGGCCGTCGAACGCACCCTCATCCTCGCAAAGCCCGATGCCGTCGAGCGCAACCTCGCCGGCGAGATCCTCGCGCGGTTCGAGCGCCGCGGGCTGAAGCTCCGCGCCGCCCGCTTCGTGCAGGCGAGCCGCGAGATCGGCGAGACGCACTACGAGGAGCACAAGGAGAAGCCGTTCTTCGGCGAGCTCGTCGACTTCATCACCTCAGGCCCGACGCTCGCGTTCGTGCTCGAGGGCGAGGGCGCAATCGCCGCGTGCCGCAAGACGATCGGTGCAACGAACCCGGCCGACGCGGACCCCGGCTCGCTGCGCGGCTCGTTCGCACTCGCGATGCCGAACAACCTCGTGCACGGCAGCGACTCGCCCGAGTCGGCCGAGCGCGAAATCGGGATCTGGTTCCCCGATGGCCTCGTCGACGCCTAAAGACGACGCCGCGAAGAACGTCGCGCTCTGGACGCGGGCGAACGCCGAGTACACGAACGAGAACGCGACCACCAACTGGGCGCTGGACGAGGTCTCGTGGGGCATCTGGGCGATCGACGAGTCCGAGCTCAACGTTCTCGGTGACGTGAAGGGCCTCGACGTCGTCGAGCTCGGTTGCGGTACGGCGTACTTCTCGGCGTGGCTCGCAAAGCTCGGCGGGAAGCCGATCGGCGTCGATATCACGCCCGCGCAACTCGAGACGGCGCGCCGGATGATGGTTGAGACCGGGATCGAGTTCCCGCTGATCGAGGCCGACGCCGCCGACACCGGGCTGCCGGACGCCTGCGCCGATCTCGTCGTCTCGGAGTACGGCGCGTCGATCTGGGTCGATCCGTACCGCTGGATCCCCGAGGCCGCGCGGTTGCTTCGCGCCGATGGTCGCCTGGTGTTCCTGTGCAACTCGACGCTCGTCGTCCTCTGCTCGGACGACGAGGTGCCGGCGAAGGAGCACCTCGTGCATCCGCAGTTCGGGATGAAGCGCTTCGAGTTCCCCGAGGGCGGCGTCGAGTTCCACCTGCCCCACGGCGAGTGGATCGACCTGCTGCATGAGAACGGCTTCGAGCTCGAGCGGCTGATCGAGATCCAGGCCCCTGCCGATGCTGTGACCCACGAGCACTACGCCTACGTCACTGCGGACTGGGCGCGCAAGTGGCCGTGCGAGGAGATCTGGGCGGCGCGGAAAGGCGTAGGCTCGACGGAGCCGCAACAACTGCGATGAGCGTGCCGCCGGCGCCGCCGCTGATCCTCGCGTCGACCTCGCCGCAGCGGCGCGCGATCCTCACGCAGCTCGAGATCCCGTTCGAAGTCGTTGCACCGGACTACGACGAGCTGCCGGGCACCGGGCCGCTCGAGCGCGCGGCCGGGAAGGCGCGTTCGGTGGATCCGGACGACCGGCCGGTGCTCGGGGTCGACACGGAGGTGCTCTTCGGCGGCGAGCTGCTCGGGAAGCCCGCGAACGAAGGCGAGGCCGAGGCGATGCTGGAGCTGCTCGCGGGCCAGACGCATTCGGTGGTCTCTGGGCTCTGCCTGCGCACGATCGGGTGGGAGGAGCTGCACGAGGAGACGACGCTCGTGACCTTCCGCTCGCTGACCCCGCGCGAGCTCGCGCACTACGTCACATCGCACGAGTGGGAGGGCCGGGCAGGCGGCTATGCGATCCAGGGGCTCGGAGCGAGCCTCGTCGAGAAGATCGAAGGTGATTTCCTCAACGTGGTCGGCCTGCCGGGCTCACTGCTCGTGCGGGTCCTGGCCTCCCGTTTCGCAGGTGTCTACGGCTTCGGCTAGTTTGGGCGCCCGATGGGCCTTTTCAACTACCTGACGGGTTTCGGTGGCCGGGACATGGCGGTCGACCTCGGCACCGCGAACACGCTCGTCTACGTGCGCGGTCGTGGGATCGTGCTCTCCGAGCCGTCGGTCGTCGCGATCGACCAGCGCACCGGTGAGGTGCACGCCGTCGGACTCGAAGCGAAGCGCATGCTCGGGCGCACGCCGGGGACGATCAGCGCGATCCGCCCGCTCAAGGACGGCGTGATCGCCGACTTCGACGTGACGGAGCAGATGCTTCGCCACTTCATCCAGAAGGTGCACCAGCATCGCTTCGCGCATCCGCGCGTCGTCGTCTGCGTCCCGTCGGGCGTGACCGGTGTCGAGAAGCGCGCCGTCGAAGAGGCAACGCTGTCGGCCGGTGCGCGCAAGGCGTACCTGATCGAGGAGCCGATGGCGGCTGCGATCGGCGCCGGACTGCCCGTTGCGGAACCGACCGGGAACATGATCGTCGACATCGGCGGCGGTACGACCGAGGTCGCCGTGATCTCACTCGGCGGGATCGTCGTCTCGCAATCGCTGCGCGTTGGCGGCGACGAGATGGACGAGGCGATCATCAATCACATCAAGCGCGAGTACAAGCTGCTCATCGGTCAGCAGACAGCGGAGGAGATCAAGCTCGAAGTCGGCTCCGCATTCGCGATGAAGGAAGAGGTACAGGCGGAGGTTCGCGGGCGCGACATGCTCTCCGGTCTGCCAAAGACCGTGATCCTCTCGAGCGAGGAAGTGCGTCATGCGCTCGAGGAACCGGTCAACCAGATCATCGATGCGATCAAGTCGACCCTCGACAAGACACCGCCGGAGCTTGCCGCCGACATCATGGACCGCGGCATCGTGCTCGCGGGCGGCGGAGCGCTCTTGCACGGGCTCGACGAGCGCCTCAGGCACGAGACGCACATGCCCGTGCACCTCGCGGAGTCACCGCTGACGTGCGTTGCCGTCGGCTCGGGGCGCAGCCTCGAGGAGTTCGACGCGATCCACCGCAGCTCGCGCGCGCGCTCCCGCTCGCGCAACGGCCGCCGCCACTACTAGTCGCCATGCGTATCCGGGAAGTCGACACGTCGACAGCTCCCGACGATGAGCTGCTCGCGCTCCATGCCCTCGAGGAGGCGTGCGCGCCGCCCGGCGTGCCCTTCCGCTCGCCGGAGCTCTCGCTGGCCAATTACCGGTACAGCTCGGCGAAGATCCGCCGGCACTACGTCGCGGAAGAAGACGGGATGCTCGTCGGCGCTGCAGCTCTCACCGTCCATGGGCCGGCGTTCGTCTACGTGGATCTCGCGGTGCTCGCGCGGTTCCGGCGGCAGGGAATCGGAACTGCGTTACTCGAGCAGCTCCGCGCGGCAGCTCGTGACACGGGAGCGAGCTCGTTCTTCGGTCACCACTGGAATGACGAGGGCGCGGGGTTCGCGGTCCACGTCGGCGCGCGCGACGACCACCGTGACGTGCGCGCCACGCTCGTTCTGCGATCCGCCGAGCTGCCCGAGCCCGTCGTGCCAGCCGGGTGGCGCCTCGTCACCTGGGTTGGTGCTGCGCCCGAGGACCTGCTCGAGTCATACGCCCGGGCACGCGACGCGATCAACGACGCTCCCATGCCCGAAGGCTCCGTCGCACCGACGATCACCGCTCAGGACGTTCGGGAGCAGGAGGAGAGCGCAGCGAAGCGCGGGCGCGAGGTGCGCGCCACCGTCGCGATCGACGACCGGAACGAGGTGGCCGGATTCACCGATCTGCGCGTCACGCCGGGCGACACTGCGGCGTCGACCGACGACACCGCCGTCGCCGCCTGGGCCCGCGGGCGGGGGATCGGCCGCGCCGTCAAGGTCGAGTCGCTGCGTCGCCTGCAGGCCGACCGGCCGGAGGTCGAGACGGTGTCCACGATGAACGCGGAGCACAACGCCGCGATGCGCCACATCAACACCAGCGTCGGTTTCGTCCCGACCGTGATCATGACGACGACGGTGCTGAAGCTCTGATCGAGACCGAGCGGCTCACGCTGCGGCGGTTCACCGAGGCCGACCGCGACATCGTCGCCCGCTGGAATGGCGACCCCGACTTCACGCGCCATCTCGCAGGCGTGCAAACACGTGAGCAGAGCGACGAGGCGTTCGACCGCTGGGCGCGGCACTGGGACGAGCGCGGGTTCGGCCTGCTCGCCGTCGAGTGGAAGGAGAGCGGTGAGCTGTTCGGCCGCACCGGCCCGCAGTTCCATCGCTACTGGCCCGGCGACCCGGAGGTCGGCTGGGCGCTCGACCCGGCGTGGTGGGGCCACGGGCTCGCGACCGAAGCCGGCGCTGCGTCGGTCGCGTGGGCGTTCGGTGAGCTGGGCTATGCGCGGGTGGTGTCGATCACGACCGAGGCGAACGCCGCCTCGCGCAAGGTGATGGCCAAGCTCGGGTTCCGGTTGCACGAACGAGTTCCCAGCGAGTGGGGCGTGCTCTGGGTGCATGTGCTCGACCGGGAATAACCGGAGCGGCTAGTCCGTTTCGGGTATCGTAACCGGAGTCCTGAGTCCGCTTTGTGTGCGGATCGTTTGTTTGAGGAGGTCGTTTTGAGGTCGGAAACAAACCGCTGGCTCGTACTCGTCCTGGTCTGCATCGCGCAGTTCATGGTCATTCTCGATGCCACTATCGTCAACGTCGCCCTGCCGTCAATTCAGCACGGGCTGCACTTCTCGGCCACGAGCCTGCAGTGGATCGTCAATGCGTACGCACTCGTCTTCGGCGGCTTCCTGCTGCTCGGCGGCCGCGCATCCGACCTGCTCGGCCGTCAGCGCCTGTTCATCGCTGGCGTCGCGGTGTTCACCGTCGCGTCGCTGATCAACGGGATCGCGACGTCGTCCGGAATGCTGATCGGGGGCCGCGCCCTGCAGGGTCTTGGCGCCGCGCTGGTCTCGCCGGCTGCTCTTTCGATCGTTACGACGACCTTTGCCGAAGGGCGTGAGCGCACGAAGGCGCTCGGCATCTGGAGCGCGATCGCTGCAGGCGGTGGCGCATTCGGTCTGATCATCGGCGGCCTGCTCACCGAAACGTTGTCCTGGAGGTGGGTCTTTTTCGTCAACCTCCCGATCGGGATCGCGGCGGCACTACTGTCGCTGCGCTTCATCCCGAACACACGCTCGGAGGAAAAGCCTGAGACCGCAGACGTCGCGGGTGCCGTC
>JAYUEQ010000009.1:0-5496 GCA_043739205.1 Thermoleophilia bacterium
CGGTTGCGCTTTTGTCCACATCCCCCGTGAACCTTCGGCTTCCGCCTACGGCCCTCGGGAGCTGCTTCGACCTACTCGCGCTCCGTGCTCGGTGCAAGAGGAAACCTAGAGCCCGCACTCCGCCGCCGCAAGGGGGCCCGAAACGAGAAGCGTGCAATTTGCGAAAACTTCTCTGAGCGCAGCACGAACTGGGCATTCGTGCTCCGTACTTCAAAGGACGTCCCGTGCTCCCGGGGGGATCGGGACCAAAAAAATTCACCGAGCCGGTTGCGCTTTTGTCCACATCCCCCGTGAACCTTCGGCTTCCGCCTACGGCCCTCGGGAGCTGCTTCGACCTACTCGCGCCCCGTGCTCGGTGCATCCACAACGTACCCCGCCGGCCAGGTCTAGACAAGGCGTGTCTGCGCGAAAAGCGCGCATTTTGCGCACAGCAAATTGTCCACATTTCCACGGTCTTTCCCCGCGTCTGGGGAGAAGTCTGTGGATAGTCGCCGGGCTCGAGGACACGGCCGTTCGGTGCGAAAATCTGGCGATCCACAAGCGCGGAACGTGGTTTCTCCGCCAGCTTTCCATAACATGTCTTATCGCGCATACACGGGATGACCGCCGGACCCGGGGTTTCGGTCCTTCCGGCAGCGGCTAGACACCCTCTGCGTGGCGACGGAGACCGACATCCTCCTCTTCAGCGACGACCTGCGGCAGCTGGTCGACGTAGCGGAGGAACGCGGCAACGTCTTGCAGTCCGAGCTGAACGACGTGCTCGAGCCGTTGGGCCTCGATGTGCTCGAGACCGACGCCGTCTACCGCGAGCTCGAGACCCGCCAGATCGACGTCGTCCTCGATGTCAACGAGGACGGCGAGGTCGAAGCACCACCGAAGCCGGAGCTCGAGCCGCAGCCTCTGCAGATCTCTTGGGAGACGACCACCGACGCGCTGCAGCTCTTCCTGCGCGAAGCCGGGCGCCATCCGCTTTTGACCGCCGCCCAGGAGGTCGAGCTCGCGAAGAAGATCGAGAAGGACGACACGGCGGCCAAGACGCGGATGATCCAGTCCAACCTGCGCCTCGTCGTCTCGATCGCCAAGAACTACCGCAACCAGGGCCTGCCGTTCCTCGACCTGATCCAGGAGGGCACGCTCGGCCTGATCCGCGCCGTCGAGAAGTTCGACTGGCGCCGCGGCTACAAGTTCTCGACCTACGCCACCTGGTGGATCCGCCAGGCCGTCGCGCGCGCGCTCGCCGACAAGGCACGCACGATCCGCATGCCGGTTCATATCGTCGAGCGCATGCAGAAGATGAACCGCGCCGAGCGCTCCCTCTGGGCCGTGCTCGGGCGTGAGCCGACGCTCGAGGAGATCGCCGAGGAGGCCAACTTGCCGGTGCAGCAGGCGAAGGAAGTCAAAGCGGCCGCGCGTGCCTCGACGTCCCTCGATGCCCCGGTCGGTGAATCAAACGACGCGGTACTCGGCGACTTCGTCGCCGGCGAAGGGCCGCTGCCCGACGAGCAGGTCGAGGATTCCCTCCGCTCGCAAACGCTCGCGGACGCCCTCCACTCGCTGCCCGACCGTCACCGCGCGGTCGTGATCCTCCGCTACGGCCTCGACGACTCCGAGCCGAAGACACTCGAGGAGATCGGTCGCCGCCTCGGGATCACCCGCGAGCGCGTCCGCCAGATCGAGGTCGAGGCGCTGAAGCGCCTCGCGACGCTCCACGAGATGGAGTCCGTCGCCTACACCACGTAGGCGCCCGGGTGACAGCTCATACATAGATGAACCTGGTTCGCTCTTGAACCAGCTTTCACGAGTTTCCGGACTCGGGCAGCAAGCTCGAAACTCTTCAACCTGGTTAAAAGCGAACCAGGTTGAGCGCTAGGGTCGGTTCAGCTCTGCAGGTAGAGCTGCAGCCCCGGCGCGACCGTGCGGAGCTCGCGCAATGCGCGCGTCTCCAGCTGCCGGACCCGCTCGCGCGTGATGCCGAGGTCGTTGCCGACTTCCTCGAGCGTCTGCGGGGGCTTACCGTCGAGGCCGAAGCGCCGTAGGACGACGTGCTTCATGCGCGGGTTCAGGCGTTCGATCGCAACGCCGAGCTCGGCCGACCGTGCCTGGTCTGCGTGCGCGCCGTCGGGTGACTCGGACTTGATGTCTTCGATCAGGTCGGCAACCATGCTCTCGCCGTCCCCGACCGGCGTCTCGAGCGAGACCGGGTCTTCGACGAGGCTGAAGAGCTCACGGACGCGCTCGACGGGGAAGCCGGAATCCTTTGCGATCTCCTCGACAGTCGGGTCACGGTTGAACTTCTGGGTCAACTGGCGGCGCGAGCGCATCGCGCGGCGCACCTGCTCGGCGACGTGCACCGGCAGCCGAATCGTGCGGCCCTGGTCGGCGAGCGCGCGGGTGACCGCCTGCCGGATCCACCACGTCGCATACGTCGAAAGCTTGTAGCCCATCTTGTAGTCGAACTTTTCGACCGCGCGGATGAGGCCCATGTTCCCTTCCTGAATCAGGTCGAGCAGCGGGACGCCGGCCTTCGTGTAGTTGCGGGTGATCGACATCACGAGCCGAAGGTTGCACTCGATCAGGCGGCGCTTCGCGGCCTCGTCACCGAGATCCTTGCGGCGCGCGAGCTCGCGCTCCTCCGCTGGCGTCAGCAAGCGTCCGTCACCGATCTGGCGCACGTACAGCTTCAGCGGATCGGAGGTCTGGAGCCGGTCGGCTTCGCTCAGAAACGCGTTGTCGGGCTCTTCCTCTTCTTCTGCCTCGTCGACCACGTCGAGCAGCGGCAGCAGCTCGAGCACGGGCTCAGCTGCATCGAGGTCCACGGCCGCATCGGGGACGGGCTGTTCCACCTCCTCCCTATCGGCTAAAGGAGGTGCGTCCTTGAGGTCAAACCTCTTGAGATGTAAGGAGTCCTTGCCGATACCCAACAAACGGGCGCAGCGTCCGTCTGTGAACCTAGGATCGCTTGATGTGTGGCATCGCCGGATACAGCCTCCGCTCCAGCTCTGATCTAGAGCGGACGCTCGCTGCGCAGGCCCTGCTCGCCGCGATCGCCGAGCGGGGTGCCGATGCCGTCGGGTACGCCTACCGCGGCCGACTCGACACCTACGCCACGGTCGTCAAGCAGCGCACGCCCGCCTCACAGCTCCTCGATCGAGTCTCCGTCCCCCAGGAGGTCAACCAGCTTCTCGTCCACGTGCGGGACTACACGAAGGGCCATCCGTCGATCGCCGCCAACAATCACCCGGTACGCCACGGGCCGGTGGTCGGGATCCACAACGGGATCATCACGAACGACGACGAGCTCCTCGCCCCCCACGCTTGCGCGCGCACCGAACCACGAATGACGGTCGACTCGGAGGCGATCTTCGCGATCGCAGCGCACTCACGGAACGACGCGCGCGCACTCGAGCATCTCCGCGGTGCGATGGCGACGGCATGGCTCGACGAGCGTGAGCCCGGCGTCGTCTTTGTCGCCCGCGGGAGCGGCCGGCCGCTCTGGATCGGCGAGGCTCGCGAGGGTGTCTTCTTCGCGTCCACCAAGGTCGCACTCGAAGTGCTCGAGCGCTACCTCCCCGTCAAGCTTCGGAAGCGTGAGCTGCGCGAGGGGATGCTGCTCGCCCTCGAGGACGGCGCGATCGCGCACAAGGAGCGCTTCCGGCCCGACCTCTCCTACGTCGAGCGCGACCCGTTGCCGACGGTGCGCGCCCCTCAGGAGCGCGACGTCTGTTTGAGCCGGCTCGCGGCGTTGGCCGCCTAGGACAGCGTTCCATCGAGCTCCACCGTCGCGCCCTCGTCGAGTAGGCGTTCTCGGACGAGGAACTGGAATGTCGCCCACGCGCCCCGGCGTGCCTCGAACATGCGGTAGACCTGCCACTCGGTGAGGAGCGAGGTGTCCGCGCGCCGGGCGGCTTGCCAGTCGGAGAACTTCGGGAGCCGTCCGACCTGACGTGCGAGGCCGGCGCCCTGGGCGATCGCGCGCTCGAGCCGCTCCTCCCCCACCGCCACGTCGAAACCCGCCTCGCGCAGCGCCGTCGACAGGGAGCCGAAGGTGTGCCAGTAGAGCGACTTCGACGGCATCGTCCCGCGCCGGTCGTCGAGATCGCGCGCCGTCGGAATCCGCCCCAGCTCCTCCCCCAGCCGGCGCAGCACGAGCACGAGCTCCTCCCGGGTCGCAAAGCGCCGGGGCATCAGCCCCGCCGCACGCTTGGCCGCGTTCCACGTTCCGAAGTGCTCGATCACCGTCTGCGGATGCATCCCCGCGCCGGGGTCGGCGCCGAACTCCTTCATCGTCGGTGAGCGCCCGAGCCGGGTCGCGGACGCCCGGAGCGCCTCGAGGATCTGCTCGTCCGTATACCGCCGCCGGATCCCTGCCTGGAACGCCGCAAGGGCCTGCGGGTCAATGCTCGTAACCGCCCGATACGGCCGTTTCGCCATACCAAGAATGGTAGAGCGAGCGAGAAAAAGCGCAAGTAGAGGCTAGTCGACGAGCGCGGCGTCGCGCGGGGCGATCTCGCCCATCTCGGTCTCGACGATCGCGTCGAGCGCGCCGACGCAGCGCGGGCAGAACTGCGAGCCGGCCATCCGGCGGAGCTCCTGGAGCGCGTCCTGCGCGGGCCGAGCCGGGCGGTAGACGCGCGTCGTGAGCATCGAGTCGAACGCGTCCGCCACGTGGATGATCCGGGCGCCGAGCGGGATGTCCTCGCCGGAGAGACCGTCCGGGTAGCCCTGGCCGTCGAAGCGCTCGTGGTGGTGGCGGATCGCCGGCACGGCGTCGCTGAGGAAGCCGAGGCGGTTGATGATCGACGCGCCTTCAGCTGCGTGGCTCGCCATGATCACCCACTCCTCGTCCGTCAGGCTCGACGGCTTGAGGAGGATCGCGTCCGGGATGCCGAGCTTGCCGATGTCGTGGAAGAGCGCTGCGTGCCCGAGCAGCTCGAGCTCGGCGTGCGAGAGCCCGAGCTCCCGGCCGATCGCGAGGGCGAGCTGCTGGACGCGCCGGGAGTGACCGGCCGTGTAGGCGTCGCGGGCATCGACCGTCGCTGAGAGGGATTCCATCGCCGCGGTCGAGCGCTCCTTGAGGAGCCGGTTCGCCTGCTCGAGCGAGACATTCTGGGTCTGGATCGTCTCGGCCGCCTCGCGCAGCTTGTGCGCGGAGCGCTGGGTGTGCTTGAGGTAGGCCTCCTGCGTCTTGCGCATCAGGAAGAGCGGAAGTGCAAAGACGACGATCGCCCACGCGCCGATCGGCTTGTAGGCCTCGTAGATGACGGCGGCGATGAAGCCGTACACGGCGTAGTGCGGGGCGAGCCACGCGAACCGCTCGCGCCACACACGCATCGGGCTCTCTCGTCCCTCGACGCCGACGGCGATCGAGACGAGGCCCATGTTCACGACCATGTAGACGAGACCGGCGAGCAGGCCTGAGGCGACGAAGATGCCGGTACCGATCTGGCCGCCGATGTGGACGGAGAAGATGGCAGCCGCCGCCAGTGAGGCAAGCGA
>JAYUEQ010000010.1:0-1811 GCA_043739205.1 Thermoleophilia bacterium
ACGCACGGCGCGCAGGGGAAAGTGCTGCTCGCGACCGTCAAGGGCGACGTGCACGACATCGGAAAGAACATCGTCGGCGTCGTACTCGGCTGCAACGACTACGACGTGATCGACCTCGGCGTCATGGTGCCGGCCGAGCAGATCCTCGACACCGCCGAACGGGAGAACGTCGACGTGATCGGGCTCTCCGGGCTGATCACGCCGTCGCTCGACCAAATGGTCGACGTAGCCCGCGAAATGGACCGTCGCCGGATCGAACTGCCGTTGATGATCGGCGGCGCGACGACGTCACGCCAGCACACCGCGGTGAAGATCGCACCCGAGTATGGGAACGAGACGGTGCACGTGCTCGACGCGAGCCGCGTTGTCGACGTCGTCTCCGCGCTGCTCGACCCGAAGCGGCGCACCGCACTCGACACGGAGAACCGCGAGCTGCAGGAGAAGTTGCGCGTGCAGCACGCGGAGAAGATCCGCAAGCCGCTGCTTACCCTCGAACAGGCGCGCGCGAACGGCGTCGCCGTGTCGCCGATCGAGCTGCCAGCTCCGCCGTTCGTGGGCGAGAGGGGGATCGAGCCCGCGCTGTCGGAGCTCGTCCCGTTCATCGACTGGCAGTTCTTCTTCCATGCTTGGGACCTGAAGGGCAAGTTTCCGGCGATCCTCGAGAACCCCGCAGCGCGCGAGCTGTACGACGACGCGCAGGCGCTTCTGCGCACGATCCTCCAGGGCGCGGCGCTCCATCCGCAGGGCGTCTACGGCTACTGGCCGGCGCATAGCGATGGCGACGACGTCGTCGTCGCAGAGACGCGCTTTAGCTTCCTGCGCCAGCAGGCAGACCACGGTGACGGCCGTCCGAACCGCTGCCTCGCCGACTACGTCGCGTCGTCCGACGATCACGTCGGCGCCTTCGCAGTCGCGATCCACGGTGCTGACGAACTCGCTGCCCGGTACGAGGCAGCGCATGACGACTACTCCGCGATCGCCGTCAAGGCACTCGCTGATCGTCTCGCCGAGGCGTTTGCCGAGTGGCTGCACAAGCGCGTGCGGCGCGAGTGGTACGCGCCCGACGAGCGCCTGTCCGATGAGGATCTGCTGAAGGAGAACTTCCGCGGCATCCGGCCGGCGTTCGGCTATCCGGCCTGCCCGGACCACAGCGAGAAGCCGAAGCTCGTTGAGCTGCTCGGCGCCGAGCGCGCCGGGATCGCGTTGACCGAGACCTTCTCGATGACCCCGGCTGCCGCAGTGAGCGGGGTCTACTTCCACCATCCGCAGTCGAAGTACTTCGCGGTCGGCCGGATCGGCCACGACCAGGTCGCAGATTACGCGCGCCGCCGCGGGATCCCGCTCGCTGACGCCGAGAAGTCGCTCTCACACAGCCTCGGCTAGCCCCTCCGGGCGGTCGGGTATCCTGGCTCCCGCAGGCGCCCTCCGGGCGCCGTACCTGTTTCTATGCGGACGACACTGAAGAGAGGCGTCGGGCGCGCTGCCGGAGCACACAGCAACGGCAAGGCCGTCTACCCGCCCGTAACCGTCAGCGCGGTCACCCGGTACCGCCAGCCTCCGCCTCCCGCTGCAACCGGCCTCGGGATGTTCCGGCGCATTCTGCTTGTCACGCTGGTCGTCATCACGGCGCTGATCCTCGGCGCCGCCGGCGGCGGGTATCTCTACACGCACCAGATCGTGGCGGGACTGCGGGCACACACACCCGCTGTGGTGAAGGCGTCCAAGGCGCTCGACGTGCCGGTCGCGAACAAGGCCGCGATCGCGCTGATCATCGGCTACGACCATCGGCTCGGCGTTGAAGCGAACCGGCC
>JAYUEQ010000011.1:0-16084 GCA_043739205.1 Thermoleophilia bacterium
CGCTACCCGCCGAAGCCGGTCACCGATGCGACGTTCAAGCAAGGCATCTGGACGGTGAACGTCTGGTCGGGGAAGGCGGGCGAGATCGCGACCGGAACGGTCGACGACGGCACGGGCGCGGTGATCGACGCGTGGACCGGCCCTCAGGTCGCGTGGAAGATGGGCCGCGGTTACAGGGGCGCGTTCGGCGGCGAGAAGATCAACAGCTACACCGTGTGGCTCGGGTTCTGCGCGATCTTCTTGCTCGGGCTGATCGACTGGCGACGCCCGTTCTCGGTGCGCAATCTCGACCTCGTTGCGCTGCTCTCGTTCTCGGTTTCGCTGTGGTTCTTCAACCGCGGCAACATCTTCACGGCGATGCCGCTCGTGTATCCGCCGCTGCTCTGGCTGCTTTTGCGGTGCGTCTGGATCGCGCGCACGGATCGTCCGTCGCGCGGTGGAGCGGTGTGGCCGGTCTGGGTGCTCGCCGCAGCGACCGTGTTCCTTGCCGGCTTCAAGGTCGGCCTCAACTGGCGCGCATCGAATGTGATCGACGTCGGGTACTCGGGTGTGATCGGTGCCGACCGCATCGTGCACGGCCAGAGTCCGTACGGGCACTTCCCGATCGAGGACAATCAGCCGAACTGCGGGCCGGCCGACAGCGAGGGTGAAGTGCGCGACCGGATCCAGAAAAACGGCAGGTGCGAATCCGCGAACCCGCTCGGCGACACCTACGGCCCGATGTCGTACATCGCCTATATCCCCGGCTACGCAATCTTTGGCTGGAGCCACAAGTGGGACAAGCTCCCGTCCGTCCACTTCACATCGATCCTGTTCGACCTGCTCGCGATGCTCGGCCTCGCTGTCGTCGGGCGACGCTTCGGCGGCCCGCGACTTGCAGCCACCGCTGCGTTCGCGTGGGCCGCGTGGCCGTTCACGCAGTACGCGTCGAGCTCGAACACGAACGACGCGATTGCGCCGGCGCTGCTCGTCTGGGGCTTCGCCGTCTTGACGAGCGACGTCGGCCGAGGCTTTTTCGTGGCCCTCTCGGGCTGGACGAAGTTCGCGTCGCTGCTCGTCGTGCCGCTGTGGTCCGGCTACCCGGAAGCGCGGCGTCCGCGGACGACGGCGCTGACGCTCCTCGGCTTCGTGCTCGGAAGCGCGGCCGTGTTCTGGGTGTTGCTGCTCGAGCCCTCGCCACTGCACGCGGCGCGCGTCTTCTACGACCGCACGGTGAGCTGGCAGATCGGGCGCGACTCACCGTTCTCGATCTGGGACTGGGGTCAGTACCACGCGAAGGGCGTCCCGGATCTCAAGCTCGTGCAGCGCGTGCTGCAGGTGCTGCTCGTGGTGGGCGCGCTCCTCCTTGCGTGGTTCCCGCGCTACCGCTCGCCGCTGCGTATGGCCGCGCTGACGGCCGCGGTGTTGATGGGGTTCGAGCTCGTGCTGACGCACTGGTTCTACCTCTACCTACCGTGGTTCTTCCCGTTCGTGGCGCTCGCGCTCGTCGCACCGCTGCCCGGTGCTCGCCGACCTGCAGTGCCTCCCGTTGCTGAGCACATTGCGGTCGAAGCCTGAGGTCGCGGTCGCCGCCGGCGGCCTCTTCCTTCTCTGCTGGGGGCTCGTGCACCTCGGGTTCTGGTCGAAAGGCGCGCTTGTCGACTGGCCGACCTACCAACGCTATGGGGACGCGATCTGGAACCACGGTCTCGTTCCGTATCGCGACTTCGCGGTCGAGTATCCGCCCGGAGCGCTCGCGGTCGTCATCCTGCCGGCGGCCTTCCGGAACTACGCCGCCGCGTTCGCCTGGGAGATGGCCGTGTGCGGCCTGGCGATCGTTGCCGTCGTAACGGCGATCAGGCGTGGAGCCGCGTTCTACGTCGCGCTCGCGCCGGTGCTCGCCGGTTCGCTCATTCTCTCGCGCTTCGACCTCTGGCCGGCGCTGCTCACGGTGGCTGCTCTCGCTGCATTCCTAAGCGAGCGCCACGTACTCGGGTGGGCGTTGCTCGGGGCGGCGGTCGCCGCGAAGCTCTGGCCGCTCGTGCTCGTCCCGCTCGCGCTCGTCTGGTCGTACCGCGCCGGCCGGGCTCGCGCGGCGCTAGCTGGGCTCGCGGTCGCGGCCGGGGTGTTCGCGCCATTTGCGCTCGTCGCGCCACACGGCTTGTGGGACAGCCTCAGCGGCCAGGCCTCGCGCCCGCTGCAGATCGAGAGCCTTGGTGCGTCGCTCTTCACAGCCTTCGGCCATCCGAGCGTGATCAGCTCGCACGGTTCGCAGAACGTGGCGGGCCACGGCGGGATCGCCGCGCTTTTCGCGCTCCTACAGATCGCGGTGCTGGTTGCGCTGTGGGTCGCGTTCGCGCGCGGTCCCGCGACGGGCGACCGCCTCCTGCGCTACTCGGCGGCCGCGGTTTGCGCCTTCATCGCGTTCGGCAAGGTGCTCTCGCCGCAGTTCCTGCTCTGGCTGATCCCGCTCGTGCCGCTCGTGCGCGGGCGCCGCGGTCTTGCGGCCACGGGGCTCCTGACCGTGTCGCTCGTCCTGACGCAGGTCTGGTTCCCCCGCCGCTACTGGGACTACATCAACGCCTTCCACAACGCCGACGCGGTCCTGGCGCGGAACCTGACGCTCGTGGGCCTGCTCGTCGTGCTCGCGTGGCCGGACCGGGTTGCGTCGCGGGCCGTTATGCCTCACAGTCAGTCGGGATAGTGAATCGAATACGGGAGGGTTGAATGGCGCGCACACCGCTTGCGAACGCGGTCGAAGAGGCTGTGGCGAAGATTGCCGATGAGCAGACGAAGACGACTCGGCGCAGATTTCTGAAGGGGGCCGGCGCGACGGTGGTCGGTGCCACGCTTCTCGGGCGGCTCGCAGAGCCCGGCATCGCCAAAGGCTCGCCTCCGCCGGGCACGCGCATCGTGGTCGTCGGCGCCGGCCTCGCGGGACTGACCTGTGCCTACCGGCTCCAGCAGGCGGGCTACGCGGCGCAGGTGTTCGAGGCCTCCGGGCGGATCGGCGGCCGTTGCTACACCGGTCGGGGCGACTTCGCCGACGGACAGAACTACGAGCACGGTGGCGAGCTGATCGACAACAACCACATCGAGATGAAGCAGCTCGTGCAGGAGCTCGGCTTCACGCTCGACAACCTGTACGTCGCGGAGACGAACGGGACGGAGCAGCTCGGCTACTTCTTCGGGCAGCCGTACACGTATGCGCAGATGACGGACGACCTGAAGGTGATCTGGCAGCAGATCCACTCGGACATCAGCGCGGCGAGCTATCCGACGCACTACAACTCGTACACCACGCGCGGCCAGCAGCTCGACCAGATGACGCTCTACCAGTGGATCGAGAACTACGTACCCGGTGGGCATCGTTCTTCGCTCGGGCAGATGCTGGACGTTGCCTACAACATCGAGTACGGCGCGGAGACGACGGTGCAGAGTTCGCTGAACATGCTGTACCTGCTCGGTTACACCGGGCCCGGCCAGTTCCGGACGTTCGGCAAGTCGAACGAGAAGTTTCACGTCTACGGCGGCAACGACCAGGTCCCGACGACGCTCGCCGCAAAGCTCGGTTCGCAGATCACGACGAACACGCCACTGACCGCGATCAAGCTGAACAACGACGGGACGTACACCCTCACGTTCGCCAACGGCTCGGGGTCGATCACGCGCATCGCCGACCATGTCGTGCTCGCGCTTCCGTTCTCGCTCCTGCGGTCGGTCGACTTCTCGAAGGCGAACTTCAACCAGGTCAAGACCTGGGCGATCAACGAGCTCGGCATGGGGACGAACTCGAAGCTGCACCTGCAGTTCAACTCGCGCTTCTGGCGCGACCAGGGCTGCACCGGCGAGACGTACTCGGATCGGGGCTACCAGAACACGTGGGAGGTCAGTCGCGCTCAGCCGGGCGCAAGCGGGATCCTCGTCAACTACACCGGTGGCACGATCGGTGCCAACGCGAACAAGGGCACGCCCGCGCAGGCCGCGGCGGCGTTCCTTCGGCAGATCGAGCCCGTCCTTCCGGGTGCGACCGCGCAGTGGAACGGCAAGGCAGTCCGCGACTACTGGACGGGCTACGCCTGGACGAAGGGCTCGTACTCCTACTGGAAGGCTGGGCAATACACCCGGTTCTCCGGCGCCGAGTACGAGCAGAGCGGGAACGTTCACTTCGCAGGCGAGCACACCTCGCAGGACTTCCAGGGCTATCTGCAGGGCGCCGTCCAGACCGGCGAGCGCGCTGCGAGCGAGATCCTGAAGCCTTAATTGGGCAACGAGCGCCGATACGCGTAACTCATGAACCTGGTTGAAAAGCGAACCAGGTTCACGCTATTTCGATTCGGACGGCCGTGCAGCTCGTTGCACGGCCGTCCGCGGTGCACTCGACGAGTGCGCCTTCGATCCGCACCTCGCCGCTCGCAGGCTCGAGCCGCGCCGGCATGCCGGTGAGGAAGCGCTTGAGCGCGTTGTGCTCATCGCTCCCGATCACCGAGTCGTGTGGGCCGGTCATACCTGCGTCGGTGATCGCCGCGGTGCCACCCTTGAGGACGCGCGCGTCACTCGTCTGCACGTGCGTGTGCGTGCCGAGCACGGCGGTCACGCGCCCGTCGAGGTAGCGCGCCATCGCGACCTTCTCGCTCGTCGCCTCCGCGTGGAAGTCGAGAACGATCACAGGTGTCTGCGCACTCGCCTCGTCGACGAGGCGGTCGATCGTGACGAATGGGCTCTCGAAGGGATCGAGCGAGAAGACCCCGAGCAGGTTGATCACCGCGACGCCGTCGTGCACTGCGAGTCCGACGCCCGGTGTTCGGGGCGACAGGTTTGCGGGACGCAGTACGCGGTCGGTGCCGGAGAGGTACGGCGCGAACTCCGACTGCCCCCACGTCCAGTTCCCGAGTGTGATCACGTCGGCGCCGCTCGCAAGGATCTTGTCGGCGAGCTTCGCGGTGATCCCCCGCCCCGCGGCGGCGTTCTCGCCGTTCACGATGCAGAAGTCGGCGCCGAGTTCCTCCCGCAGTGACGGCAGCCGCGTCTCGACCGCCCGGCGCCCGGGCGCGCCGAACACGTCGGCGACGAAGAGGATCTTCAACGGAGAGCCTTTCTAGTTCAGGGAGAGGGTCGCCGCCGGATGCACTTCGACGACGACGTGGTTCCCCGAATCGTTCGTGTACCGCGCGAGCGCCTGACGCTCTGCGCCCGCGAAGTCGACGACCGAGCCGAGCTTCGAGCTCCCCGACGTGACCGGCGAGCCGACGGCGAGCGACGGATCGACGCGCACGTGCGCGATCGAGACGACGAGCGACGGTGCCCCCGACGGCTGGACATCGATGCGCGAGCCGTAAGCCAGCCCGTTCAGCACGACGTCCTCGATCGAGACGATGATTCCGTCGACCGGTGAGTAGACGTCGGTTCCGGGAGCTGCGCCCACGTCGATCGCGGAAGACCCAGGGCCTTCGCCGCCCGGCAACTGATACCAGCGCGGCCGCCCCGTCGAGCCGCCGAAGATCTTGTGCACAACGCGCTTCAGCAGGCCCTGGTTGACCTGCGTGCCGAGCGGCGCCAGCGCGATCGCGCCCTCGGTGCCGCCCTGGTAGCCGATCGCGGTCACGCGCGTCTGGCTGATCGGCAATTGGAGGTGCAGGGAGCCGAGCCGGGCGACGATCTCGGGCTGCGGCGGGCCGGCCGGGAGGAGCCGTGTCGCACTCGCCGGGGCCGCCTGTTGAACGGGCGTTCCGGAGCCGCCGAACGCGGAGAGGAGGAGCGTCACGAGGCCGACCGCGACGACCACGATCAGCACGGCGAGACGGCGGAGCCGGCGCTCGCGCTCAAGGTGGCGGCGCTGGGCCGCACGGGTACGCCGGTTTGTCACCCGGGGCGGCATCGGGGGCACCGTAGCGAACGCTTCCAGCGGTTTCAACGCGAGAGAGCCCTCCACCCCGAAGGTCCAGTCCCAATCAGGGGGCCTGAGCAGGCGTGCCGCCGCGGTAGGATCGCTGCGGTGAGCACGAGGATTCAGGTCCCGCGCTGGATGCAGCTGGTGGGCCTGCCCCTGCTGCTTGTGCTGGCGTGGATCGTGGCCAGCGCTGCTGCTCACGTCGTTTTTCTCTTCGTCGTGGCGGCCCTCGTCGCCCTGCTGCTCGATCCGCTCGTCCGCGGGCTCCAGCGGGTCAGGCTTCCCCGCGGCCTTTCGGTCGCGCTCGTGTACCTGAGCTTTGCGGTGGCGCTGGGGCTGGTCATCCTTGCGGTCACGACCGCCGTCGTCGGTCAGACGAAGACGGCAGCGACCAGATTCAACGAGTACTTCACGAATGCTCACGGCACCGCCGGACAGACCTCCGCCGATCGCGACGTCGACCGACTGCAGCACTGGCTGAACACGCACCACCTGAAGTCGTTCAAGGTGCAGGCGCGCGGCCATCGCCTGGTGAAGCAAATCCGGCAGCGCGATGTCGGCAAGTACACGCACAAGATCGTCACCTTTGTCGAGGGTGCAGCGATCTCGATCGGCAAGACGCTCTTCTCGGTCGTGCTGTTGCTCGTCGTGTCCATCTACGTGCTGCTCGACCTGCACCGGTTCGGCCGCACCGTCAACCGGCGGTTTCCACCGCGACCAGGTGAGCAACCGTTGTTGATGAGCATCGAGCGTGCGCTCGCGTCGTACGTGAGAGGACAGGCTGCGCTGAGCGCGATCATCGGTACGAGTGCGGGCGTCGGGCTCTGGGCGCTCGCGGCGCTCGGGCTGCTCCCACGCGGACAGCAGTACGCACTGCTGTTCGGAGCCTGGGTCGCGGTGACGGAGATCATCCCGTACCTCGGTCCCTGGCTCGGGGCTGTGCCCCCGGTCGTCTACGCGCTCGTCGTCCATCCCATCTCTGCGCTCTGGGTCGTGCTGCTCTTCCTCGCGATCTTCCAGATCGAGGGGCACATCGTCGTCCCGAACGTGATGGGCAATGCGCTGCGCCTGCACCCGCTGCTCGTGATCTTCGGGTTGGCGGCGGGCTTCGAGCTCTACGGTCTGCCCGGCGCGCTCATCGCGTTGCCGCTGCTTGCCGTCGGCCGCGCGATCTGGGAGTTCTTCGCCGACAGGATCACGCTCGAGCCATGGTCAGATCAGGATCCGCTTCCGGTCGAGTTGGCCGAGCCGCGTACTCTGGAAAAGCAATGAGCGCGTACCCGGCTACCCGCTTGCGTCGCCTGCGCCGCACAGGCGCCCTCCGTGATCTCGTCCGCGAGACCTCGGTCTCGGTCGACGATCTCGTGATGCCGCTCTTCGTCGCACCCGAGGCGCTGCCGAACGAGCGGCTGCCCGGTCTCGCCCGGCACACCGTCGACTCGGTGGTGCAGGAGTGCGAAGATCTGCTGCGCGTCGGTGTGAAGTCGGTGATCCTCTTCGGTCTGCCCGACGGCAAGGACGAGGAAGGCTCGGGCGCCTGGATCGAGGACGGCGTCGTCCAGCGCGCGTTGCGGGCTTTGCGCGCGCGCTTCCCGGAGCTGCTGCTGATGACGGACGTCTGTCTCTGCGAGTACACGTCGCACGGCCACTGCGGTGTCGTGCATGCGAACGGCAATGTCGACAACGACGCTTCGCTCGAGCTGATCGTGCGCACGGCGGTCTCGCACGTCGAGGCGGGCGCCGATGTCGTCTGCCCGAGCGACATGATGGACGGCCGCGTCGGCGCGATCCGCGAGCAGCTGCCGGAGACTCCGATCATCGCCTACTCCGCGAAGTACGCGTCGGCGTTCTACGGGCCGTTCCGCGACGTCGCCGACAGCGCGCCTGCGTTCGGCGACCGGCGCGGCTACCAGATGGATCCGGGCAACGTGCGGGAGGCGCTGCGCGAGTGCGAGCAGGACGTCAACGAGGGCGCCGACCTGATCATGATCAAGCCTGCGCTGCCCTACCTCGACGTGATCCGGGCGGCACGCGATCGGTTCGACCTGCCGCTCGGCGCCTACAACGTGAGCGGCGAGTATGCGATGGTGAAGGCTGCTGCCGCAGCAGGCGACCTCGACGAGCGCGCCGCGGCAATCGAGTGCCTGACGGCGATCCGCCGCGCCGGCGCCGACATTGTCTTCACGTACTGGGCGAAGGAATACGCCTCTTGGCTTTAACCCGCACCGAGCTCTGGCACCGCGCGCAGAAGGTGATCCCCGGCGGTGTGAACTCGCCGGTGCGCGCGATGCGCGGCGTCGGCCTCGACGAGCCGTTCTTCGTCAAGCGCGGCGACGGCGCGACGCTCGAGACTGCCGACGGGCGCACGCTGCTCGACTGGGTGCAGTCATGGGGGCCGCTGATCTTCGGCCATGCCGATGCAGAGACCGTCGAAGCGGTGCGTGAGGCGGCTCTCGACGGGACGAGCTTTGGAGCGCCAACCGAACGCGAGGTCGATCTCGCCGAGGAGATCGTCGACGCCGTGCCGTCCGTCGAGCTCGTGCGTCTCGTGTCGTCAGGCACCGAGGCCGCGATGTCGGCAGTGCGGCTCGCTCGCGGGTACACGCATCGCGACCGGGTGATCAAGTTCGCCGGCTGCTACCACGGTCACGCGGACGGGTTCCTCGTCAGCGCAGGATCTGGTCTTGCGACGCTCGGCATCCCGTCGTCGCCAGGCGTGCCGAGCGGAGTGACGAACGACACGATCGTCTGCGAGTACAACGACGTCGACAGCGTCGCGGCGGCCGTCGAGCGCTACGGCGAGGGTCTCGCCGCGATCATCGTCGAGCCGATCGCGGGGAACATGGGCTGCGTCCCACCGGCGCCCGGCTTCCTCGAGGCGCTGCGCCTGCTCTGTGAGGCCTCCGGTGCGTTGCTGATCTTCGACGAGGTGATCTCCGGCTTCCGTGTCGCGCGCGGCGGCGCGCAGGAGCGCCTCGGCATCACACCCGACTTGACCGTCCTCGGGAAGATCGTCGGTGGCGGCCTCCCGCTCGCCGCGTTCGGCGGTCGCGCCGACGTGATGAGCGAGCTCGCGCCGTCCGGGTCCGTCTACCAGGCGGGAACGCTGAGCGGCAACCCGCTCGCGACCGCAGCGGGGCTGTCGGTGCTGCGGCGACTGCGCGATCCCGAGGTCTACGACGAGCTCGAGCGTCGCTCGGCGCGACTCGCGGACGGGCTCGCGCCGTTCGGGCGCGTCCAGCGCGTCGGCGCGATGCTGACGCTCTTCGCCGGACGCGACGAGCGGGTCGAACGGTTCGAGGAGCTCGACACCGAGCGCTACGGGGAGCTGTTCCGTGGCTTGCTCGACCGCGGCATCTACATCGCGCCGAGCCAGTACGAGTGCCTGTTCCCTTCGCTTGCGCACGGCGACGATGAGATCGACGCGACCATCGAGGCTGTCGGTGACGTCCTCAGTCGTTGACGAGATCGCCGAGGGCGCCCGCTCCGAGAGCGAGGTCTGGGCCGCCGCGCTTCGTCACGCGCCCGAGTGGGAGCCGGTGTTCTCGCCGCTCGCGCCGGACGCGCTCGCGCTCGGCCTGGAGACCGTCTACGAGGCCTACCTCGTGCACTACGGCCGTCCGCGCCTCTTCGTCACGCCGGACGCCGATGGGGCAGTGCTGCTCGGGGACTACCTCTACGCCCATGGGCTCGTCCGCATCGCGGAAGCGGGAGGGGTCGACGCGGTGCGCGTGCTGGCCGAACTGATCTCCCGCTGCGCTGCGTTGCGCGCCGATGGATCGACCGGCGACGGCGACGCCTGGGTCGATGCCGCTCGCGCCCTCGGCGGCGAGCCGAGTGTCGACGCGGTCGCTCGCGCGCTGGAGCTGCACTCCGCTAGAGTCGCCGCCTAGATGCTGTTCGACGCCGCCAGCGAAGGCCGGAACGTCATCCTCGGGATGCTCGTCGTGGGGCTCATCTTCCTGGCCGTGATCGGCCTCGGTGAGCTCACGCACTATGCGAGCCACCGCCGCGCAGAGCGCAAGCGCGCCCAGCGCAGCCCGTACTAGGAGGGCGTGGCGATTCGCTTGGCGAATCGCCTTTCATAGCGCGGGCGCAAAGGGTGTCTGACACCGAGTCGCCATAAGCCTGATGTCTGCGATCCCCGGTGTCAGACACCACGCACGAACGCCGCCCGGAGGCGGCGCCTGTGTCCCTTGCTACCCCAGCGATCTAGAAAAGTCCGCGAGCCCAGCGGCGGTCGATGCTTCTGTGCGAGGCCTTCTGGTTCGCCTTGACGAGGCTGTGCGTCGCGAGCTTCACGTTGGCGTGGGCTGACGGGGCCTTGGCCGAGGCGCCGGAGGCTGCCAGCAAGGCGACGACTGCGGCGAGAACGACGGCGTATGCGCGGTTCTTCATGACGGGCTCCTTCTTCGCGGTGGGGGTGAACCAACGTCCATGTCCACCTGACGGAAGCCCCCGGAGGAGCCTTCCGCGCTCTGTCGCGCGTGCGACACTCTGCGCGTGGAATGGCGGCTCCTGGCAGGCGTCTCGGCGGAGGACGTCAGCCGCCTGGTCGCGGTCGCAGAGCGGCGGACGTACCGTCGGGGACAGGTCGTCTTTCACGACGACGACCAGGCCGATGCGCTGCACCTCGTGTCGCGTGGGCACTTCGCCGTCCGCGTCACCATCCCGACGGGCGAGACGGTGCTGTTGGCGGTGATCGGCGCCGGCGATGCGTTCGGCGAGCTCGCGCTCGTCTCGGATGGCCGTCGTGGCGCGACCGTCCAGGCGTTCTCCGACAGCGAGACCCTTGCGCTGCACCGGGACGCGTTCGACGTATTGCGCCGCGCCCGCCCTCAGGTCGACCGGTCACTTGCGGTCATCCTCGCCGAGCGGCTGCGCCGTCTGAACGAGTTGCTGCTGGAGGCGCACTACGTCGACGCCGACGTCCGCGTTCGCCGCCGGCTCCTCGAGCTGGGTGCGGCTTTCGACGGAACGATTCCGCTGACCCAGGAGGAGATCGCACAGACCGCGGGCACCTCACGTGCGACCGTGAACCGCGTGCTCGGTGAGGAAGAGGCGGCCGGCACGGTCGAGCTCGGCCGTAGCCGGACGACGATCACCGACGCTGTGGCGCTGAAGGCACGAGCTACGACGTGAGGTTCGGTCTCATGGTCGCCCGGACGGGGCGACCATGAGACGTTCCCTCGCTGTGTCAGTGGAGCGACAGAGTTGCGACGAGCTCGCCGCGGACCCGCTCGAGCTCGCGGGTGTGCGCAGCGAGCTCGGCGTCGCTCGCGCCGCGGCGGGCCAGCACTTCGCGTACGAGAACGAGCCCGCGTGCGTGCAGGAGCAAGTCGTCCACCTGGTGGTCGAGAACCGCTCCGCCGTCTACTTCGCAAAGGGTCATGCTGCCTCCTCGAGGAGTACGAGACCTGTGTCCACCGGGAGATCGGCGGTGACGGTCTCATGGCGATGCGCGACGCGCATCGTGGTTGTCAGGGCTGCCGCCACGAGTGCGAGCACCGCGAGCGTTCCGAACGCAACGCGGTAGCCGTGGGTCGTGTCGGCGAGCGTGCTACCGCCCGCGGCGGATGTGGCGATCGTCGTCACCGCTGCGAGCCCGATCGCGCCGCCGATCTGGCGGCTCGTGTTGACAAGGCCGGATGCGATGCCGGCGTCCCGTCCCGGGACTCCCGCGAGCGCCGCGATCGTGACCGCGACGAACGAGGTGCCCATGCCCAGGCCGACAAGGATGAACGAGGGCAAGAGGTCGGTCACGTAGTGCCCGTGCACCGGCAGTCGGACCAGGTAGATCTCCGAGGAGGCCATGAACAGCAGGCCTGCGGCGAGCACGCGGCGCGGCCCGAACCGGGTCACGAAGCGCTGCGCGACGTTCGACATCACGGCGACCGTGCCGGCGATCGCCACGAACGCGACCCCGCTCTGCGCGGCCGAGTAGTGCAGGACCTGCTGCAGGTACAGCGTGAGGAGGAAGAACTGCGAGAAGCCGATCGACGCGATGATCGTCGTGATCACGTTCGCGGTCGCAAGCGTGTTGCCCCGGAACACTTCGAACGGCACGAGCGGGGACTCGGCCCTTCGCTCGATCGCGAGGAACGCGGCGCCGAGCAGCGCGGCCACGGCGAGCAGCGAGACGGTCGAGAGGCTGGTCCAGCCGCTCTGCGTCGCGCGCGTCAGCGCGTAGACGAGCACCATCAGCGAAGCAGTGACGGTCGAGGCGCCGGCGACGTCGAAGTGACGGCTCGCGTTGTCGGCACGGCTTTCGGCCAGACGGCGAGGCGCCAGCAGGACGAGCGCCAGCCCGACCGGGACGTTCAGATAGAAGACCCAGGGCCAGGAGAGGTACGAGGTCAGGACGCCCCCGAGGAGGACGCCGACCGCCGCGCCGCTGCCCGAGGCTGCGCCCCAGATGCCGAGCGCGAGGTTGCGTTCGCGGCCCTCGCGGAACGTCGTCATGAGGATCGAGAGCCCGGCCGGCGCGAAGAGCGCGCCTCCGATGCCCTGCAGGCCGCGGAACACGATCAGCGAGTTGGCAGACCAGGAAAGGCCGCTGAGGATCGAGGCGAGCGTGAAGATCGCGATGCCGAGGACGAAGATGCGCCGGCGGCCGAGGATGTCGGCCAGGCGGCCACCAAGGAGCAGGAAGCCACCGAAGAGGATCGCGTACGCCGTGATCACCCACTGGAGGCCCGTCTCCGAGAAGCCAAGGTCGGACTTGATCGTCGCCAGAGCAACGTTCACGATCGACAGGTCGAGAACGACCATGAACTGTGCGGCGACGATGAGGGAAAGGGCGACCCAGGGGCTCGGGGCGCGAAGATTGGAGGTGCGAGTCATTGATTTCCTTCCTAGATCGTGGAACTCCACAACGATAGCACATCACCACTCTAGGACGCGCTACACTTCTCGCACATGACCGCTCCAACCCCCACGACCACAGCTCTGAAGCCGGCCGTCAAGCCGCCCTATGAGCTCGTCTGCAGTCCGGCGTATCTGTTGAAGCGCCTGGGGATGAAGGTGAAGGAGCGCACGATCGAGGCCTACGAGGCCGTCGGAGCGAACCCCTTCTACTACTCGGTGCTCGCCGTCCTCGAGGAGGGCGCACGGGATACGCAGGCGACGATCGCCGACGCGCTCGGGTACGACCGCAGCTGGCTTGTCGGCATCCTCGACGAGCTCGAGGCGGCCGAGCTGATCGAGCGCCGCCGGGATCCAGCCGACCGCCGCCGCCATCTCGTCAGCCTCACCTCGGCGGGCAAGAAGAAGCTCGCACAGCTCCGCAAGATCTCCCAGGGCGTCGAGGACGAGCTCCTCGCCACGCTCGACGCCGAGCAGCGCGAACAGCTGCACCGCCTTCTGCTTCAGGTCGTCGCGGATCACGATCCCCGCTACGCGCCCAGCAGCGCGAAGTAACCCAGCAGCGAGCAGCGCGTATCTACACTCGTCGCGTGGCCGTAGCCCGCGACCTGCGCGACTGGATCGCGCTCCTCGAGCGCGAAGGCGAGCTCGTCCGCGTCAGCGCGGAGGTCGACCCGAAGCTCGAGGTGACCGAGATCGTCGACCGCACGGTGCGTGCGGGCGGCCCGGCGCTGCTGTTCGAGAACCCGAAGGGCGCCAAGCACTCGCTCCTGATCAATCAATTTGGCACTGAGCGACGTATGTGTCTCGCCTTCGGCGTCGAGTCGCTCGACGACATCGCGACGAAGCTGGGCGACATCCTCGAGATGCAGCCGCCCGACGGGCTCGCCGCCAAGGTGCGCGGCCTGAAGACGCTGAAGTCGATCGCCGATTCGCGACCGAAGGTCGTCAAGCGCGGCGCCTCACAGGACGTCGTGCTGCTCGGCGACGATGTCGATCTCGGACGCCTGCCGGTGCAGACGTGCTGGCCCGGCGACGCGGGCCCGTTCATCACGCTCCCGGCGGTGATCACGCGCGACCCGCGCACGGGCCAGCGCAACGTCGGCATGTACCGCATGCAGGTGCTCGGCCCCCGCTCGACGGCGATGCACTGGCAGATCCACAAGGACGGACGCGCCGACTACCTGTTCACCGACGGGCGGATGGAGGTCGCCGTCGCGCTCGGGCTCGACCCGATCAGCGCCTACTCCGCGAGCGCGCCTTTGCCGAAGCACATCGACGAGTTCATGATGGCCGGCTTCCTCCGTGGCGAGCCGCTCGAGCTCGTGCAGGGCGTCACGGTTGATCTCGAAGTGCCCGCGGACGCGGAGATCGTGCTCGAGGGCTACATCGACAAGGACGAGCTGGCCGATGAAGGGCCGTTCGGCGACCACACCGGCTACTACACCCCGGCGGAGCAGTTCCCCGTCTTCAACGTCACGGCGATCACGATGCGCAAGGACGCGATCTATCCGTCGATCGTGGTCGGCAAGCCGCCGCAGGAGGACGCGTGGCTCGGCAAGGCGACCGAGCGGATCTTCCTGCCGGCCGTGAAGATGACCGTGCCGGAGATCGTCGACTACGACCTGCCGGTCGCGGGCGCCTTCCACAACCTCTGCATCGTCTCGATCAAGAAGGCGTTTCCGGGCCACGCGAAGAAGGTCATGCACGCGATCTGGGGCCTCGGGATGCTCAGCCTGACGAAGGGGATCGTCGTGGTCGACGCGCACGTCGACGTTCACGACTACGCGCAGGTGATGTTCTACGTCGGCGCGAACGTCGATCCCAAGCGCGACATCGTGATCACCGAGGGGCCACTCGACCACCTCGACCACGCGCCCACGCTGCAGTTCATCGGCGGGAAGATCGGGATCGACGCGACCGCGAAGGGCCCGCTCGAGGGCACCCGCGAGTGGCCGCCGGAGATCGAGATGAGCGGCGAGGTTCGGGCGCTCGTCGACCAACGATGGGCCGAGTACGGCATAGATGGGTCGTCTCTGGCGGTTCCCTCGGCAGGGAACGGCAGAATCAGTCAGAGTTCGCGCCGCCTGTTACGACGTTGACCACGCCCTCTTCAGACAGCTTGAATCCCGCTTAACCACTTGCAGCCGCCGGAAGATCACCCGCACGTCCCAGGCCCCAGCCTCTGGCCGGTCGGCTTCGCCGTGGGCGTGGTCGTGTTCATGGTCGGAATCGTCATCTCCTGGTGGATTGCCGGCCTGGGCGCGATCGTCGCGCTGGCCTTTGCGTTCCTTTGGGTTCGTGACCTGACGGCCGGCACCGAGCTTGCGCTTGCGCCGGAGGTCGAGCCGGAGCGTGCCGATGTACCCGGGGTCGCGGGCGACACACCGACGCTGGTCTCGCCCTCGGAGGAGCGCTATCCGCGGTCGAAGTTCCTCGAGATTTCGACGCTCGGGCTCGGCGGCGTGATCGGCGGCATCGTCACGGCACCCGCCCTCGGCTTCATGATCGCGCCGTCGTTCCTCAAGCAGGGGACGAAGGATCACGACCTCGGACCGATCACGGACTACCCCGAAGGCAAGTACGTCGTTGCGACCTACATGTCGGACCCCAAGCAGGGAGAGGTCTCCCGGCGCACGGCCTACGTCCGGAACAACGGCCAGGTCGGCGGGCTCCCGAGCTTCACGATCATCTCGAACCATTGCGCGCACCTCGGTTGCCCGGTACAGCCGAACGGCCCGCTTGAGGAGTCGCAGAAGAAGCAGAACGGCGACGTGACGCTGATCCCGACGATCTCGATCGCCGGCTTCGGCTGCCCGTGCCACGGCGGCCAGTACGACACCGAGGGCAACCGCACGTCGGGCCCACCGGTGCGCGCGCTCGACCGCTACTCGTTCTCAATCCGAAACGGCCACCTCTTCGTCGGCCATGCGTTCTCGGTCTCGCATGTCGACGGCGTTGGCGCGACCGCGAAGATCCACAAGTGGACGCAAGCGTTCCCCGGGGAGCCGGTCAGCGGCCTCGAGTCCTGGCTCTACCCGATCCAGCCTCCTCACTGAGTTTCAGAGACACCATGGCCACAGCGAAGCGCACCCAGAAAGAGCAGATGCAGGAAGCGATCCTCTATCCGATCGACTGGATCGAGGAGCGCTCCGGCCTGATCGGCGGGCTCAAGTACTTCCTGTTCCGGAAGGTGCCGGGCGACATCAACTGGTTCCAGACACTCGGCTCGGCGACGCTGACAGCGTTCGCCGTGCAGGCGCTCACCGGCGTGATCCTCGCGATGTACTACAAGCCGGATCCGCAGAACGCGTACTCGTCGATCCAGCACATCACGAACGACGTCTTCGC
>JAYUEQ010000012.1:0-8820 GCA_043739205.1 Thermoleophilia bacterium
TGCAGCAACGGATCGATCCGCGAACGCCGACGGGTGGTTCAAGGCGCCGGTCGCCGTCAGCTTCACCTGCGCGGACGCGATCTCCGGCATCGCTACCTGTCCGAGCCCCGTGACACTCGGCGAGGGTGGCGACCAGTCGGCTTCCGGCACGGCGACGGACCACGCCGGGCGCACGGCAAGCGCTTCGGCGACACATATCAACGTCGACATGACTGCGCCGGTGGTGACCTACAGCGGCAACACCACTCCCTACACCGTCGACCAAACGGTCAACATCACGTGTGCCGCGACCGATGCCCTCTCCGGCATCGACACGAGCACGTGCGCCAACATCACCGGGCCGGCCTGGAGCTTCGGCCTCGGCACGACGACTCGCTCGGCGAGCGCCACTGACCGCGCCGGCAACACCGGTTCAGCGTCGACGACGTTCACCGTCATCGTCACAGAGGCGAGCCTCGACAACCTGATCCGGCAGTTCTTCGGCAACGATCACGGTGGGGCGAACGGTCTGAGTGCAAAGGTGCACTCGATCGTGACGGCGCCAAACGCCAACGCGAAGCGCGGGAAGCTGGGCGCATTCGGCAACCAGGTCGACGCGAAGACCGGCAATCCGTTGCCCCCCGCACAGGCCGCGCTTCTCAAGCAGCTCGCGGCGGCGCTCTGACCGCTGTTTCGTCAGCCGAGCAGGAACACGGTCAAGGCCACATCGGGCTCATCGTCCTGGGATCGGTCGCCGGCGGGCTGATTCTCGGGCTCGTGCTCGTCCTGGGCGTGTTCGCTGCGGCGCGGGAGCACGTGATCACGGGTGCTGCGCTCATCTCGCTCGCGTTCGGGATGGCGCTGCTCGCCGAGCTTTCTCGCCGACGCAGCGATCAGACGCAGTCCTGGGCGCTTGCCCCGGCTCCAGGCCTCGCCCTCGTCGGTCTCGCGCTGCTTCTGCTTGCGCCTGGTGATCGCGTGCTCGTTTGGCTTGGGTGGATCTGGCCGCCGCTGCTCGCGCTACTCGTCGTCTCGTCGCTGCGGGGCGCGCGTCGCTCACTTGACAACTGGTCGCGCCGCGCAGTTCTCTATCCGGCGTTCGTGATCCTGTGGCTGGTCGCGCTCGGTGGCGCATTCGAGACCGTCGTCGAAGCGGCGACGAGCAACGACGCTCCCGCAGGCGGACGCGCGTACGCGGTCGCGGGCCACAAGCTCTATCTGCGTTGCACGGGCTCGGGATCGCCGGCCGTGATCCTGTTCAACGGGCTTTCGGAGCGGACGCCGAGTTGGGCATGGGTGCAAGGCGATGTTGCGCGCCAGACCAAGGTCTGCGTCTTCGATCGTGCGGGGCAGGGTTGGAGCGGAGCGTCGGTTGGACGCCAGGACGCGCATCAGCTTTCCGCCGACGTTCATGGCCTGCTCGCGGCGGCCAACGTTCCCGGCCCGTACGTCATCGCCGGCCACTCGGTCGGTGGGACATACGCACTCGCCTACGCGATGGACTATCCGAAGGACGTGGCCGGGGTTGCGTTGCTCGACTCGGCCACCCCGTATCAGTTCGATCTCTCGTTCTATCCCGGCTTCTATTCGATGTGGCGTCGCGCCTCGGCGCTGCTTCCGACGGTCGCGCGGGCAGGCCTCGTGCGCGCGACGGTGGGCATGGGGTTCAGCTCGATGCCGACGGATGCCCGTCGCCAACTACGCGCGTTTGGTTCTTCGCCGCGCGAGTTGCGGGCCGATCGTGACGAGTTCGCATCGTTGCCGACCGTCTTTCGCGAGGACAAGGCCCTGACAAGTCTCGACGGCAAGCCGCTCTATGTTCTGACGGCCGGCAGCGGGCAGAAGTCGGGCTGGTTCTCTGCGCAAGACAAGCTCGCGGCGCTGTCGACCAACAGCCTGCAGCAGACGGCGCAGGGCGCAACGCACGCAGCTCTCCTCGAAGACCGGAACTACGCAGCTGCCAGTAGTGGAGCGATCCGTGCGGTCGTGCGTTCCGTCCGGACGAGCACCCCGCTCACGCGCTAGCCGATCGCGGCAAAGACCGTCGTGAGCATGACGGGCTCGACGTCGGCCTCGGAGATCCGGCCGCTTCGCAGCTCCGCGCTCGCGGTGTGGATGATCGCGCGAATCACTGCGACATGCCACGAAACGGGATGATCGCTCCGAAAGACGCCCTGCTTCTGGCCGCGTTCGATCAGCGGCTCAAGGAGCGTGGTCATCGGGAGGTGGCGGCGGCGGAGCTCCTCCACCGAGAGCCGGCTGGTGTTGATTGCGAGCAAGGAGTGGAACCGGCCGAGCTCCCGCCAGCTAGCGCGGATGACTCGCTCGAGCGCCTCCTTCGGCTCGCCGCGCTGCGGCTCCGCGTCGGTCATCGCCTGAGCGACGTCCCCGACGGCGCGCTCCATAGCGGCGTCGAGGAGCGACTCGCGTGTCGGGAAATGCACGTAGATCGTCGCCCGCACGACTCCCGCCTGGCGAGCGATCTCGGCCATGCTGGCATCGGGATCGCTCGCCAACGCGTCGAGCGTCGCAGCGAGAATCGCTGCGACGCTCCGATCGGCGTCCGAGCGGCGGCGCCGCGTCGGCGTGTTGACGGGTGTCGTTTGCTTTGCCATCTCAGTGAACGGGCATCGCGACGGGGTTGAGCCGGAGCTTCGGCACGAACTCGCGCGCGTGCGGAAGGATGGCGAGTGCGATCAGGCTTGCCAGGCTAGTCACGATCCCGGCTGCCACGAACGCGTGGGAGATTCCCGAGGCGGCTCCTGCGCCGAGCGCTCCGGTGGCACCGGCCGCGATGGTCGAGAAGACTGCGATGCCGATCGTGCCGCCGATTTCGTGACCGGTCGAGTTCAGGCCGGAGATCATCCCCGAATCTTCCTCGCTCGTACCGGTCAGGATTGCGATCGAGACCGTCACGACCGCGACTCCGAGGCCGATACCGGCGACGAGCATCCCGGGCAGGACGTTGCGGAGATAGGTGTCGTCTGCGCCGACGTGGGCGAGGAGTGCCATACCAACGGCGGTGACTGCGAATGCTCCGGCGAGCGGTCCCCGCACGCCGTGGCGGGCAATCAGGTGGCTCGCCATGTGCGCGCCGATGCCTGCGGAGAGCGCGAGCGGGATGAACGCGAGGCCGGTCCTGAGCGGGCTCGCACCGAGGACGTTCTGGAGATAGACCGAGCAGAGAAAGAAGAGACCGAAGAGCGATCCTGCAGCGGCGAGCATCAGGAAGAGGCCGCCGCCAACGGCGCGGTCGGCGAGCCGGCCGATTTCGAGGAGCGGATTCTCCGTGCGGGTCTCCAGGACGGCGAAGGCCGCCAGGCCGACCAGGCCCGCGATCGTGAAGCCGAGTGTCGGGGCGGACGTCCAGCCTGCACTCGAGCCCTGCGTGATCGCATAGACGATCGAGCCCAGGCTCCCTGTTGCAAACAGCGCACCTCGCAGATCAAGCCCGCGCCAGCGGGGCTTCTCGGCGTCGGCCGGGATGACCTTGGATGCCGTGACAGCGAGTGCGGCAGCAACCGGAAGGTTCACGAAGAAGATCATGCGCCAGTCGGCGAACTCGGTCAGCAGCCCACCGGCGAGCACGCCGATCGCTGCTCCTGCGCCGCCAACTGCGCCCCACGCTGCAAGTGCCTTTGCCTTCGCATGACCGTGGAAGCAGGACGTGATGATCGAGAGAGCGGCGGGCGAAAGCATCGCCGCACCGAGGCCCTGCCCCCCGCGCGCGGCGAACAGCGCACCGGCAGTCCCGGCGAGAGCTGAGGCGAGCGACGAGGCGGTGAAGACAGTGAGGCCGGTCAGGAACAGCCGGCGGCGCCCGAGCAGATCGGCGGCGCGGCCGCCGAAGAGCAAGAGGCTTCCGAAGACGAGCGAGTAGCTCGTGATCGTCCAGCTGATCTGCGAGCCCGTGAGCTGCAGGTCCTTCGCGAGGCTCGGCAGGGCGACGTTCACGGCGGTGATGTCGAGGATGACCATCAACTGCGCAACGAGGAGCACGAGCAGCAGTGCCGCGTTCTTTCCGCTCGGGGCACCGTGGCCGCCGGCGGTGTGAGTGGAGTGGCTGTGGCGCTTCTTGTGATGCATGAGGTGCCTCCCAACAAGTTGGACGATGATGTCTGAGTTAATAAATCAGACAACGGTGTCCATGTCAAGAGGCCCGGTACGACCGTCACCCGAATCCGTGAGGGAGGAACCCTCAGCCCAGGTATTTATCGGTTTCGATCCAGGCCGATATGGATTCCATGCACAAGTGGACAATCCGCACGGCGGCCCTCGCAGCCCTCTCCGCGGCTGCCCTCATGGGCGCCTCGGTCGGTTCGCCGGCCGCAGTGGCTCCCGCCGCCTCAGCGGGTGACGGATTCTCCGGTCCGCTCGCCGCCCACGTCGTTGCCCGGCCGATCGAGCGTGACCTGACGCCGTCCACTGGCAACTCGCTCCGTCGCGTGCCGTGCGCCGTCCCGAGCGCGACGCGCTCGTGCTTCGCCGCCGGCGGCTAGCCGTAGCGCAGCTCAGCCGGGAGATCCCGCGCATGCACGACAACGAGCGTCTTGGTCGGACGTGAGAGTGCGACGTACAGCTCGCGCAGCTCGATCAGCGCCGGCTCGACGACGACGACGTGGTCGAACTCGAGGCCCTTCGCCTCCCGCGGGGTCAGCACTGGCACGCCGTCCCAGAGGTCGTCCCGTGGCACCTCGGCCGCGAGCTCCTCAGGGACGATCACCGCGAGCAGGCCGTCCGACTCGGCGAGGCGCTCGGCCTCCCGGTAGGCCTCCGCGAGCAGATGCTCCTGTTCGACGCGGCGCACAGTTGGCGGGTCCGCTCCGGTTCGGTAGGAGATCGGCGCCGCCACATCGGGCGCGATCGTGGCGAGGAGCGGCAGTGCGAGCTCCATGATCTCGCGCGGTACGCGGTAGGCATGGAGCAGCTCCTCGGTCGTCGCCTCGTCTCCGCGCGGCAGGTGGGGCAGCACTTCCTCCCAGCGCGAGTACCGGACGGCGCCGGTTGCCTGCGCGACGTCACCGAGGATCGTCAGTGCGCCCTCGCGCGCCCGACGCGCGACCATGCGCAGTTGCATCGGCGTCAAGTCCTGCGCTTCGTCGACGATCACGTGCCCGTAGGGGCGCGGCGTCGCGTCGAGCACCGTGCGGGCCTCGTCGAGCAGCGGGATGTCGCCGTCCGACCACGCCTGGCCGCGGCGAAACAGCAGTCGCTGCTCATCGGCGTCGAGAATGCCGTCGGCCGCCCCGGCGAGCGCCGCACGATTCGCAAGCAGCGAATGGACGAGACGGTCGGGCGAGACGAGCGGCCACGCTGCTTTGAGAATCCGGTCGAGGTAGCCCTTCGAACGCAGCGCCTGTTCGACCTCGTCGAAGTCGCGAATCGCAGCGCCGCCGAGTACGCGGCCGTACTCCTCGTAGAAGCGGCGGAGCAGGCTCATACGGAAGCGCTCGCGCGCCGCGGCCGTCGTTCCCGTGACGCGTGCGGCTGCAAGCAGCTCGCGCACCTCGCCCAGCCGCACCGAGATAAACGAGCCTTCGAGCCGGACGACGAGCTCCTCGGGTTTCGAGGCGAGCCGAAGCTCCGCCGCGCGCTGCACGACCTCGGCGAGGCGCACGTCGGCCTTCAGTTCCGCAACCGCGGGCGAGTCGCGCAGTTCGGGGAAGACACCGTCGACGAGCTCACCGATCGCGCGCTGCTCGACGCTGTCCTCGCCGAGCGCAGGAAGCACGTGACTGACGTACTCCATGAACGTGCGGTTTGGCCCGATCACGAGCACGCCGCGATGTTGAAGATTCTCGCGCGCGGTGTAGAGGAGCCACGATGCGCGATGGAGGCCGACGGCCGTCTTGCCGGTTCCCGGCCCGCCCTGGATCACGAGCGGGCTGTTCGGGTCGTGCGTGATCAGGCGGTACTGGTCGGCCTGGATCGTCGCGACGATGTCGCGCATGCGGGTGTCGCGCGTCCGTTCGAGCTCCTCGAGCAGGAAGTCACCGACCGCCGCGCCGTCGACGATCGAGCCGTCGAGGGCTTCGTCTGCGATGTCGAGCAACTTGCGGCCGTCGGTGCGGAACCGCCGCCGTAGCGTCACGCCGTGCGGATCCTGCGGCGTCGCGGTGTAGAACGCGCGCGCAGCAGGCGCCTGCCAGTTCACGACGAGTTGCTGCTGCTCCTCGTCATGCACCCAGCGCCGGCCGATATAGAGGGGTCGGCGCATCGTCTCGACGTCGAGCCGGCCGAAGCAGAGACCGCGTTCGGCGTCCTCGTAGGTGCGCAGTCGCTTCGCCGCCCAGGCGTCCATCGCAGCCTGGGCGATCTCGCCGTCCACCTTGTCGGCCGCGCCGGCAACGACCTGGCGCATCCGCTCGAGGTGCTCGTAGGCCCGGTCGACGTACCCCTGTTCCTGCTGCAGGTCCGGGTGGCTCACCGTTTCAACGTACCGAGTGTGGCAACCGAGGGTTTACGAAAGCCTTACGGCCCGGGAGGTGGATCTTTATGCCCCGCGGGGAACATGTGACTTCGTGAAGCGTTTGCTCCTCGTCGCCGTCCTGCTCGCCGTCGTCCTTCCGGGGACTGCGAGCGCAGCCGGCACTCCGTGTCGGAACAAGGTCGTCAGCGACTGGTATCGCGACGGCAAGATCTCCTCGACCTACCCGATCGGCTGCTACCGCGACGCGCTCAGGCACATCCCGGCCGACGCGGACATCTACTCGAGCTTGCGCGACGACGTGAACGCTGCTCTGCGCGCAGCGATCCGGCGTTCGGAGGGTCTCTCGGCGCCGCTCCTCGTCGGGCACGGGCCGAAGGCGACTGGTGCGGGGAACATCAAGGCGGCGCTCGTCTCGATCGACGCGTCGAAGAAGATTCAGGGTGCGCCGTCGTCCACCGGTGTGATCGCATCGGCCAGCGGGGCACCGCTCCCGATCCTCGTGCTCGGCGGCATCGCACTCGCTCTTGCGGCCGCAGGCGCGATCGGCGTCGGCGTGCGGCACGCGCGCGGCCGTCGTCGCTAGCCGCTACCCGCGCAACGGCACGAGCCGTTTGAGGCGGGCACGCTCGGCGGGCAGGTAGAAGCCGAGCGGCAGCAGCACGAGCGGATACGCGATGCAGAGCGTAATCGCGAGCGGCAGCGAACGCACCTCGTAGCCGACTGTCGTCAGTGCCACCGCCACTGTGCTGAGCGTCAGTACGCGACGCCACTGGTAGGCGACGGGGTAGACGCGCTGTGAGTTGAGCGCCATCCCGATGAACAATGCGAGGTAGGCGGCGGCGGTCGAGATCGCGGCGCCCATCATCCCGTAGCGGGGAATCAGCGCGAAGTTGAGCCCGATGTTGAACAGCGCCGCGACGCCGCTGATGATCCAGTTGAACTGCGTCTGGCGTGCACGGCCGATGCCGATCGCAAGCACGGTGTAACCGGCGTACGCGGACGCGCCGAAGGACAGCACGCCGACGGCCTCGTCCGCGCGGTAGAAGCCGGGGCTCGACGGCGCGAGGATCTTCACGAGCCAGGGCGCAAGCGTGCCGAGCGCGATCGAGATCCAGCAGCAGACAAAGAGCAGATAGGTGAGCACGTAGGAGTACGTGCGCTTCGCCGCTGACTCGTCGTCGATCGAGTACGCGAACGCGGGCCACGCGAGCCGGAACGCGATCATCAGGAAGACGATGACGCTCGACACGCGCACCGCGAGCGCGTAGACGCCCGCTTCCGAGAGTCCCTTGTAGGCGTTCACGAAGATGCGGTCGATGAACGTGATCGCCCAGAGCGCGAGCGCGGACGGGACGAGCGGCAGGCCGAACCGGTTCATCTCCCGCAGCAACTGCCGATCGAATTGCAGGCCGAGCTGGTAGCGGCGGTAGCCGAGCAGCACGAGGTACACGGCGAGCGTGCCGATGAAGTTGCCGACGACCGCACCGGTCGGGCCTTTGTGCAGGCCGACGACGAGGAGCACGGTCATCCCGACGGTGATCAGGATGTTCGCAACGCTCGCGATCACGAACTGCACGGAGCGTTCCTCCACGCGGAAGAGGTTCGTCAGCTGCTGGTAGTTCATCTGCGCCCAGAGCCCGGCCGCCGCGGCGCGGATCAGCCACGGGTCGTTGCCGAGCTTGAGGAGATGCGAGATGGGCGAGGCGAGCGCGACACCGAGCACGAGCCCGACGGTCGCCATTCCCATCGTGAACCAGAACGCGGTGCGCACGATCAGCGTGCGGCGCTCCTCGTCCTTCGAGTCGAAGTAGAAGCGGAAGAACGCGCTCGAGATGCCGGCGCTGAGCACGATCACGAGCACGGTCGTCAGCGCCGTGACGATCTCGATCTTGCCGAAGCCTTTCGTGCCGAGGTACGACGTGTAGAGCGGCAGCAGCAGCACCGCGAGCAGGCGCGAGAGGATCCCGCCGAGGCCGTAGATCGCCGAGTGGCGCGCGAGCCGCCGGATCTGGAACGCGAGCGACACCTAGAGGGAACGGTAGAGGTCGATCAGGCGGTCGGCGATCCGGTCGATGTCGTGCACCTGTTCGACGTAGGCGCGGCTCGCCGCGCCGACTTCGCGCCGTAGCGCAGGGTTCTCGATCAAGGGGCGGAGCGATTCGGCGAGCGTGTCGGCACTGGCAGAGACGATCGGGATGCGGATGCCGTAGCCGTCGGCGCTTTTCTCGACGACGTCGGGCTTGAGGTAGGTGACGACCGGCTTGCCGAGCGCCATCGCCTCGAGCGCGAAGACGCCATGCCAGCCTGCATGGAGCTGGTCGACGACGATGTCGGCGCGCGCGTAGCGGGCGCGGGCCTCTTCGTGCGGAACGCCTTCGACGAGGTCGACGTCGACAGGCAACTGCTCGAGC
>JAYUEQ010000013.1:0-1598 GCA_043739205.1 Thermoleophilia bacterium
GGTGGCGTGAGCTGAAGCCGGAGCAGCGCGAGAGCTTCCTGGCGCTGATCGGGGACGAGACCACTCGGCTTGCCGAGCTGATCGGTGACGTCCTGGACACCTCCCGCATCGACGCCGGGACGTTCAGCTACCGCTTCAGCGACGTCGACGTCGCGGCACTCGTTCGTGACATCGTGGCTACCGCGGCGGTCGGGCAGGACGAAGTCCCGATCGTGGTGAAAACGGGGCCGAACACCGTTGCCGTGCGCGGCGATCCGGAACGGTTGCGCCAGATCTTCGGCAACCTGATCGACAACGCCGTCAAGTACTCGCCGGCGGGCGAGCCCGTCGAGGTACGCGTCGCGCAGTCGAACGGCGCGGTGCTGGTCTCGGTGCGCGATCAGGGTCCCGGCATCAAGGCGGCCGATCAGCGGCTGATTTTCGAGAAGTTCGGACGTGCCGCGGGTAGCGATACAAAGCCGGGCAGCGGGCTGGGGCTCTACATCGCGCGCTCGATCGCAGAGACGCACGGTGGAACGATCACGGTCGCGTCCACACCCGGCAACGGCGCGACGTTCACCGTCAAGCTGCCCGCTTAGGCCGGAGGCTTACGCTTTGGTGCGGTTCGGGCGGAGCTCGTTGCCGAGCTCGCGCGCTCGCAGCGCGACACGAGCGCGCAGCTCTTGTGGCTCGAGGACGATCGCTTCGCCGCGGTAGGAGACCACTTCGCCGACGAGCCACTCGGCACTCCCGACCGAACGGTCCGCGATTGCGGCGCCGTCGACGAGCGGGCGGGCGCCCTTCTCGATCTCCCACCGTGCGACTGCCGGCGAGTACCAGATGCGCGCGCTCGTGGCGCCGTGCAGTTCG
The DNA here is from genome assembly GCA_043739205.1 of Thermoleophilia bacterium. Taxonomy (GTDB): domain Bacteria; phylum Actinomycetota; class Thermoleophilia; order Gaiellales; family Gaiellaceae; genus PALSA-600. The sequence continues at coordinate 850 of JAYUEQ010000013.1, forward strand.
GACGGGTCGAACCCCTCGCGGGGCTCGAAACTCTTCTTCAGCACCTTGGCGCTGCGCATGCGGTCGAGCCGGTATGAACGCGGCTGATCGCGTTCGGTGTCCCACGCGTGCACGTACCAGTTGGGAAGCCGACGCTCGATCGAATAGGGCTCGACCGTGCGAATCGCCACTTCCTGCTCCTCCGGCTTCAGGTACTCGATCTCGACGAGCTTGTGCTCGTTGATCGCCTGCGTGAGCTTGTCGACGAGCCCTTCCTCTTCGCCGACGTGCGGGGTGGGAGTCTGCGTGAGGTCGAACGCACCAAAAGTCTGCTCGAGCTTTGCCCGCACGCGCTCGAGCGGCGAATGTGCGCCGGCAGCGACCATCGGGCCGACGAACTCGAGTGCGAGGCGGATCGCGCGCGCTTCCAGCGGGGTCAGGCGGGGCGGGCGACGGAAGGTGTCGCCGAAGAGCTCCTTGTCCACGTGGACTTCCTCGCCCTGCAGTTCGGCATAGACGGCGTAGCAGCCGCCGCCGAAATTGACGAGGTTCAACAGCGAGAGGTGCTCTTCGACCGCCTCACGTGGGATCGAGAAACGGTCGACCAGCTCCTGGACCGGGATCACGCCCTCGCGCTCTTCGCCGCACGAGGTGAGCAGGTAGGCAAGGAGCGACTGGAGCACGCCGAACCGCTCGGGTGCGACCGGCCCCGCGAAGCGCTCGACGACGCCGTCGCTCTCGCCGACGACGACTTCTGCGGCGGGAGTGGG
>JAYUEQ010000014.1:0-2349 GCA_043739205.1 Thermoleophilia bacterium
GGAGGTTGCGTCGATGTCGACGACCGTCGTCGCGAGCATCGGCGTGACGCCGAGTGAGACGAGCTGTGCTTCAGCCTTCCGTGGCAGCGGGTCAGGGAACGAGCCGAGTACATGCTCGGTCGCCTCGATCAGCAGAACGCGTGCTTTGCCCGTGTCGACCGCGCGGTACTCGCGACGCAGGGTCTGCGCGAGTTCGGCGATCTGGCCCGCCATCTCGACGCCGGTCGGGCCGGCACCGACGACGACGAATGTCAGCCACGCCTCGCGTGCCGCGTCATCCGTCTCCGTCTCGGCCGCTTCGAACGCGAGCAAGATGCGGTCGCGCAGTTCGATCGCTCCCGTAAGGGACTTCAGCTCCGGCGCGTGCGCCGCCCAGTCGTCGTGCCCGAAGTACGAGTACCGGGATCCGCCCGCGACGATCAAAATGTCGTACGGCAGTTCGACGCCGCGTTCACCGTTCGGGAGATGATCGACGAGCACGTGGCGCGCCTCGAGATCGAACCCGGTGACCTCACCAAGGATCACGCGCGTGTGGCGTTGGCGGCGCACGATCTGACGCAGGGGCACGGCCACTTCCTCCGCCGAAAGCGAGCCAGTTGCCACCTGGTAGGCGAGCGGCTGGAAGAGATAGAAGTTCTGCCGGTCGATCAGCGTCACCTCGACGTCGGCACGGCGGAGTCCTCGCACCGCGAGCACCCCGGCGAAACCGCCTCCGACGACAACGACGCGCTGCATCTATGCGAGCATTGCACCTTCGAGCTGGAGCAATTGCACCTTCACGTCGAGCCCGCCGGCGTAGCCGGTCAAAGAACCGTTCGCGCCGACGATGCGGTGGCACGGAAGGACGATCGGGATTGGGTTCCGGTTCATCACCGTGCCGACCGCGCGTGCGGCCTTCGGCCGGCCCGCCCGCGCCGCGAGCGCGCCGTACGTGTCGGTCTCGCCGTAGGGAACGCGTGCGAGCTCTGCGAGAACATCCGCGTGGAACGGCGCGACGCGCAGGTCGAGTGGCAGGTCGAAGGCCCGGCGTGTGCCTGCGAAGTACTCGTCGAGTTCGCGACGCACGTCGTCGAGCGGCGAGCGCAGCACGCGGACGCCGAACGCGCGCGCGAGCGTCTCTTCCATGCCCTCTGGCCGGTAGGAGATCCGGGCGAGGCCCCGATCGGTCGCCGCCACGAAGAGCTCTCCGACCGGCGAGTCGACGATGTCGTAGCGGACATCGATCAGCCCCTCGCGGAGCGCGGCTTCACGGAAGCGGGTGTCGAGATCAGGCGTGACGTTCATGTGTCCTCCTCAGTCTGCGAACGCCAGAGGACGCTGCGGCGCGCGCCGCTTCCTCCGACGAGCCGAGCGCATCGGCAATCTGGGCGTAGGGGAGGTCGTAGCCGTAGCGGAGCACGACGGCCGCGCGCTCGGTCGGGGGCAGGCCGCCGGTCAAGTGCTCGAGCTCACGGAACGCATCGCGCTTGATCTCGGTGATCGGAACCTCGTCGACGGACGGCTGTGGCTTCGCCCGTAGCTCGTCCATCGCGACGTTCGTCGCGATCGTGAACACCCATGAGCGCAGGTTGCGTGCGTGCTGCAGCCGGTCATAGGCACGCAGGGCGCGCAGGAACGTCTCCTGCCACGCGTCCTCCGCTCGCTGACCAAGCAGTCGCCGCAGGTAGCCGAGCACCTCGTCCCGGTGCTCGACGTAGAACCGCTCGAACGGCGGGATCTCTGCTTGCATGATCTCCATCATCGATGAAACGTGGGAGGCTGCCTGGCTGTGAGATGCGCTGTCGTTGGTCATGTCGAATGGGTCGAATTCGCGAGGGTTTCTCACTGGCCGGAAGCCGGCGCGATCATCCATGCGAGCGAGGTGTGGAGCGAACCGGCCGGGGGCGGCGCGGTGATCGCGAGACAGATCGCGTTGCTCGCCGGGCGCTGCGAGCTCTTCACGGCGTTCGGCGACGATGAAGCCGGCCGCTCGGCCGCCCGCAGGCTGGCAGAGCTCGGCGTCGACACCCATGTCCAGCACCCGGGCGGCCACACCCGCCGTGCTTGGACGCATGTCGACGGCGACGGCGAGCGCACGATCACGGTGCTCGGCGAAAAGCTTCTCCCGTCCGGCCCGCTGCCGCTCCAGGGCTACGACCTCGTCTTCTTCGTCTCCGGAGACGCCGATGCTCTGCACTCTGCGCGCAAGTCGCGCTTCGTCGCCGCAACCATGCGCGAACAGCCGTTGCTGCACGAGGCCGGCGTCCGCATCGATCTGATGTCCGGGAGCTCGAACGACCCGCGCGAGCACTACGACGGCACGCTCGACGTGGGCGTGGTCGTGCAGACCGACGGGGCGAACGGTGGCAC
>JAYUEQ010000015.1:0-17241 GCA_043739205.1 Thermoleophilia bacterium
AGACCGCACGCATCACGAGCCAGGCGCGCGAGCAGGGCCTGATGCTCCTCTCGTGCGGCATCTACGGCAACGTGATCCGCATCCTCGTCCCGTTCGCGATCGGCGACGAGGAGCTCGAGCGCGGGCTCGACATCCTCGAGGGCTTGCTTGTCGGCTGAAGTTCTCTGCGAGGGAATCCGCAAGACGTACGGCGATGTGGTCGCCGTCGCGGACGTCGACCTGAACGTTGCCGACGGCGAGTTCTTCACGCTCCTCGGCCCGTCGGGCTCCGGCAAGACGACGACTCTGCGCGTGATCGCGGGCTTCGAGCGCCCCGACGCAGGGCGAGTGACGCTCGGTGGCGCCGACATCACACAGCAACCGCCCTACGCACGCGACGTCAACACCGTCTTCCAGGACTACGCGCTCTTCCCGCACATGACCGTTGCCGAGAACGTCGGCTACGGATTGAAGGTGAAAGGCGTTCCACGCCGCGAGCGCGCAGCCCAGGTCGCCGAGGTGTTGAAGATGGTGCGCCTCGACAGCTACGGCGACCGCAAGCCGGTGCAGCTCTCCGGCGGCCAGCGGCAGCGCGTCGCGCTCGCGCGCTCGATCGTCAACCAGCCGAAGGTGCTGCTGCTCGACGAGCCGCTCGGCGCACTCGACCTGAAGCTTCGCCAGGAGATGCAGGTCTTCCTGAAGGCGCTGCAACGCGACCTCGGCATGACGTTCATCTACGTCACGCACGACCAGGAGGAAGCGCTGACGATGAGCGACCACGTCGCGGTCTTCAACGAGGGCCGCATCGAACAGGTCGGCTCGCCGACCGACGTCTACGCGCGTCCCGCGACCGAGTTCGTCGCCGGCTTCGTCGGCACCTCGAACATCCTTGAGCGCGGCGGGCGCCGCTTCTCCGTCCGCCCCGAGCGCATCGAGCTGAATGGTCACGGTGAGCCGGGGACCGTGGCCGACGTGGTGTTCGTCGGCGCGTTCACCCGCATCCTCGTCGACACCGAGGCCGGCGAGCGGCTCACGATCGTCAAGCAGAACGACAGCTCGGCGCTCGAGCCCGGCGCGCGCGTGCACGTCAGCTGGCAGGACGCGGACGCGTATGAGATCCAACCCCCCGTAACAGTCGAGCAGGAGGTCAAATGACGAAGAGCATGTGGGCGCTCATGGCGACCCTCACGGTCTGCCTTGCGTTCCCCGCGGCCGGCGTGACAGCCCAGCACGGCGGCACGCTCAACATGATCGCTTGGGAGGGCTACACCCAGCCTCAATGGGTGAAGCCGTTCACGAAGAGCACGGGTTGCGTCGTGCACGCGAAGTACGCGGGCTCTTCCGACGAGATGGTCACGCTGATGCGCTCCGGTGGCGGAGGTCAGTACGACATGGTCTCGGCGTCGGGTGACGCATCCCTTCGGCTGATCTACGGGAAGGACGTTCAGACCGTTGACCCGTCGAAGATCCCGGACTTCAAGAACTTCGGGAAGGCGTTCCAGTCCCCGCCGAACAACACGATCGGCGGCAAGCACTACGGCATCTCGCTGCAGTGGGGGCCGAACACGCTGCTCTACAACACGCAGAAGGTGAAGCCCGCTCCGACGTCGTGGTCTTCGATCTACGACCCGAAGTACAAGGGCAAGGTCACCGTCCCGGACAACCCGATCCAGATCGCCGACGCGGCGCTGTACTTGCTGAAGACGCAGCCGTCGCTCGGCATCAAAGATCCGTACGAGCTGAACACCACCCAGTTCAATGCGGCGATCAGCCTGCTGAAGAAGCAGAAGCCGTTGATCAAGAAGTACTGGGCGCTCGCCTCGGACGAGATCGACCTGTTCAAGAACGGCGATGCCGTGATCGGCGCGTCGTGGCCGTACCAGACGAACACGCTGATCGCCGCCAAGGCGCCGGTCAAGGACATCGTTCCGAAGGAAGGCGCGACGGGCTGGCTCGACACGTGGATGGTCTCGGCGAAGTCGAAGAACCTCGACTGTGCCTACAACTGGCTGGCGTGGATCTCCACGCCGAAGGTCCAGGCTCAGCAGGCGATCTACTTCGGTGAGACGCCTGTCAACTCGAAGTCGTGCGCGATCATGGACACCCTGTCCAAGGGCTCGTGCGCGCAGTACCACGCGAACGCGCCGCTCCAGTACTTCAAGCAGATCCCCTTCTGGAAGACGCCGATTGCAGATTGCGGCAACGGCCAGAAGAACTGCATGGACTACACCAAGTGGCAGCAAGCGTGGACCGCCCTGAAGGGCTGAACACGGGAGTCGGAGCGCGCCGCCGTCTTGGCGGCGCGCTCTGGCGCCACCCCTTCCTGAAGGGGTTGTCGCTGCTCCTGCCGCCGGCCGGCGCGTTTCTCGCGGTGTATATCGCCGCGCTCGTTGCGCTGTTCGTGTCGGCGTTCTGGAGCGTCGACTCCTTCACTGGCCTGACGATCCACCACTGGACGCTCGACAACTTCCGCGAGCTCTGGAACGGCAGCATCTACCACACCGTCGCGCTGCGCACGATCTCGATTGCGGCCGCCGTGACCGTCACCGACGCGATCATCGCGTTCCCGTTCGCCTACTACATGGCGCGCGTTGCGACCCCGCGCGTGCGGGCGGTGCTCTTCGTGCTCGTGCTCCTACCGCTCTGGGCCTCGTATCTCGCGCGTGTCTATTCGTGGCGGCTGATCCTCAACTCGAACGGCCTACTCAACTGGTCGCTCGCCAAGCTCGGGCTGCCGTCGGCCAACATCGCCTACACGAACACCGCGATGTGGATCGTGTTCTCCTATATCTGGCTGCCCTTCATGATCCTGCCCGTCTACGCCGCGCTCGAACGCATCCCCCACTCCTACATCGAAGCGTCGCGCGATCTCGGCGCCAAGGGCTTCCGGACACTGCGCGCGGTGATCCTGCCGCTCGCGCTCCCCGGCGTCGTAGCCGGCTCGATCTTCACCTTCTCGCTCACACTCGGCGACTACATCACACCCGTGCTGATCGGCGGCTCGTCGTCGCAGTTCATCGGCAACGTCGTCTACGACGCGGTCAACCAGTCCTCGAATCTGCCGTTCGCGGCAGCGTTCGCGGTCGTGCCGCTCGGCGTGATGGGCGTCTACCTCCTGATCGCGCGCAGGCTCGGCGCGTTCGATGCGCTCTGACGATGGAGAGTCGCGCCACCCGCATCGCGCTCGGGATCTGGGTCGCACTCGCGCTCGCGTTCCTCTACGTGCCGATCGCGATCATCTGCCTCTACGCGTTCAACTCCTCGAACGTGCAGAGCTGGCCGATCGCCGGGCTCACGACGAAGTGGTTCTCACCGGCGATCCACAACGGCGACCTGCAGCAGGCGTTGTGGCTCTCGCTGAAGGCGGCTGCGCTCGCCACGACGATCGCGCTCGTGCTCGGGACCGCCGCGTCGTTCGGCGTCCACCGTTTCCGCTTCTTCGGCCGTGAGGCGATCTCGTTTCTGCTCGTCCTGCCGATCGCCCTCCCCGGGATCATCACCGGCATGGCGTTGAATTCCTACTTCGCGTTCTGGAAGTTCAACTTCGGGCTCTGGACGATCGTGATCGGACATGCGACGTTCTGCGTCGTGGTGGTCCACAACAACGTGATCGCACGCCTGCGACGCGTACCGGGCTCGCTGACCGAGGCGTCGATGGACCTGGGCGCGGACGGCTTCCAGACGTTCCGCTACGTCACCTTTCCGACGATCTCGACAGCCCTGATCTCGGGCGGCCTGCTCGCCTTCGCGCTCTCCTTCGACGAGGTGATCGTCACCACGTTCACCGCCGGTGCGCAGAACACACTGCCCATCTGGATCTTCGGCCAGATCCGGCTTGGCCAGCAACTGCCGCAGGTCAACGTCGTCGTGTTCCTTATTCTCGCTGTCACCATCATCCCCGTCGCCCTCGCTCAGCGCCTCACCCGCGAGAGCGGGATCCTGCGCACCGAATAGGAGACTGACTCACATGGCAACCATCGACGTGATCAACCCCGCAACGGCCGAGACGATCGGCGCCGTGCCGAACATGACCGCCGACGAGGTCGACGCCGTCGTCGAGCGCGCGAAGCAGGCGCTGCCCGAGTGGCTCGACGCGACGCCGAAGGAGCGCTCCGAGCTGCTCTACAAGCTCGCGCAGATCCTCGAGGACAACGCCGAGGAGCTCGCGCAGATCGAATCGCGCAACGTCGGCAAGCCCCTGATGGTCTCGCGCGACGAGATGCCGTTCTCCGCCGACAACCTTCGCTTCTTTGCAGGTGCGGCGCGCAACCTCGAGGGCAAGTCCGCCGGCGAGTACGTCAAGGGCTACACCTCGATGATCCGCCGCGAGCCGCTCGGCATCGTCGCCGGCATCTGCCCGTGGAACTACCCGCTGATGATGGCGGTCTGGAAGATGGGCCCAGGGCTGGCCGCGGGCAACGTCCAGATCCTCAAGCCCGCGGAGCAGACGCCGCTCTCGCTGCTGCGCTTCGTCGAGCTGGCGAAGGACGTGATCCCCGAAGGCGTGCTGCAGGTCGTGACGGGTGATGGTGTGCCGACCGGACAGCGGCTTGTCGCGCATCCCGACATCAGCCTCGTCTCGCTGACCGGCGACGTCGCGACTGGCAAGCTGATCGCGAAGAACGCCGCCGACACGCTCAAGCGTGTGCACCTCGAGCTCGGCGGCAAGGCGCCGATGGTCGTCTTCGACGACGCGGATCCCGATCAGGTAGCGGAAGGCATCAAGATCGCGGGCTACTGGAACTCCGGCCAGGACTGCACGGCCGGCTCGCGCATCATCGCCGGGCCGAAGATCTACGACGCGCTGCTCGAAGCGCTCGTGCCGGCGATCGAGAGCCTCAAGGTCGGCGATCCCGCCGACGGCGACGACGTCGAGATGGGCCCTGTGATCTCGCAGGACCAGCAACAGCGGATCCTCGGCTTCCTCGACCGTGCCAAGGGCGCCACCGTGCTGACCGGCGGAGGGACGAACAACAGCAACGGCTACTTCGTGAACCCGACGATCGTCACCGACGTGAAGCAAGACGACGAGATCGTCCAGAACGAAGTGTTCGGTCCGGTGATCACGGTGCAACGCTTCGCCGATGACAGCCAGGCGATCGAGTGGGCAAACGGCGTGCGCTATGGGCTCGCTGCATCCGTCTGGACGCGCGACGTGGGCCGCGCGCTGAACGCCGCGAAGCGGTTGCAGTTCGGCACCGTCTGGGTGAACGACCACCTCGTCCCGATCACGTCCGAGATGCCGCACGGCGGCTACAAGTCGTCTGGCTACGGCAAGGACATGTCGATCTACTCGATGGAGGAGTACACCCAGCTCAAGCACGTCGCGATGAAGATCGACTGATTGGTGTCTGACACCGCGTCGAACCGAGAGAAGCCTCCGAACCTCGAACCGGTGTCTGACACCTCTTCGAGGGACGACGCGCGGCCGAGTGCCGCAACGGTGTCAGACACCGGTTGATCCCCGCGCTCTGTCGATTACAGTCGGCCGATGTTCTTTGGAGCGCTGCTGACGCTGCTCGTCGCCACGCCGTTCTCGCACCTAACGGTTCACCTCGACGACTACTCACGCGGGACAACCGATGCGGGGCGCGTCGTGTTCACGCAGCGCGGCCCCAACGTGGTCGTCCGCATCGCCTTGACCGAGCCGCTTGTGGGAGGCCCAGTGCACTACCGCCTGTATCGGCGACACTCGGCGCACACAGTCCTGAGCTGCGGCGTCTTCTACAACCATGTCGGGACGTCGTTCGACCCGGCGGACCCTACGCCCGCAGACGCCGAGCTGCCGCTCGACCGCGACCTCGGCGCGCCCGTCGGCGTCGTGCGTAACGTGACAGTCGCCGAGCTGCGCAACCGCGACGGCGTGATCGCCGTGTGGACGCCGCGCGACGTCGTCTGTGGGAACCTCTAGAGCGCGAGGAGCTCGGACAGCTCGTCAGCCGTCGGTTCCCACGCACCGGCGGCGGCATTCGCCCGCACTTGCTCGGGTTTCGTCGCGCCTGCGATCACCGAGACGACCGGTTCGACCGCCAGCAGGCCGCCGATCGCAACCTCGAGCAGCGACACGCCGTGCGCTTCCGCCCATGCGCGCAGGTTCTCCACCTCGTCGAGGCGGTCGCTGCTGACCTCGCGGCCATGGAGGCGAGTCCCTTCGGCAGGAGGATGCTCGCGCGTCACCTTGCCGGTCAGGAGCCCGCTCGCGAGCGGGAAGAACGGGATGAACCCGAGCCCGAGGCGCTCGCACGTCGGCAACAGTTCGTGCTCGGCGTCGCGTGTGAGCCACGAGTACTCGCTCTGCTCGGAGACATAACCCGGGCCGGCGATCGCTTTCGCGCGCTCGATGGTCGCGGGCTCGTAGTTCGACGTCCCGTACGCGCGGATCGCTCCCTGCTCGACGAGCTCGTCGAGGGTGCCGATCGTCTCCTCGAGCGGCGTATCGGGATCCTCCTCGTGCTGTTGGTACAGATCGATCACATCGGTCTGTAGACGCCGCAGCGAGGCATCGAGCGCGCGCAGGATGTAGTCGCGCGAGCCGCGGTGCGTCGCGTCGTCACCCATCGGCTTACCGAACTTGGTGGCGAGCACGATCTGGTCGCGACGGCCGTCGAGCACGCGGCCGAGAACGTCTTCGCTACCACCGCTGTTGCCGTAGATGTCTGCTGTGTCGAAGAAGGTGACACCGGCAGCGAGCGCCGCGTCGACGACCGCCCGCGTCGCGTCCTCGTCGATCCGGCTGCCGAAGTTGTTGCAACCAAGGCCGACGACAGTCACCTCGAGCGGTCCAAGCTTCCGGGTGCGCATCACCCCACGGTATCGATAGCGTCCAGACCGATGCGTTACTTCGAAGACTTCAAGATCGGCGAGGTCACCGAGGTCGGCCCGGTCGACGTGACCGAGGACGAGATCGTCGAGTTTGCAACACGCTACGACCCGCAGCCGTTCCACATCGACCCGGAGGCGGCGAAATCGAGCCCGTTCGGCGGGCTGATCGCAAGCGGTTGGCATACGGCCGCACTCTTCATGGGAATGTTCGTCCGGGACATCCTCCTCGACTCCGCGTCGCTCGGCTCGCCCGGTATCGAGGAGCTCCGCTGGACGGCGCCCGTGCGGCCCGGCGATCGGCTCGTCGGCCGATCGACGATCACCGATGTGCGGCCGTCCGAGACGAACCCGAACCGCGGCACGGTGTTCACCACGAATGAAGCGTTCAACCAGGACGGCGAACGCGTACTGATCTTCAAGGCACGCGGGTTCTTCGCGCGCCGTCCCTAGCGCCAGGTCGCGGCGAGCACGCGCAGCCAGTTTTCGTGCGTGAGCTTCGCGATCGCCGCCTCGTCGTAGCCGGCATCCCTTAGCGCATCGATCAATTTCGGAAGCCCGGCGACACCGCCGAGCTCCTCCGGGATCGTGGCACCATCGAAATCCGAGCCGAATGCGACATGGTCGATGCCCATCCGCTCGACGAGGTAGTCGATGTGCCGCACGATCTCGGTGATCGGCGTTGCCGCGTCGTTGTCGCCGTCCTCGCGCAGAAATCCGACAGCGAAGTTCACACCGACGACGCCGCCTGACTCGCGCACCGCGTCGAGCTGCAGGTCCGTGAGATTGCGCGATGCCGCGCAGAGAGCGTGCGCGTTGGAGTGTGTCGCAACGAGCGGCGCGCTCGAAATGCGCTGTACGTCCCAGAAGCCCGCCTCGTTCAGATGTGAGAGATCGACGAGGATCCCCAGCCGGTTGCATGCGTGCACGAGCGCGTGGCCGGCATCCGTCAGGCCCGGGCCGGTATCGGGCGAGGATGGGAAGCGGAACGGCACGCCTTCTGCAAATGCATTTGGCCGCGACCACACGAGACCCACGGAGCGGAGCCCACGGTCGTACCAGCGCTCGAGGTCCGAGAGGTCGGGCGCGAGCGGGTCGGCGCCCTCCATGTGCACGATCGCCGTCACCTGCCCATCGCGGAAGTCATCAACCGAGGTCGCGCGGACAACCGGCAGCTCACAGAGCTGCGCAAACAGCTCCTCCGCAATTCGGGCCGCCTCCTCCTGCGGGATCGGCTCCGGCAGCGGTACCGCGTACGGGATCTCGTCGGGATCGGGCAGCTTCGGCGACGGCACGTACAGGGCGAAGAAGCCGCCCGAAAACCCGGCCTCGCGCGCCGTATCGAGATCGAGGTGCAGGGTCGGCTCACCCCGCCAGCGGTGGAGGACGAGGTCGTTGTGCCCGTCGATGATCATCGGCGCATCCTACGGGCGGGTATGTCAGTCTCTCCCCTTCGTGATCAAGAACCCACTCCGCATCCTGCTCGCCGAAGACGACGACGGGCTGGCCGAGCTGGTCAGCACGATCCTCACCGGCGACGGCCGGTTCGTCGTGCTGGGCCGCGCAACGACTGGTGACGGTGCCGTGGCCCTCTGCGAGGAGCACGGGCCCGACATCGTGCTGATGGACATCGGCATGCCCGGCCGCGACGGCATCGCCGCGACGCGCGCAATCCACGCGCGCGAACCGGGGCAGCACGTCGTGATCTACACCGGCTCCGACGAGTACGGTGACGTCGCACGAGCAGAGGACGCGGGCGCGGTCGGCTACCTGCACAAGGACGCACTGACCTCGCCCGACCTCGCCGACGCCCTGCACGTCCTGCACGCGAACTACCTCAACAGCGTCCCGGACCCGGACTGAACCTCAGTACGGGGTGCAGCTCGACGTGGTTCGCAGCCGCGCCGCGCTGTCCATGCGGAAAGTCGAAGAACGCGACTCCGTCGATCGTCGCGGTCCCCGAGAGGCGGGTGAACGAGGTGGTCGGTGGCCCGCACGCGCGTGCGAGCGCGGTGCGCGCCGCTGCCATCTCGGCGCGAGGCCCGGCGGCGGCGCCGACGCACGCCGCGCTCGGAAGCTCGGCGATCATCGTCCGTCCCGTCGCGAGATCGGCCACTACGAGATGCACATCCGAATCGCCTTCCAGTTTCTGCCAGAGCAGCCGAACGCGGATCCGCCACGTGCGCATCTCCGCGCCGGGCATACGCGTGCCGAGGTTGCCCGGTGGGCGCAGCGCAGTAAGCGCACCGACGGTCGTCGCCTGTGGGCGCAGGTCGACCTCGAGCGCGGCCCCGTCACTCAGCGTCTTGACCGCCCACGCCTCGACACCACACGTCGGCGTTTGCGCGCCGCCCGCGCGGTGGCATTCGTACGCGAGCCCGCCTTGGTAGATGCGCTGGGTGTCGGAGGCGCTCACCTCGGGCGCACCGACCTTCGCGCAGTCCCAACCCTGCCCGGACGCGTCGAACCAGACGTAGCTGTGATGGTCCGACGGACAACTGTGCGCCGAGTGGCAGGGCGACCGGTGATCGGTCTCGGACAGGGCGACGCCGGCCGCGAGCAACGCAAGGCCGAGCACCAGCAGGATGACCGCAGGCCGCCGCATGTCCATTTGGGACAGTAGAGCTAGATGAGGATGCGGCGGAGCTCGTCGACCGTGGTGAGGCCCTTGATTACCTTTTCGACGCCGTCCTCGAGCAGCGTGCGCATACCGGCAGCTGCCGCGGCGGCCTCGATCTCGTGGGTCGGCGCCTCGCGCGCTGCGAGCCTGCAGACCTCTTCGGTCATCACGAGGAACTGGAAGACACCGACGCGGCCGCGGTAGCCGCGCGTACAGCGATCGCACGAGCCGGGACGCCAGAGCCGCTCAACGGACGCGTCGAGGCCGATCTTTACAAGCTCATCGGCCGTCGGCTGGTAGGGCTCCCGACAGTGCTCGCAGAGGCGGCGCGCGAGGCGCTGCGCGAGGACTGCAGTAACGCCTGAGGCAACGACGAACGGCTCGACGCCCATCTCGGTCAAGCGCGTGATTGCACTCGGCGCGTCGTTTGTGTGCAGTGTCGAAAGAACGAAGTGCCCGGTCAGCGCGGCGCGCATGGAGATCTCCGCGGTCTCACGATCGCGAATCTCGCCGACCATCACGACATCCGGGTCGCTGCGCAGGACCGAGCGCAGCGCCTTCGCAAAGTCGAAGTCGATCTTGTCGTTGACCTGAAGCTGGTAGATGCCGCTCAGGCGGTACTCGACGGGGTCCTCGATCGTGATCGCGTTGATCTCGGGACGCGCAAGGTCGGCGAGTGCCGCATACAACGTCGTCGATTTTCCGGAGCCTGTCGGCCCGGTCACGAGCAGCGCACCCGTCGGGCGCGTCAGCACCTGCTCGAGCGCCATCTGCATCGGGAAGGAGAGCCCGATCTCCGTCAGGGTCGGCGGCTCCTGGGACTTGTCGAGCAGGCGGAGGATCGCGCCCTCGCCCTCGACCGACGGGAGAATGGAGACGCGGATGTCGACTTGACGGCCGTCTTTCAGCCGCAGGGAGATCCGACCGTCCTGCGGCCTTCGGTGCTCCGCAATGTCGAGCTTCGCGAGGACCTTGATCCGCGAGACGACGGCGAGCGCGCGCTGGCGCGGGATGCGCTCCAACTCGCGGAGCACACCGTCCACGCGCAGGCGAACGAGCAAGCCATCTGGTTGCGGCAAGAAGTGGACGTCGCTGGCGCGGTCTTCGACCGCCTGCCACACGATCGAGTTGACGAGCTTGACCAAAGGGCCCGAGTCGCCATCTTCGTCTGCGTCGACATCCTCATCCTCGTAGGAGAAGTCTTCGTCTTCGGTGACTTCCTGGCGCCGAGTGGCCTCGGCCTGGCGTTCGAGGTTGCGCAGCTCGACTTCGATGTCCTCGCGCGCCGTCACGGCAAAGCCGATCTCGCGGCGCGTGGCAATGCGCAACTCGTCGACGGACTGCACGTTGGCCGGGTCGGCGATCGCGACGAGCAGCCGTTCCCCGTCGAAGGCGTAGGGCACGGCGTTGGCGCGCACGAGCGTCCGCGCGTCGATCGCTTCGGCCGCGGCGCGAACGACCCCGACCACTCGCAGGTCGACGAACGGTAGATCAAAGCGCTCTGCCAGCTCGCGTGCCGCGGCCGCACTCGCGACGCGGCTACGGGTGTTGGCCGAGGTCACGCGCCGAGAATGTCGTGGACGCGGGCCGCGAGCTCCTGCGGGCTGAACGGCTTGGCGATGTAGTCGACAGCGCCTGCATCGAGCCCTTCCTGCACATCCGACTCGCTGGCGCGCGCGGTCAGCAGCACGACGGGAATGTCCGCGGTCGCGCTGTCTGCGCGGATCGCGCGCAGTACCTCGAGGCCTGACGCCTTCGGCATCATCCAGTCGAGGACTGCAAGATCGGGGTGCCGCTCCTGTGCGAGCCGCAACGCCTCTTCACCGTCACGGGCGACGATCACTTCGAAGCCGGAACGTGAAAGACGCAACTGGACGAGGGTGAGGATGTCCTCGTCGTCATCCGCCACGAGCAACACGGGGACGCGGTTCGAGACCGGGTCGGAGAGAAGCAAGGAGTCCAGCATCACCTTCCCTATCGGCGCTTCACGTCGGGGATCCGGGTGGTCGGGCATCCCTCGAACGGGGGACTGTGAGTCAGGAGAGGCCCCGTCTCCGGGGCCTCTCCGTCCGCGTCTGACGTACTCGGGGTTAGTGCTGGTGGCTCTGGACGAAGCTCACGCACGCACCCTGGCTACCGACGGACGGGTTGTTGAAGGCCGTCCAACCGCCGTCCTTGCACTGATCCTTGCTGGTCGGCGGTGCGACCGGTGCCGCGGACGCGGTGATCTCGAGCGCAACCGTGCCGTTCGGCGCCCAGTTCGTGTCCTCGCGGAACGTGCCGACGCCGGCCGTGCCGCCGTCGGCGTAGAAGCCCGCGAACGAGGTGTTCCAGAACACGGAGCCGGTGTCCACGTCACTGCCCGTCGCAACGGTCTGGCTCGTTGGCACCCCGACATTGAGCGAGTTGTACGGCCCTGCCATGTGGATCGGCGCAGCGCCGTAGTCCGCCGTGTTGTAGGCGACGCTGACGATCACGTCGTTCGGCAGCGTGACGTTCAGGCCGCTGAGATCGAACGTGGCGTTGAAGGCGATGCCGTTGTAACACTGCCCGTCGCCGGCCTTCCAAGCGGTCCCGCAGGTCGGGGTTGCGGCCGGACGCCACGGGATCGTGACGGTCTGCGTCTTCGTCGCGAGCAGCGTGTCGGGCACGCCGCCGGCGCCGAGATGACCGCTGTAGACGTTGACGGTGATCGGGTGCGTCCAGGTCGTGCTGTTGCCTGTGTAGCGTGCATCGGTCGCATAGTCCGAATACAAGGCCCAGTCGCTCATCGTCACCGTGACGCTGTTGAGCACACGATTCGTCCCGGCGAGACTCACGTGGTCGCCGAACTCGGACGTCGACGTCGCCTCGAAGCCAAGGCTCGCGACGTTCGGCGGCAGCGGGCTCGGTGTCGCGTTGTAGACGTCCGAACCGACGGCGCCGGCAGATGTCGCAAACACAACCGACACCGCGGCTACGACGGCGGCCGCACACCACAGACGTGCATTCAGCTTGAGCAAGAGCTCCCCCTTCAATGGACAGCCTCCTCGCTTTCGAAGGCTCCGGGCATCGTAGGGGGCCTTCGCGGCTTTCGCTCGAATGCGTGCGCGCAGCCGCGGCCTAGGCCAACAGCGCCTGGAACCACGCCAACTGGCGCGCGCGCTCGGCCGCGAACCCGCCGCCGTACGCGTCCTCCGAGCCCGCAGCGTTGACCGCTGCGCGGCCGACGGCGTGCGCCGCGACGAAGCCCGCGTTCGCGGCCACCGCTCCGGGCGATTGCACGACCGAGGCTGTGGTCGAGGGCGGGCCCCAGGTCTCCGGGCGACCGCCTCCGACGAGCGAGACCATGTCGGCGGCGAACGAGACCACCTCTGTCACTCCTGCGTCCTCCGTCGCGGCAAGTGCCAAAACGGATGCATCCCGCACCGAGTCCAGCCCGTCGGCCTGCGCAAGCGCAACCGCGTGGGCGTCGAGACCGGCGCGCCGCAACGCATCTGCGGCGACCTCCGCCGCTCGACGAGCGCAATCGTCGGCAAACACGCGGGCCGCGGCGGCATCCCATGCTCCGACCTGCGCTTTGAGCCGTCCACGCTCGGCAACGAGCATGCCGTCCCGCTCCGTGATCTCACCGCCGAGCTCGACTTCCCAGAGCTCGTCGTCGATCCATTCGAGGAGATGCTCGACGCGCAACGCGTGCACGCCGACGACGCAGTCCACCACGGACTGGTGTGTCTCCACCCAGACGCCGGGGCTCGGCCACGCGAAGTCGCTGAAGAGGCCGATCCGTCCAGGCCCGAGGAACTTGTACGCCATCACGTCGCGGAACGCCCCTGCTTCCACTCCGCGAAGGCACTCAGGAGGTCACCGCGCATGTTCTCTGGAAGGTCATCCGCGCGGAACCTGCCGGCCACGCGGGTGACCCAACGAATCTGGGACAGGTACCCGCGGCACGGCGGACAGATCGCGACGTGGCGCTCGAAGGCGACGCGGTCGGAGGTTGCGAGCCCTCCTTCGAGGTACTCGGTCACGAGTTCAACGATCTGCTGGCACGTGTTGATGTCGCTCATTCTGGGCTCCGCTCAAAATACTCTTCGACCGCCGCTCTGATCCGCGCGCGAGCACGGTGCAGCAGCACGCGCTGGTTCTCGGGGGAAATGCCGAGGAGCGCGCAGACGTCGCTCCCCTCCCAGCCCTCGATGTCGCGAAGTGTGAACACGGTCGCATAGTTCGGCGGTAACGCCTCGATCGCTTCGGTAATTCTTGCGCGCGCCTCCCCGGAGATCAGAACCTCGTCGGGTAGCTCCTCCCAGCCGTCGACGAGCGTCGTCCACATGCCTCCCCAGCGGGGGTGCGTGGCGGGGAAGAATCGTGCGGGATCGACCGCAGGTTCCTCCTGCTGGTCGCCGTGCTCGGTGAACGAGACGTACCGTCCTTCGCGTTCGGCGCGCTTCCGCGCGCAGTTCCCAAGAATGACGAACATCCATGTACGCAACGACGAGCGCCCTTCGAACCCGTCGATCGAGCGGAGGATCTGGACCCAGGTGTCCTGGACGACTTCCTCGGCGACGGTGTGCGTCCGGACGTAGGCCGTCGCGACCCGGAGCATCGACGCCCCGTACACGTCGACGAGCTTTTCGAACGCCGACTGCTCCCCCGTCCGGAGGGCCTCGACCAGCCGCCGTTCCTCCGAGGCGGCAAGGATGGAGGTGGCTGAAGGCTCGAGTGACGTGGGGACGACGGCGGTAGGCGGCGGCAGGACTGTAACGCCCGCTGCTCTACCCGGCTCTACCACATATGGACAAAAATGAGACAAGGGGGAGTGACCTGGCCCTCCTCGAGCGCTGCTCGGCCGGCGATGAGCGCGCACTGGCCGAGTTGCACGACCGCCACGCCGAGCTCTGCCGCCATCGTGCGGCGGACGTGCTGAGGAACCCGGCGCTCGCCGAGGAGGCGGTTCAGGACGCGTTCCTCGATCTGTGGAAGACGGCGAGCCGCTTCGACCCCGCCCGTGCCCAGGTCCGGACGTGGCTGTGCGTCCTCGTCCACCGGCGCGCAGTCGATCTCGCCCGCCGCGAGGCGCGGCACCACACGGCCGATGAAACCCTGCCGGTGCCCGACCCGGCCTCCTATACAGCGGAGGAACTGCTGATCGTGCAGGTCGACCGCCGGCGGGTTCGCCTGGCACTCGCGCGCCTCAGCCCCGTTCACCAGCAAGTGATCGAGCTCGCGTACTGGGGTGGGCTCAGCCAGTCGCAGATCGCAGTGCGCTGTGGCGTCCCGGTCGGAACGATCAAGAGCCGCACCTTCGACGCTCTGGCACGGCTCGCGACGCTGCTCGCGCCTCCCGAAAAGAGACTCCAGGCGGAAGAACCGATTAGCGCCTGACTCAGGGGGGTGGATGGCCCGAGTCAGGCACCATCCACCCCGCTCTGCGTTCAGCCCGCGGCTAGTGAACGCCGGGGCATTGGTTCTTGCCGACGACGGTGTTTCCGCTTCCGCCCAGCGTGCCGTTCTGTTCGCACTGAAGGTTCCCCTGGACCGTGTTAGCCGCGATCGTGTTTCCGTTCGCGTCGTTGTTGTGGAAGTGGACGTTGCCGCCGATCGTGTTCGCGCCACAACCGCCAATGTTCCACGGAGCGCCGCTCGCGCTGTTGTGGATCTCGACGTTCCCGGCAATCGTGCTGTTGCAGATGATGTTCACGTTTGCACTCAGCGGATCTGCAGCGCCGGCCGTGTTCTCCGCCTGCAGGTTGCCGGTGATCGTGACGTTCTGGATCCTGATGCCTGCTGCCCGCTGCAACTGGACGTTGCCCTTCACGGTCACGTCGACGAGGTCACACCACGCACCTTGCGGCACGGTCAGATTGCCGTTGATCGTGGTCGCATTGAACTGCTGGTTGGAGCACGAGATGTCCCCGCTGCCACCCTTGAGCGTGGTGGACAAGGGCAGGCTCCCTGTTGCGTCGGCGTCGCCGACCCACATCGTCCTGCCACTCGGGTCGAGGACCCACTGCTGCGCCGTGTCCGACCAGTAGGAGGCACCACGAGCGGAGCCGACGCGGCGCAGGTCTACGTCGGCCCGCCGGCGGACGCTGAACCTGCACGCTCCGGCCCGTGAGCTCCCGGTGTTCTTGACGGAGAAGCTCACATCGACACCACCGTCGTCGGCGTTCTTCACCTTGAGCTTCGAGAACCCGAACGTCGTGTACGAGAGCCCGAAGCCGAACGGGAACTGCGGCGCCCCCGAACCGGCCCCAGTCGCGGTCAAGCTCCTCGCGGAAATCCGCTCGGAGTCGCACGCCGTCTCGGAGCTTCGACGGCAGAACGCGGGTAGGGACGCGACCAAGGACCGGCCAGAGGTCTACCGACGGTCTCAGCAGAGGCACTACGCGAGGTACCTATCGAGCGGGTGCCGCGCGATGAAGTCCTGCGTGTCCGGTCCGGGATTCTGCATGTGCGTCAGTCAAATCTGTCAGATGTCGTAGTCGGCGACCGTGACGAGCGGGTCCGTGACAAGCCCCGGCGCGAGGTACATCAAATGAGCCCGCGTAAGGCGGCTGACGAGCGCGGCCACCGTCGCGGAGGCGTTCTTCAGCCCGTCGATCATCTCGCTGTCGTACTTCACAAGGTTGATCAGCGCGGCGCCGTCGTCGTCGGGCGGAAGCATCACGACGCCGACGGTGTCGCCGCGGTTGTCGTCGGCAGTGCGCTCGTCGACGGCCCGCCAACCGGTGTCGGTCGGCGAGGTCTCGTGGTAGACGATCGGCGCCCCGTGGCGATACTGACCGTCGAGGCCGCGCAGGCTGTACGTGGTCTCACGCGGCCCAGTGATCGTCTCCTCCTCGCCGACGTACTGGTTCAACTCGCGCATGTTCGTCGCGAGCAGGCGCGGCAACTCCTTCGCGAAACCGATCCGGGTCGCGATGTCATCCTCGCTCGCCCCGACTGCGACGAGCCGGACCCGGATTTCGGTCTCTGACGGAAGCGAGAGTAGCGTCGCCCATTCCTCCTCGGTGATCGTCTGCAGCTCGGCGAGCTTCTTATGGAACTTGTAGCCGCCAGTCAGGTAACCATCTTCGACGTTCAGGAACTCTCGGCCCGCCCGATGCGCGCGCATCCCGTACACGAGCCGCCATAGCTTGTCCGTCAGCGCGAACAGGTGACCCAGTGCCATCAGCGGCGCATGCTTCGCGTAGTGCTCCGCATCCGCAGGTCGCCCGTCGAGGGCCACGCGGATCGCGTCGTACTCCGCCCGCCACCCGTACTGGTCGAGCGACAGCAGCAGCCACAACCCCTGCGACGAGATCCGACCCAACGCCGCCTCCACCGCATCAGCGGGATACAGCGCAGTCATCCGCGTCACCTCAAGACCAGCCACCCCCAAACGGTAGCCAGGCCGGCGGTCAATCACTAGACGCCCCGGCGTGCGAGTCTACGTAGTGCGCCGACGTGCTGGGCACGCAGGGATGCGACGGCGTCCCTATCCGCCGCTCTGGCTTGTTAGCCGCGGTGGTCGTAAGAATCTCGTCATGGAGCTAGCAGCCCTCATTGTGGCCGTCGTCGCCGCCAGTGTCCAGGCGCCCGGGAACTCCACCTTCCGATGCAGCCGTCCAGGTGGGCGGCTCTCGACCGGGTTGCACACTTGACCGGTCACTACGCACCACCACCGTCGTGCTGACGTGGAGCCCGTGTGTGTGACTCGCTTGCAAGCGCGTGCGGCTCGTGTCGGAGCCGTGGCGCGCGCCGAAACCTGACTGGAGCCTGACTAAGGGTGTGCGGTGCGCACGCGCGCTGCCCTACAAGACGCGAAAACCGCCACGTGTGCGGCGGCTTTCGTAAAG
>JAYUEQ010000016.1:0-5374 GCA_043739205.1 Thermoleophilia bacterium
TGCACCGGCGCCGGAGCCGCAACTCCGGCCGCTCGCCCTCCGCACGAAACCCACGATCACGGGGAACATGGAAGTTCGCAGGGAACGACGAGGCGATGCATTCGTCCTCGCCTGGTCGGCGGAGCCGAAGGTCGTCGCCTGGGATGTGCGACTGAGCGAGCGCCCCGATGTCCGCGGCGAGTACGTCGTCCGCGAGGAGCGGAGCCTTCCCGGCCCCGAGACAAGCTTCGAGATCCAACTCGGCGATGCGCCGTCGCGCGTGCACTTGCTCGGCCGCGCCCGGGACGGACGGCTCGTCCGGCGAGCGATCATTTCAGCCCTCACGCGCGAGGGCTGGGGCGAGCGCTGGCAACGGCGGGCCAGCGCCTCCTAGATACCCGTCGAACTGAGAGGAGAACCGTGAACGCCACGCACTACCGCTGGGACGACCTTCCGAAGGAGGCGCTCAAGCCCGATCTGCATCGGCGGCTGATTTCCACCGACCGGATGATGCTGGCGCACGTCTACCTCGATGCGGGCGCCGTCGTGCCGAAGCATGCGCACGAGAACGAACAGCTGACCTACATCCTCGAAGGAACGCTGCGCTTCTGGCTCGGCGACGACGAGTCGGAGGTGATCGACGTGCACGCGGGCGAGGTGCTGCACATCCCGTCCAACCTTCCACACCGGGCCGAGGCCCTGGTGCAGACGCTGGACGTGGACATCTTCTGCCCGCCGCGCGAGGACTGGCTCGACGGATCGGACGCGTACCTCCGCGACGTCTGAGCGCCGCTCGAGTCAGCGCGCTTCTTAGAACTGGCGGCCGGGGCGGTCGACGCGCGAGTCGGCGCCGTAGCGCACCGACAGCCCGAGGATCGCGACGATCACGATGAATGTGAGGAAAGCAGTCATGGGCATAGCTTGCCTTGCAGGGACTATCAGCACAAATCGTGATAGCGTTGGTATTGATCATGGAACCTGATAGCTGGCTCGGCGTCGAGCTTCGACATTTCGCCGCCCTCCAGGCGGTCGCCTCGGAAGGCTCGTTCGGCCGCGCCGCCGAAAAGCTCGGCTACACACAGTCGGCGATCAGCCAGCAGATCCAGATGCTCGAGAAGATCGTCGGAGAGAAGCTCGTCGAGCGCCCAGGCGGCCCGCGCGCCGTCTCACTGACCGAGGCCGGCCAGCTGCTTCTCCGCCACGCAGACTCGATCGTCGCGCGCCTCCAGGCGGCGCAGGCCGACCTGCACGCCCTGCGTAGTGGCGAGGCGGGGGTCCTTCGCGTCGGCACATTCCAGTCCGCCGGTGCGCGCCTGCTCCCGGAAATCATGCGCCGCTTCCGTGACCAGTGGCCGCAGATCGAAGTGATGCTCGAGGAGCGCGACAGCGACGCCGAGCTCGCGGACATGGTCGAGCGCGGCGAACTCGATGTTGCGTTCGTACTGCCGCCGTTCGGCGACAAGCCGCTCGAGACGATCCAGCTGCTGCGCGATCCGTACGTCCTCGTGGTCGCGAATGGCTCGCCGCTTTCGAAGGCGAAGACCCCGCCGACGCTGGCTGCGATCGCGGCCGAGCCGCTGATCGGCTTCCGCGCGTGCCGCTCGATGGACCCGTTCGAGTCCGCGATGCGAGCGGCCGGCTACGAAACGAAGTTCACGTTCCGCACCGACGACAACGGCACCGTCCAGGGCTTGATCGCCGCCGGCATCGGCAGCGCCGTCATGCCGCGACTGACGGTCGATGCCTCCGATCCACGGATCACCGTGATCGAGCTCGGGAACCGCGTGCCGCCGCGAATGATCTCGATCGCGCGGCACCGCGATCGGTACCACTCGCCGGCCGCTCGCGCGTTCGTGGAGACGGCACTCGACGTCGTCTCCGTCGATCAACTCGCCGCGTAGTCGCGCAGAGACTGAAACGGGGCGGCCTTACCAGGGCTGCGGCACCCGGGTCGGCCGCCCCGTCACAGGAGAGAGCAACGCACGCAGTAAGCGTTCCACATCCCATGCTGGCAGCGCCGACAACGGCCGCCATCCCCGTTTTGGGTGGCGCCTCGTGCCCCCGGGCGCTCGCTACTCGACCGTGACGGTCTTCGCCAAGTTGCGCGGCTGGTCGACGTTCAGACCACGTAGCCGGGCTATGCGGTAGGCGAGGAGCTGCAGCGGCAAGATCGCGAGCGCCGCTTGCAGGAATGCGGGCGATTGTGGCACGTAGATCACGTCGTCGGCGTGATGCTGGATGTCTTCGTTGCCGTCCGTCGCGATCGCGATCACATGTGCGCCGCGCGCCCGCGTCTCCTGGATGTTCGAGACGATCTTGTCGTAGACATGCGTCGCCGTCGCGACGACGACGACCGGCGTGCCCTCCTCGAGCAGCGCGATCGGACCGTGCTTCATCTCGCCCGCCGAGTACGCCTCGGTCGGGATGTACGAGATCTCCTTCAGCTTCAGCGCGCCTTCGAGCGCGACGGGCAGGCCGATGTGGCGCCCGAGGTAGAGGAAGAACGGCTCGTTGAAGTACCGCTGCGCCACGTCCTCGATCGGGTGATCGTCGTCGAGGAAGCGCTGCATCTTGTTCGGCAGGTCGTAGAGCTCGTCCATGATGAACTCCTGCTCGTCCTTCGGCATCGTGCCGCGGCATTGCGCGAGCTTGAGGCCGACCAGGAACAGCAGCGCGATCTGCGCGGTGAATGTCTTCGAGGCGGCGACGCCGACTTCGAGCCCGGTGCGCGTGTAGAGCACCGAGTCGACCTCACGCGTGATCTGCGAGCCCATCATGTTCGTGATCGCAACGGTGCGGGCGCCGCGCTCGCGCGCGAGCTTCATCGCCTGGATCGTGTCGCGCGATTCCCCTGACTGGGAGATGCCGATCACGAGCGTTCCCGGGTCGAGAACGGGGTTGCGGTAAATCCACTCGCTCGCGACGTCCGGCTCGACCGGCACGCGCGCCCACTCCTCGATCGCGTAACGGCCGACGACACCTGCGTGGTACGAAGTGCCGCAGGCAACGATGACGATGCGCTTCAGGTCGCGCAGCTCGTCCTCCGTCATGCCGAGGCCGTCGAGGACGAGGTGGCCGTGGCGAACGCGGTCACCGATCGTCTCTGCAACGCCCTCGGGCTGCTCGAAGATCTCCTTGAGCATGAACGTCTCGTAGCCCGACCTCTCTGCCGCGTCGTCGTCCCAGTCGACGTCGACTACATCGTGCTCGACGGACTCGCCGGTGTCGGCGCGGACGAACGCCACCCCTTCCGGCGTGATCGATGCAACGTCACCGTCGTCCGGAAACTGCACGCGGCGCGTTTCCGCGAGGAACGCAGCCAGGTTCGATGCGAGGAAGTTCTCGCCCTCGCCAAGGCCGACGACCATCGGCGTTTGGTGCCGAACGCCGACGAGGTGGTTCGGGTGGTCGCGATGAATCACGACGAACGTGAAGTGCCCCTCGAGCTGGCCGTAGACCGTGCGCACAGCCGTGACGAGGTCGCCGTCGTAGGCGTCCTCGAGTAGGTGCGCCACGACCTCGGCGTCCGTCTCCGAGGTGAACTGATGGCCGGCCTTCTGCAGCTCTTCGCGTAGCTCGCGGTAGTTCTCGACGATCCCGTTGAGCACGATCGCCATCGCTCGGTCATCGCACGCGGTGAGCGGGTGCGCGTTCTCCTCGGTGACCCCGCCGTGCGTTGCCCAGCGGGTGTGTCCAAGCCCGGTCGTCGACTGAGAGATGTTCGACTCGGCAGCGTCCTTCAAGAACTGGAGGTTCCCGACGGCGCGCACGTACTCGAGGCCCCCCTCTTCGAGGAGCGCGATCCCCGCCGAGTCGTAGCCGCGATATTCCAGGCGCTTGAGCCCCTGCAGGAGCAGCGGCCTCGAGGCCCGACTACCGACGTATCCGATGATCCCGCACATTCGGAGCCTCCTTCTCTGACCGGCGAATTACCGGAAATTGCCCCCGAAAAGCCTCCTGAAAACGCCAAAGCCCGGCTGCGGGCGCGTCCCTGCGGCAGGACGGTGAGCTAGCCGAGCTCTCGTCGGACGAGCGCTGCGATGCTAGCACAGGCCTCCGCAGCGACCTCCGCGTTTTCGGCCTCTGCGAGTACCCGAATCAGGGGCTCGGTGCCTGATGGACGCACGAGAACGCGGCCTTGGCCATCCCACGCGTGGTTCAGCCGCGCCACCTCGTCCAGTACGGCCTGGGAGAGCTCACGGTGCTCGACGCGGACGTTCTCCTTGCACTGCGGCCAGCGCGACATCACGGCCGCCACCTCGCTCAGCTTCCGGCCCTTCAAGGCGCCGCAGAGCAAGAGTCCCGCGGCGAGGCCGTCGCCGGTCACATGGTCGCGGAGATAGATGACGTGGCCCGACTGCTCGCCGCCGAGGAGCGCTCCCTCGCGCTGCAGTGCTTCGAGCACGTAGCGATCGCCGACGTCGGTCGTGTGCACTGTGATCCCGCGTTCGCGCATCAGTGCGTGGAAACCGAGGTTCGTCATCACCGTGACGGCGACCTGCTCGACCTCCTGGTCGAGTGCGAGGATCGCGATGATCTGGTCCCCGTCGATCGCCTCGCCGGTCTCGTCGACGGCGAGCATGCGGTCTCCGTCACCGTCGAAGGCGATGCCGAGGTCGTAACCGCGCTCGACGACCGTTTGCTGGAGGAGCTCGAGGTCGGTCGCCCCGCAGCCGACGTTGATGTTGTTTCCGTCGGGCGCATCGCCGATCGCATGCACCTCGGCGCCGCACTGCTCGAAGGCGTGGGGCGCGAGGCCGGAGTAGGCGCCGTTCGCGCAGTCGACGACGATCCGGAGGCCGTTCAGGTCCGAGCCGAAGCGCTCGAGGATGTGCTGGAGATACGAGTCCGTCGCAACCTCGACCCGCTCGATCGTTCCCTGGTCGACGCCCGGCGAGGCGACCAGGAGCTCCTCGATCTGCTCCTCGTTTGCATCGGAGAGCTTGTGACCGTGCGCGTCGAAGAACTTGACGCCGTTGTACTCGGGCGGGTTGTGCGACGCAGAGATGACGACGCCGAGATCGAGCGCGAGCAGGGCGACCGCCGGTGTCGGAAGGACGCCGCCGAGGATCGCGTCGCCGCCGACTGAGATCACACCGCGAGCAAACGCCTCTTCGAGCTCAGGGCCGGACGCGCGCGTGTCGCGGCCGATGAACACCTTCGATGCGCCGGTCCACGTCGCCGCTGCGCGGCCGAGACGCTCGACGAACTCGGGCGTCAAGAACTCGCCCACGACGCCGCGCACCCCGTCGGTGCCGAAGTACTTCCTCGCCATGAAGCGGAGTTACCGCTTGCTGAACTGCGGCGCCTTGCGCGCCTTGTGCAGGCCGGCCTTCTTGCGCTCCACGATGCGTGCGTCACGCGTCAGGAAGCCGGCGCGCTTCAGCGGCACGCG
>JAYUEQ010000017.1:0-32168 GCA_043739205.1 Thermoleophilia bacterium
AAGCCGAGCACCCCCACGGGCTCGCCGACCGCGATTTTGATGCCATCTTCACCGCAACCAAGCCGGTCATCTTCGCCTACCACGGGTACCCGTGGCTGATCCACCGTCTCACCTATAGGCGGCCCAACCACGACAACATCCACGTTCGCGGCTACATCGAAGAAGGGACCACCACAACCCCGTTCGACATGGTCATGCTCAACGACCTCGACCGGTACCACCTCGTGATCGACGTCATCGACCGTGTGCCCGACCTTGCGGACCGCGCGGCGCACCTGCGCCAGCAGATGGTCGAGCGCCGGCTCGCCGCCCGGGCGTACACCCGCGAGCACGGCGACGACGATCCCGAGATCCGGGACTGGACGTGGCCCTACTGAACGGTGACGTCCTCGTCGTCAACGCCGGCTCGACGAGCCTCAAGCTGAGCGTCGTCGGCGCGGACGACGTATCCCGGCCGGTCGCATCGCTCGCCGACGCACCCGCAGTCGAGGTTGTGGGACACCGCGTCGTGCACGGCGGCGATCGGTTCTCGGAGCCGACGCTGATCGACGACGCCGTCGTCACAGACCTCACCGCGCTGATCGAACTGGCGCCGTTGCATAACGCGCCTGCGATCGCTGCGATCTCCGCTGCGCGCAAGGCGCTGCCGGACGTTCCACACGTCGCCGTCTTCGACACCGCCTTCCACCGGACACTGCCCGACGTCGCTCGCACCTACCTCCTCCCCGCGCGCTTCCGTGAGCGCGGCGTGCACCGCTTCGGCTTTCACGGCCTCTCGGTGCAGTGGGTTGCCGAGCGCGTGGCGGTCCCGCGGCTCGTGGTCTGCCATCTAGGCGGCGGCTCGTCGGTCACGGCGGTGCTCGACGGCAGGTCGGTCGACACGACGATGGGATTCACGCCGCTCGAGGGCGTCCCGATGGCGACGCGCATCGGCTCGGTCGATCCCGGTGCGCTGCTCTTCCTTCTGCGCCACGGTGTGTCACTGGACGAGCTCGACGAGGCGCTCGAGCACGAGTCCGGGCTGACTGCGCTTGCCGGCACCGGCGACGTAGCGACGCTCGAGACCGACACGTCGCCGGAAGCCGTGCTTGCCCTCGGCATCTACTGCTATCGCATCGCACAGGCGATCGCTGCGATGGCGACCGCGCTCGGCGGGCTCGACGCGCTCGCCTTCACCGCCGGCGTCGGCGAGCACTCCGCCGCGGTCCGGTCTGCCGTCTGCCGGCAGCTCGCGTTCCTCGGCGTCTCGCTCAACGAGGAAGCCAACGAACGTGCCCACGGCGACACCGAGATCGCGGCCTCATCCTCCGGCGTTCGCGTTCACGTCGTCACCGCGCGTGAAGACACGGTCGTCGCACGCGCTGTCCGGAGCCTCTCAGCAACAAGCAGAGGCGGAGGCGAGTGAGCCCGCTGCGGTTTCGGCCCGCCGCTTGATCCCGCGAAGCATCTTCTGGCTCATCACGAAACTGAGCACCTCGGTGGGCTCGACGATGAGCCATGCCCACCGACGCGTGTACGCATATCGCTCCCGCACGAGCAGCCGCGTCGTCCCGTCTGCTTCGTCTCGGAGCGTGAACGCCCAGGTGAAGTCATAGGGCGGCGGTGCATTGCCGAGCGGCACTCCACCACGGAGCACGAGCGTTCGTCCGTACTCGACCAGAGCAACGACAAGGCTGACTTCGGGGGCGAACCTGACCTGATCGCCGACCTTGACGTCTTGCCACTCGGGCACGACCCGATCCGCGCTGTGAATGTCACAACCGACCACGTTCTCCAGGAAGTCGTAGCTATAGAAGCCGCCACGACCCTGACCGAGCTGGGCGATCCACGGCCAGACCTGGTCAGCGGAGGCGCGAATGCCGATTGCGCGGGTCGCGGTGAGGTCGGACGTCGCAATCAGTTCATCGCCGCGAAGCCGACCGTCAGACTCATAACCGGTGGCGCCCCACATGAGCTGCCGTGTCCTTCCAACGGCAACGTAGGCACCCACCGCGCCGACGCCGATTGCGCTCATCACATATGAAGATCTCATCCGAGACCCGTCCCTCCAACAGTCGCGGTGTCGTGCCAACGACACGGTCCCGCGCAGCGGCAGACGGAGCATCGGGGAACAGCGCGCTGACTCGACGGCTTTGCACCGACGCGTAAGACGAGCGGCTACGCGATCGTTGAACGGCCCCACCACGCCAGAGTTGAGGTAGTACGCAATGGACCCCCCGATCGCACCACCGCTCGACGGTCGTGTCAGCCGACGGACTCTCCTGCGACGGGCAGGCCTCGGCATCGGCACGGTCCTCGTGGCCGGATCAGGGGCGCTCGGGTACCGGGCGTACGACCAGGGCGTGCTTCAAGTCGGCGACGGTCCGGCGTACGCGCCGTGGTCGAGTTGGCGCGAGCAGACGGGACTATTGCGTCTGGTGGGTGCGGCGATCCTCGCCCCGAGCCCACACAACGCCCAGGGCTGGCTGTTCCGGGTCGCATCCGGTCGCATTGACCTGTACGCGGATCGAGCGCGCTGGACCGGTGCAACCGACCCGTTCCGCCGCGAGCAGTACGTCGGCCTCGGCGCTGCGCTCGAGAACCTCGTCCTCGCCGCGCGGGCGAACGGCTACGCCCCGCGGGTGAGCCTGCTGCCGAACGGCTCCGCTTCGAGCCACGTCGCGCGGATCGAGCTGGCGCGCTCGAGTGCGAGCGCATCCGGTCTGTACGCGCAGATCCCGGGCCGGCACACGAACCGCTATCCGTACGTTCAAGGTAAAGACGTACCTATCGCAGCGTTGAACGCGATGGCGGAACTCACGAACGGCGTGACACCGGACGCGCGGCTCGTTTGGTTCACGCGCGCCGCCCAGCGTTCGCACGTCGGCGACATGCTCGTGCAGGCGACCGAGGCACTGATCGCCGACACGGATCAGAGCGCGAGCAACTACGCCTGGTTCCGCCAGAGCTCGGACGAGATCCAACGCCAACGCGACGGCATCACCGTCGATGCCGCCGGGCTCTCCGATCTCGTTGCCGCACTGGCAAAGCTGCTGCCTGCGCAATCACGAGCAGCGACCGATGACGCCTGGCTTGCAGCAACCCGCGACACACACGTGAAGACTGCCGCCGGCTACGGAATCGTCGCCGTCCGCGACACCCAGGACGACGTGCAGCGGCTGCAAGGTGGGCGGCTACTCGAGCGCATCCACCTCTGGGCGAGTGGCAACAACATCGCTCTCCACCACATGAACCAGCTGACTGAGCGCGCTGACCGTGAGGTCCAGCTTGGACTCGCGCATCGGTTCGGCGACCAACTCGGCGAGTTGGTTCCTTCGGGCTGGCAGGCACTCTCGACGTTCCGGATCGGCTACCCGACCCACACCCCGCACAAGAGCCCGCGGCGCTCGATCAAGGCGGTGATCGTCACATGACCGCTGCCGGCCGCAAGCAGGCGGGTCGGTTACGCCGTTGCACCGCAATTCTCGGCACAACAGGAGCGACACTTGGCCTCCTCGCCGGAATCGTCGAACTAACGATCGGTCCTTCGATCCGCTCCTGGGTCGGTAACAAGGAGGACACGACACGGCTTGGCCTCGCGACACTCCTCCTTTCCGCGATCGCGTTGGTCGCCGCGCTCACACTTCGTCGTGCCACTCCCTCCCCACCTCTGCGCCTGGCGGCCGCGGTCGGGCTGCTCGCGCCCGCCGCGCTCTGCTTCACCACGGTCGGCCGCCTCTGGTACCTCCCGGGCACGATTCTTGTCGCCTCCGGGGTTGCCGCTTTCGCCGACCTGCGAGCGGAGACGAACAGGCTGCGCGCGACGCTCGACCGCAACTGGATCTCCATTCTCGCAACCGCGCTCGCACTGTTCTACGTGTTCCTCGGAGCGACCGCGCTCGGCCTCACCGGCCTGATCGGGATCCTCGGCGGCCTCGTCGTTCTTGCGGTGCTCGCGTTGCGGACACGCCTCCCGCTTGCACTCGGGCTCGCGCTCCTCGCAGTGGCAACGTTGCCGTTCGCACTGCTCACCTGGTGGAGTGTCGCGGTCCCGCTGATCGGCTTCCTCCTGATCGCGACGGGCTGGGTGGCGCTGAAATCGTCCACTCCGGGTAGAGCAACCTAGGACTTCGATGAGAGAAGGGGGTTCCATGTCTCCGAGAGACGGCTTCACAAGGGATGAAGCACGGCAGATCGGCGAGCAGATCGGGATCGACTGGGCTACGGCCGCGTTCGACGTCGAGCAGTTTCAGCGCGGTATGGATGTCGAGCTCGAGCACGGCCTCCACGACCTGCTGACCAACGTGACGGGCGACGACCCGCTGGTCACGGGCAAGATCGCTCTCGCCCACCTGCACGAGTTTCCCGACTACTACACCCGGCTCGAGCAGATGGAGGAGCAGGCGAAGCGCGACCGTTCGGGTGCGTGAGCCCGGCCGCCTACGGCGGGTCGAGCGCCTCTGGACGCGCGAGCGCGGGCTCTTTCTCGCGCTACTGGCCGTCGTCGGGCCAGGGATCCTGGCGGGGCTCTCCGACGACGACCCGGCCGGGATCACGACCTACTCGATCCTCGGCGCCGACTTCGGCTACCGGCTGCTGTGGACGCTGCTCGTCTCGACGCTCGCGCTCGCGCTCTTCTACGACCTGGCGGTTCGGATCGGGATCGCGACCGGGCAGGGCCTCGTCAGCGTGATCCGCTCGCGCTACGGCGTGAAGGCCGGTGCGTCATCTGCCGGCTTCCTGATCATCGCGAACCTCGGGACGACGGCGGCCGAGATGGCAGGGATCGCCGCAGGCCTGGAGCTCGGAGGGGTCTCGCGCTACGTGAGCCTTCCGCTTGCGGCCGTTGCGGTGACGACCCTCGTCCTCGTCGGAAGCTTTCACCGCGTAGAGGTGGTGCTGCTCGTGATCTCGTCGGTCTTCCTCACCTACATCGCATCCGGGATCCTCGCGCACCCGCACTGGGGCCAGGCGGCACGCGGGCTCGTCGTTCCCGATCTGCCGTTTCAACGCCACGCAATCCTCGTTGCGACGGCGACGCTGGGAACGACGCTCGCGCCCTGGGGACTTGCGTTCGTCCAGTCCTACGCGGTCGACAAGAAGCTGAAGCGGAGCGACTGGAAGTTCGAGCGCATCGACGTCGTGGTCGGCGCAGTCGCAACCGGCGTGATCGGCTTCTTCGTCGTCGTGGCGTGCGCAGAGACGCTCTACCGCGACCACAAGCACATCAACGACGCCGCCAACGCCGCGGTCGCGCTTGCGCCGCTCGCGGGCCACCTTGCATCGACGTTGTTCGCTGTCGGCCTCGTCGGTGCGGGCCTGCTTGCGGCCGCGATCCTGCCACTCTCGACGTCGTATTCGGTCGCGGAGGCATGCGGCAAGGAAGGGCGGGTCGACGGGAGTCTCCGCACCGAGCCCATCTTCTTCTCGACCTACATCGCGATGACGGTCGCCGCAGTTGCGATCGTGCTCATCCCGGGCGCGCCGCTCGTTCCGATCCTGTTCCTCACGCAGGCGTTGAACGCGGTCATGCTGCTGCCGCTCCTTGCGATGATCGTGCACCTGGCCCGCGATGGCTCACTGATGGGCGAGCTGCGGATCGGGAAGGCCAGTGCCTACGCCGCGTGGGCGACGACGGCACTGATCGCTGCGACGGTGATCGCGCTCGCCGTCGTCAGCGTGCTGCCCGTTCACTAGCGACCAGCCGCAGTGCAAGCTTCGGGCACTCCTTGATCGCCCGGCGCGCGTGCGCCTCGAGCCCCGGAGAAACGGGGTCGGGGTTGATGATCGGGTAGCCCCAGTCGTCGAGCTCGATCCGCTCGGGAAAGAGCTCCGCGCAGAGACCGTGGCCGTCACACGCGATCGGGTCGATCCGCAGCTGCTTCATCGGCGTGCTCCGCCGACCGGCAGCACGCCGCGATCCTCGCCGCTGCACCGCCCCTTGTGCAAATGCAGCGACAGCTCGTCCTCGAATGTCGCGAGCGTGCTCGCGACGAACCGCGCGGCACCGTCCGGATGGCGGCAGGCGCCGCGCGCCGTCACCTGTTGCGCCCAACGCGCGAGCTGGATCCGCCGGTCGGGGCTTCTCCCCGCTACCGCAATCTCTTCGAGCCCGGACGCGAGCGCGGAGAGGCCGTGCACGCACGGACCGCACTGACCCGCGCTTTCGTTCGCGAGGTAGCGCGTCACGCGGGCGCTTTCGCGAACGCCGCAGGCCCCGGTCGGGAATGCGACCACCACTCCGGCCCCGAGACCGCCGGCCGCCGTGAGGCGATGAGCGGGGTCGCGCGTCCAGCCGCCGAAGTACCCGCCGACGAGAAACGCGCTCAGAGGCTCCGTCGCTCCACCCGCTTGCTCGATCAACTCGGAGACGCGCGTGCCGAGCTCGATCTCGTACACGCCGGGACGAGCGACCGCACCGGAGAGCGTGACGAGCGCGGTCCCAGGCTCCGCTTCGATCCCAAGCGACCGAAACCACCGCGCTCCGAAGCGCGCGATCAGCGCGACATGCGCCAGCGTCTCGGCGTTCTGGACGAGCGTCGGTGCACCTTCGAGCCCGCGCTCGAACGGGTAAGGCGGCTTCATGGTCGGCTTCGGCGCCTTGCCGGAGAGCGCGTTCAGAAGCGCGGTTTCCTCACCGACGACGAAACCATCAGGGACGGCCTTCATGCGCCACCGCACCTTGTCGCGCCGCTCCTTGACGGCCGCTACAAGCGCGTCCCGCTCGCCGCTCCTCCCGCGTGCGAGACCGATCACGATCTCGCGCGCACCGATCGCAGCCGCCGCAGAGGCAGCGCCGTCGAGCACGAGGTGCGGGACCAGCCGAAGAAGGGCGCGGTCCTTGCTGCTCGCGGGCTCTCCTTCGGCTGCGTTCACGACCACCACGCGACGACCGCGCTGCGCGGCCACCGCTGCGAGCTTCTCCCCCGTGGGAAACGCACCCCCTCCGCGCCCTCGCAGCCGGCTCGCCTCGAGAACGGCGATGAGCCCGGCACCGTGGTGCTCGAGCGGCCCGTACACCGCGAGGTGCTCGTGCAGCGAAACCGGGCGACCGTCGTCCCGAACGCCCGCGAGCAGCCGCGCAACACCGTCGGGCGCCACCGCCGAGGCGCGGCGCATCATCGGAGCAGCCATCAACTCGCTCCCGGTGTCGCGTGCAACGTCCCGGTGACGGTCTTGTTCTGCGTGTCGATGTTCAGGACGAACGAGAGGTGCAGGCGTGCCCCTGATGTGGTCGCGACCTCGACGACCACGCTTTGGCCGGACAGCGAGGCGACACTGCCGAGGTACACCGTTTGGGTTCCGGCGGGCACATAGGAGACACCGCTTGCGGTCATCGAAACCCCGCCCTGCAGCGGCTGACCGAGCAGGTCGAGCCGGAACGACCCGCCGGCGCCGCCGCGCACACGGCCACGGATCACGACGTCGAGCAGGCCATCTGCGCGATTCGTCTCGTGGAGCGTCCCGGTCAGTTTGGCGTTGAACGCCGACCGGGGCAGCGCAACGCTCACGAGCGAGGCACCTGCTGCATGTGTCGCGCGGCGGCTTGCAAGGAGCGAGGCCGGCGTCCCGGCGCGCTGAGCCCAGCCGTGCTGTGCCGGTCCCGACTGGTACCACGCGACGATCGCGACCGGGACGACGAGCGCGACGATCGCGCCTGTGACCCGCACCCGCAAGTGCGCTCCCTCGGCCAGGCCGACGCGCGCCAACGCCGCGAGCACGACGACTGCTATCGAGACGGCTCCGACGATCTGCAGCCAGCCGAACGCGGCGTCGCTTCCGGTTCCCAGCGCATGAATAAGGGCAACGGGCCAGGACGCGTACGCGAGCCAGTGCACGTAGCGCCAGGCACGATGCCCGATCCGCGCGCGCAGCAGGCTCGTCACGACGAGCGCGAGCAGCAGGTCCGACGCCACGGCGCCGAGCCCGAGCCAGATCGGACGGTACGACGACAGGAACGGGAGGAACGCATCCTTGATGCCGATCGGCGTGTAGCCGTCGGCGACGGTCGTCGCCACGTGCCCTGCCACGAAGAGGATCGCAACCAGTGTGAGGTTGCGGTGCAGGCCTGTCGTCACAAACCGCGGCCAGCGTTCTGACCTCCAGCGCGTGGCGGTCAGAACGCCCAGGGCGACAGACGCCGTGAGGAGCACCAACGCCCCGACACCGAGCGAGCGCGTCAGGTACCAGAGCGTCGTTCCGTTGCCGGCGGCTGCGAGCGTCATGCGACCTGCAATACGTCGGCGGGCCAGCCGGCAACGGCGATCACGGAACCGTCGTGACGAACGAGACGAGTGGGCAGCCGCGCGGCGACGAGCCAGGCGACCGCGTCCGCGGCGAGCACGAAAGCTGCGGTCGACGCGACGTTCGCCTCGACACACGTCGCTGCCGCGACGGTCACGGTTCGCCACGGGCTGGCTGCCGGCCGGCCCGAACGGGGGTGGAGAATGTGGTGTGCCTCGCCCCGGTCGGTCTGCCAGCGGCGGACCGCCGTGCTCGACGTAGCGAGCCCGCCGGTCGTGATCGCAACCGTCGGGCCGGTGGCGGCGAGCGGTGCAGCGTGGTCGTCCGCGATCCGCACCGACCAGCCCCCGGCGGGTGCTGTCCCCGCGACCGCGATGTCGCCGCCAAGGGAAACGAGAACGCCGGCGCCGATCGCGGCTGCGAGCTCATGCGCAGCGTCGTCTGCCGCCAGCGCCTTGGCCGTCGCGCCGAGATCGAGCTCGACCCCTGCTGGAACGCGCAGGATCCGCTCCACGTCGTCGAGCTGCACGTCCTTCCACGCCGAACGCGGTGTCCGTGACGGGACAAACCGCCATGTGTCGCGCTGGCGCACGAGTGCAAACGTTCGGTCGTACCCGGCGGCGCGGATCTGCGAGCCGAGTGTCGGGTCGACACACCCATTCGTTGTCCGCGCAGCGGCGAGAGCGACGCGCACGGCCCGCGCAAGCAGCGGGCTGACCTGAACGTCGATGCCGGCGCGCGCGTTCACCCGGGCGAGCTCGGAGTCGGCCCTGAACCGGCTGCACGCGAGGTCGAGCGCTTCGAGGCGTTCTCGCAGGAGCTCGCTCGCATGTTCGAGCGCTGCCGAGTCCGTCACCGCAACCGTGGCGGTGGTCCCGAGCGCCGAGAAGGATCGAGTGTCGAGCGCCTCGCTCACGAGCCCCCGGAGCTGACGACCGGCGCCTGATAGGTCGGAGTCGGAACTGCCGCGGTCGACGCTTGCGTCGGAGTCGGCGTCGCAGCCGCGGCGCTCTTCGTCGCCACGAGCGGCGGCGCCGGAGCTGGGACGACCGTCGGAGCAGGCGCTGCGGATCGCCGTGACGCCGTTGCGGTCTTCGTGTGCGTCGAGCCGGCCGCGAGCGCGGTGAAGGCGCCTCCGAGGGCAACGATCGCGGCGATCGAGATCTGCGTGGAGCGCCGGAGGCGGCGCAGCGCGCCGTCGCGGGCAAGGGCAGCGCGGCGTCCTTCTGGCACGGGTGTCATGACCGCAGCGTCGCAACGCCACATGAGGCCCCAATGAATGGAGGCTAGATGGTTGATCGGTAATTCGAGTGCTTGCGGGGATGGTCTGGATCAAGCAGGTCGGACAGATCGGGGGCAGGGCATAGCGGTGCCTACGTTCAAGCCCGACCTGGCCGAGATGCGCCGCATCCAGGCCACCAGCCGCGAGTGCTCCAATTGCCGATCAATCATCTAAGAGTCTCCTAAGACCTGGATCGGCGCACGCTGAGCCAGACGTCTGCGCCACCTTGCGGCCGGTTGGCCGCGCCGGCACTTCCGCCGTGTGCTGCCGCGATCAGTTGCACGATCGACAGCCCGAGTCCCGCGCCGCCTCCTCCCCGGGCTTCGTCGGCCTGGCTGAAGCGCTCGAACGCCCGGTTGAGAAATGCCTCGTCGAAGCCCGGGCCTGCGTCGGTCACGTGCAATTCGACGACGCCATCGATCGAAGCTGCGAAGAGCACGACATCACCGGCACCGTAGGAGAGAGCATTCTCGACGAGGTTGTCGAGCGCTTGCTCGACGCGCGCAGGATCCGCATCCACGACGACGGACGTCGGTTCGGCGCGCACGTTGCGTCCGGCGCCGCGGGCGCGCGCCGCGAACCGGCGGGCGACGTTCTCGAACACTCCTTCGAGATCGGTGCGCTCGGGGCGCAGCGGCAATGACCCGTCCTCCGCCCGCGCGAGCAGCAGAAGATCTTCGGCGAGCCGCGAGAGCCGCTCGGTCTCCTCGAGCGCGGAAACAAGCGCTAGCCGGAGCTCTTCGGGCGATCGCGGTCTGCGCAGAGCGAGCTCGAGCTCGGTCCGAAGCAGCGCGATGGGCGTCCGCAACTCGTGACTTGCGTCGGCGACGAAGCGGCGCTCGTGGTCGAGTGCGGCTCCGAGCCGGCCGAGCATGTCGTTCAGCGTGACGGCGAGACGCGAGATCTCGTCGCGCGCACGGGGCACGGGCAGCACGCCCTGCTTGGCGGCGGTCACGGCCGCCGCGCGCCGTCGCATCGTTTCGACCGGACGCAGCGCCGCCGCCGCGAGCGCGTAACCGGCGAGCGACGCGAGCAGGACCGCCAGCGGGCCAAGAATCAGAAACTCGCGGTAGAGACGATGCAGCGCCTCTTCGCGCACGGCAAGCGAGCGGGCGACGACGATTGCGCCACCGTTCGGCATCGGCGCTGCGAGGATCCGCCACTCGCCGCGTTGGCCCTTCAGGTGCACGGTTCGGAGCAAGCGCAGGCCGTGCGCGGTTCGGGCGGCGTCGGTAGCGTCGAGCAAGGGCGGCAAGTTCGACGGTGTGGAACGCACGGGCTGTCCATTCGGACCGAGCAGTTGCGCGAGCCTCGCCCCACCGGCGAACTCCGGGTCGACGAGGTCAGGCTCGACGTTGGCGCGCGCCAGGAGGTCGCTCGTCTCGGCTCGCAGCGTCTGGTCGACCGAGGTGAGCAGTGCATCGCCCACCCGTACGTAGACGAGCAACGCCATCGCTCCGATCACGAACGCCATCGCCACCACGAACGCGAGGGTGAGCCGGACGCGGATCGGCAGCCGGTTCACTCCGCCGCCCGCAGTCGGTAGCCAACGCCTCGCACGGTCTCGATCGTGTCCCGCCCGATCTTGCCGCGCAGGTTGCGGACGTAGACATCGATCACGTTCGAGCGGCGCTCGAACGACATGTCCCACGCCCCGTCGAGTAGCTGGTCACGGGACAGTACTGCCCCCGCGTTGCGCAAGAACAACTCGAGCAGTGTGAACTCCTTGCTCGAGAGCTCGAGCTCGACGTCGCTGCGCCAGACGCGGCGCGCTGCGGGATCGAGCCGCAGCTCTCCGACACTGAGCATCGTCGGCCGCTCGTTCGGCGCGCGGCGCGCCAACGCACGGAGTCGAGCGAGCAACTCGTCGAATGCGAAGGGCTTCGCGAGATAGTCGTCGGCGCCGGCGTCGAGGCCCGCCACGCGATCCTCGACTGCGTCCCTCGCAGTCAGCATCAAAACCGGAGTCCAGATCTCACGCTCGCGAAGGTGGCGGCAGACGGCGAAGCCGTCCAGCCCGGGCAGCATCACGTCGAGCACGATCACATCGAAGGGCGCAGCCTCGGCCATCCAGACGGCGTCCTCACCCCGTGCGGCGATGTCAGCCGCATGACCTTCCTCGCGCAAGCCTCGCGCCAGGAGCTCGGCGAGCTTTCGTTCGTCTTCGACGATGAGCACGCGCATCGGCACAGTGTCGCTTGAGCAACGTGAGGCGCGCATGAACGTGCCCCTCCCCTCGCCCGGAGGAGAGGCACGCCTACGCTGGAGCTAGCCGGAAGGACGGTTCGTGATGTGGACGGACACGTTCCCGTTCGCGCAGGAGCTCCCCCCACGGAGCGCGACGATGCCTTCGGTGCTGTTTGCTCCCGACGTCTTGTAGGCGACCTCGGAATCGCCGCGAGCCCTTTCGAGCTCGGCGAACTCGACCTTGTAGCCCGCCTCGTTGATCCGGTCCTTGTACTCGACGTACATGCCTTCGAGACTCTCGGTGCTGTAACCGTCGACGATCACCGTTGGCCCGTTCTGCGTCGCTTTGACGTACGTGACGGCATCAGGCTGCGGAAAGCCGCTCGGCAATCCGCTCGGCTTCGACGTGGCCGATCCCTCGCACGTGATCGTGCCGCGGCCGCTGCCACTTGCTGCCACTGCCGCCTCGCTCTTCTTCTCGGCGTCGCTCTTGCCGCCGCAGCCGGCGGCCGAGAGCAGTGCACTGGCGGCGAGCACTCCGATGACGATCTTCAGCATGTTCCCTCTCGTGAGATGACGAATGCGCGGATCAGTATCGGCGTGGCAGAGCCGTTGTCAAGCGGGATACCTAGGGCTCGGCAATCGCGTCGGGCGCGCGCCCCGTCGCGAGCACACAGCCAACGAGAACGAGGACGAACCCGATCACCATCCCGCGGGTCAGGTGCTCGCTGAGGAGCGTCACGCCGAGTACCGCGGCAACGGCAGGATTGATGTAGGTGATCACGGTCGCGCGGACGGGGCCTACCTCTGCGATCAGGGCGAAGAAGACGAGGAAGGCGAGCGCCGTGCAGATGAACGCGAGGCCGAGGACCGACTCGACGACATGTGCGGAAGGCATCGCTGACGGCCAGTTCGCGGCTGCAAAGGGCGCATAGACGATCGCCGAGAGCAGCAACGAGGCAGCGACCACACCGTAGGCGGGCAGATCGGACATCGACCGCGAGAGGATGATCGGCCCGACTGCGTACCCGACGGCGACGAACCCGATCTCGACCAGCGCGCCACCATTGATCTGGCCGAGGTTCAAGCCGACGATCGCGGCCACGCCTCCGATCCCGATCAGCAGCCCGAGCCACCGCCGGCCGCCGAGCCGCTCGCGGTCACCGGTCAGCGTCACGATCAGCGCTCCGACGAGCGGCACCGCCGCGATCAGCAGCCCCGTCAGTGAGCTCGTCAGCTTCGTCTCGGCACGTGCGAGCAGCACCCACGGAATCGCAACCTCAACCGCGGTGTAGGCAAGAACTGGGCGCCAATGGTGCAGGAGCGGTCGCAGCTCGCCGCGGTAAGCGGCGACCGGTGTCAGGAGCAGCGCGCCGATCGCAGTCCGCAAGAAGACGAGGGTCACGGGCGCAAGCTCGCGCACCGCGACGCGGATCAGCAGGTACGGGATCCCCCAGATCACGCACATCGCCGCAAAGAGCAGCGCCCCGCGCCGTGTCATGTTGCGTCGGGCTCGGTCAGCACGCGCACCAAGCAGAGCACTGCCAGTACGGCAATCACGACATCGTTGGCGATGCACCACTGGCAGATCGCGTGGATGCGCGCGATCTGAGCCCAGAGCAGATAGCCGCTGAACGCGACGCCGGCGAGAGCGATCACTGCTGCGGTGAGGGCTGCTGTAACACCGCGGACGAGCGTCGTGAGCAACACGGCGACGTACGCAACGAGACCGAGGAGGGCGACGGGAATGCCGCCGGCCTCGGCGTAACTGGACCGTTGCACCTTCTCGCAGCCGCCCGTCGTGCAGATCGGTGAGATGTGCGAGTAATGGATGACCGTCAGATAGGTGGCGATCGCGCCGCCCACGACGGCGGCGCCCGCGATCGCGGCCCTCAGCCTCACTACTGAAGCGCTGCCGAGAGCGCCGCGACGAACGAGGCCGGGTCGAGGCCAGGAACGGCAAGCTGCTGTGCAACGGCCGGAGGACGCTGAATGATGAAGGTCGGCGTGCCCTGCAGCTGGTCCGCAGTCGCCTGCTTCTGCGCCGTCGTCAGTGCCGCCCCGATCGCGGGCGCGCCCATGCCCGCGAGCACCGCCTGGCCGTTCGCCCCGGCGTCGTGGGCCGCCGCGAGGATGACGCTGTTGGTGATCCAACCGCTGTTCTCGGCGCCTTGGCGCGCGTAGAGCGCGTCGGCGAGGTTCCAGAGCTTGTTCTGTGTCGCTGCGGCGTAGACGGCCCGCAGCCCGCGAACCGAATCGGGCCCGATGATCACCACACCGCGGTAAACGAGGTTGATCTTTCCCGTGCGCACGAACTGGTTGATCACCGTCGGGAGCGTCTCGACGTTCCAGTTGCGACAGAAGGGGCACTGCGGATCCTCGTAGACGATCAGCGTTGCAGGCGCGCTCGCATTGCCGAGGGTGTCTCCGCGCTGCGGGATCCCGGCGAACAGTCCCGCAGTAGTCCGCGGCGTCGTCGTCGTCGCGGTGGTGGTCGTCGTGGCAGCCGACGAGCCGGAGCCCTTGCCCGCGAGGACGATCAGCACGACGGCGAGGAGCGCCGCCCCGCCGACGGCAGCTGCGACGAGGATCAGACGGCTGCGGTTCACGCCGCCAGCATGCCGAAAAGACGAGACGCCCGGTTGCCGGGGCTTGTGTCACGTCGCCGTCGCGAGGCCGTATGGGGCCGCACGGCTAGGCTCACGGGTCGTGGCGCAGCTTCAGAGCCGGGTCGAGCAGACCGACGATTTCGCCCGCAGGCAGGCACGGTTGCAGGCGCTCGTCGCGGAACTCCGCGAGCGCAGCGCTCTGGTAGCTGCCGGCGGTGGCGCGCAGTCAGTCGAACGGCACCATTCGCGCGGCAAGCTGCTCGCCCGCGAGCGCGTCGACCGCCTCGTCGACCCGGGGACGGCGTTCCTCGAACTGAACGCTCTTGCTGCATGGGAGCTGTACGACGGCGACGCACCGGGCGCGGGGATCGTCACCGGGATCGGCGTTGTCGAGGGGCTCGAGTGCGTGATCGTCGCGAACGACGCAACGGTAAAAGGCGGTTCGTATTTCCCGCTCACGGTGAAGAAGCACTTGCGCGCGCAGGAAGTCGCCGAGCAGAACGCGCTGCCGTGCATCTACCTCGTCGACTCCGGCGGCGCGTTCCTGCCGTTGCAGGCAGACGTGTTTCCCGACCGCGACCACTTCGGGCGGATCTTCTACAACCAGGCGCGTATGTCGGCGCAGGGCATCCCGCAGATCGCGGTCGTCATGGGCTCCTGTACCGCCGGCGGCGCGTACGTGCCTGCGATGAGCGACGAGACGGTGATCGTGCGCGACACCGGCACGATCTTCATCGGCGGCCCACCGCTCGTGAAGGCGGCGACCGGCCAGGACGTGACCGCAGAAGAGCTCGGCGGCGCCGACGTGCACACGCGGCAGTCCGGCGTCGCGGATCACTACGCGACAAGCGACGAGCACGCGCTCGCGATCGCGCGGCGCATCGTCGCGAACACCCATGGGCGCAAGCCCGAGCCGCCCTGGGCGCGCGCCACGCCGGAACCGCCCGCCGTCGACCCCTCGGATCTCTACGGGCTGATCCCTGACGATCACCGCACACAGATGGACGCACGCGAGATCATCGCGCGCGTTGTCGACGGCTCACGGTTCGACGAGTTCAAAGCGTTGTACGGCGAAACGCTTGTCTGCGGCTGGGCGCACATCGAGGGCTACCCGGTCGGGATCCTCGCGAACAACGGCGTGCTCTTCGCGGAGAGCTCGCAGAAGGGTGCGCACTTCATCGAGCTCGCATGCAAGCGCCGCGTGCCGCTCGTGTTCCTCCAGAACATCACCGGCTTCATGGTCGGCAAGGAGTACGAGGCACGCGGGATCGCACGCGACGGCGCGAAGCTCGTGATGGCCGTCGCGTGCGCCGACGTGCCGAAGTTCACCGTCGTGACCGGTGGCTCGTTCGGCGCCGGCAACTACGGGATGTGCGGCCGCGCCTACTCCCCGCGCCAGTTGTGGATGTGGCCGAACGCACGCATCTCGGTGATGGGCGGAGAACAGGCGGCGACGGTGCTGTCGATGGTCGGCGATTCGGATCCCGACGAGATCCGCTCGCAATACGAGGCGGAAGGCAATCCGTACTACTCGACCGCTCGGCTCTGGGACGACGGGATCATCGACCCGCTCGACACGGGGCGTGTGCTGGCACTCGGCATCTCCGCCGCACTGAACGCGCCGATCCCGGAGAGCACGTTCGGCATTTTCCGTATGTGAGTTTTCGATCATTCGTCGTCCCTGGGGACGACGGCAGATCGTCCTCGGCGCCGATGCGGGAGACCCGCGCCGGGACGTACGTTGGAGTGGCGCAGAACGAAGCAAGTCCTCCTCTGACTTGCGAGGCGGCGCGTCCTCCTGGGCGCGCCGTTCCTCGTTTAGGGTGCGCACTCGGATGGTCCTGCGCCTTGTGATCTGGAACCTGGCCGACTCGCAGACGAATGTCGGCGAGCTTCGGCGCTACCTGCGCGACGAGGCTGTGCCGGCGTTCGAGCAGGTACCGGGGCTGCTCTTCAAGGGCTGGTTCTCCGACGAGGTGAGCGAGCGCTGGGGCGCGGTCTACGTCTGGGAGTCGCAGGAGGCGTCCGAGCAAGAGTTGCCGTCGCGGGCCCGCGAGCTGATCGGCAAGAACCCGGACATCGTTGAGATGTTCGATCTAGAAGCGTCGGTGTCGGCGGCGGAGGAGCTCCGCCGGCTCGGGCTGGCGTTCGAGTGAGCGCCCTGCGCATCGAGCGCGACGGGGCGATCCTGCGCGTCGCTATGGCGCGGCCCGAGCGGCGAAACGCGTTCGACGCGTCGCTGATCGACGAGCTGGCCGCCGCGTTCGCCGACGTAGGTGATGCGCGGGCGGTGCTGCTGACCGGCGACGGGCCGTCCTTCTCCGCCGGCGCGGACGTCGAGTGGATGCGATCGTCCGTCGACCTCTCGTTTGCCGAGAACGTGGCCGATGCGTTGCGCTTGCGCGTCATGCTCGACGCGATCGACGGCTGCCCGGCACCCGTCGTCGCCCGCGTGCAGGGGCATGCATTCGGCGGTGGCTGCGGCCTCGTCGCGTGCTGCGACATCGTCGTCGCAGAGCCCTCAGCGCTGTTCGCGTTCAGCGAGGTGAAGCTCGGGATCGTGCCCGCCGTGATCTCACCGTTCGCTTTGGCAAAGATCGGAACGGGCGCCGCGCGCCGCTTCTTCGTGACCGGCGAGCGGTTCAGCGCCGACGTTGCGTTGCGCATCGGGCTGATCCACGAGGTCGCAGACGACCTCGACGCAGCGGTCGAGAGCGTCCTCGGTGAGGTGCTCACCGCCGGCCCGGAGGCGGCGCGCGCCGCCAAGGAGCTCGCCCGTGCCCCGCACTCCGCCGAGGACACCGCGAACCGCATCGCCACGCGCCGCACGAGCGGCGAAGGCCAGAAAGGCCTGCGTGCGTTCCTCGAGAAGCGCAAGCCGGACTGGGCCAAGTAACAGCCTGTAGTGCGTAGGCTGCTCTTTCTGACAGGCGCTGTCGTGTTCGTCGACACGTTGTTCTTCGCCGCGCTCACGCCGCTCCTCCCCCACTACGCCCATGCACTGGGGCTCGGGAAGACCGGTGCGGGTGTGCTGTCGGCCGCGTACCCGGCGGGTGCGTTCCTCGGCGCCATCCCGAGTGGCCTTGTTGCCGGACGGCTCGGCGTCAAATCGACGACGATCGTCGGGCTGACGCTCGTCGCGGTCTGCACGATCCTCTTCGGGCTCGCGGGCGAGGCGTGGCAACTCGACCTCGCCCGCTTCGCGCAGGGGCTCGCGTCCGCGTTCTCGTGGACCGGGGCGATCGGCTGGCTCGTGGCTGCCGCACCGGCGGGCCGGCGCGGGCGGTTGATCGGGAACGCCTTCGCCGCCGCTGTCGTCGGCGCGCTCTTCGGGCCGGTGATCGGCGGCATCGCATCGTTCGCTGGGATCGGTTGGACGTTCGGCGCGGTTGGCGTCGCTTCGTTCGGGCTCGTGGCGTGGGCCGCGCTCACGCCGGGAGAGGCGAGACATGAGCCGCAGAGCCCGGTGCACCTCGTCCGCGCACTCGGCGACCGGAGGATCCTTGTCGCGGGCTGGTTCGTCGTGCTGCCCGCGCTGCTCTTCGGCGTCGTCGGCGTTCTCGCGCCGCTGCGGCTTGCGCAGCTCGGGTTCGGCGCGGTCGCGATCGGCGCCGTGTTCCTCTGCTCGGCGGCGTTCGAAGCGGTGAACAACGTGCTGCTCGGACGCACGTCGGACCGGCACGGCCCCTTACCGCCGATCTTCGCGGGGCTCGTCGCATCGATCGTCGTCGCTGCCCTGCTGCCCTGGCCCGGCAACCGCTTCCTGCTCGCCGTGCTGGTCGTTGCCGCTGGGCTGTCGTTCGGGACGTTCTTCACGCCCGGGATGACGCTGCTCTCGAATCTCGCGGAAGCGCGCGGCCTGCGCTTCGGCTATTCCTCGGCTCTCGTCAATCTCGCGTGGGCGCCCGGGCAGACGCTGGGCGCCGCAGGAGGCGGTGCGCTCGCGCATGCAACGCGCGACGCGGTGCCTTACCTCGTCCTCTCGGGGGTCTGTGCGCTTACCCTTGTCGCCTTATGGCGGCTGCACGCATCGATCGGCTTGACGACTCCATCGGTTCCGGAATCGAGCACCTTGTCGTCGCCCATCACCGGCGGCGGCTGAAGCGCCACGGCTGGCAGCACGCCTACGACCCACCGAACGACGGGCTGTGGTGCGCCGGCGAACCGCCACCGCGCGAAGGCAACAAGCTCGAGGTGCTCATCGACGGAGAGCAGGCGCTCGGCCGGTTGCAGGAAGAGATCGCAGGCGCGCGCGATTCGGTGTTCCTCGCCGGCTGGCACTTCGAGCCGTCGTTCAGGCTGACACGCGGTGGCCCGACGTTGCGCGAACTGCTCGCAGGCGTCGCCGACAACGCCGACGTTCGTGTGCTCGCCTGGGCAGGAGCGCCGCTGCCCTTGTTCAAGCCGTCGCGCGCCGACGTGCGCACCGCGCGCGAGACGCTGGTCAAGGGCACGAAGATCCGGATGGCGCTCGATGCAAACGAGCGGCCGATGCATTGCCACCACGAAAAGCTCGCCGTGATCGACGGGCGTGTCGCCTACGTGAACGGGATCGACCTCACCTCGCTGGCGGGTGACCGGCTCGATTCGAGTGAGCACCCCGCACGGGGCGCGATCGGCTGGCATGACGCCGGAACGCGGATCGAAGGGCCGCTCGTGCGCGACGTCGCCGACCACGTGACGCTGCGCTGGCGCGAAGTGACCGGCGAGACGATCGAGCTCGCTTGTGATGACTCAACACAAGGTGGAGTGCGCGCGCAGTTCGTCCGCACCGTTCCCAACAACGTCTACGACGCACTGCCCCGCGGCGACTACCGGATCCTCGAGGCGTACGTACGCGCGCTGCGTTCCGCGCAGCGCCTCATCTACCTCGAATCGCAATTCCTCTGGTCGCCCGAACTAGTCGCGATCCTCAAGGCGAAGCTGCTGGATCCGCCAAGTGACGAGTTCCGCCTCGTCGTCCTCCTTCCGCGC
The DNA here is from genome assembly GCA_043739205.1 of Thermoleophilia bacterium. GTDB lineage: Bacteria > Actinomycetota > Thermoleophilia > Gaiellales > Gaiellaceae > PALSA-600. Next base: position 19,276 of record JAYUEQ010000017.1, read on the forward strand.
AGACCGAACAACGGGAAGGACGACACTCGCGGGCAGCTCGGTGTGCTCGCCGATGCGGACCGCGACGGGCGGCTGCTCGCGTGCACGCTGTTCCAGCCCGGGCATGTCGAACAGGTCTACGTCCACGCGAAGATCGGCATCGTCGACGACCGCTGGCTCTGCATCGGCTCGGCGAACCTCAACGAGCACTCGCTCTACAACGACACCGAGGCCTGCGTGATCACGACCGACGAGGAGCTTGTACGCGACACGCGCCTCCGCCTATGGCGCGAGCACCTCCGCCGCGACGACATCAATGGCGAGCCCCATGAGGTGATCGACCAGGTGTGGGTCGCGACCGCGGAATCGGGCGACCATCTCGCGCTCCTCCCCCACATCTCGCGGCGCACCCGCCGTTTCCTCGGGCCGATCAACGGCCTGCTCGTCGACGGCTAGGCAACTAAGCTCCCGCGCGTGCAGAAGGTGCTGGTGGCAAACCGCGGTGAGATCGCGCTGCGCGTCTTTCGCGCCGCGCGCGAGCTCGGACTCGGCACGGTCGCGGTGGTCGCGCCCGACGACGCCGGCTCGCTGCACGCGCGCTCCGCGGACGAGACGGTCGAGATCGCGTCGTACCTCTCCGCCGAGGAGCACATCCGCGCCGCCAAGCAGTCCGGTGCCGACGCGATCCATCCCGGCTACGGCTTCCTCGCCGAGAACGGCGACTTCGCCGAGGCGGTGCAGGCCGCCGGCCTGATCTGGATCGGGCCGCCGCCGGAGGCATTGCGCGCCGGTGGCGACAAGCTCGCGGCGAAGCGCATCGCGCAGGAAGCCGGCGTGCCGACGATCCCCGAGTCCGACGAGCCCCCGTTGATCGTCAAGGCCGCGGCGGGCGGCGGCGGCCGCGGCATGCGGATCGTGCGTTCGAGTGGCGAGCTCGACGAGGCGGTCGAGGCGGCGCGGCGGGAAGCGAAGGCTGCGTTCGGCGACGACACCGTCTACCTCGAGCGCTACGTCGAACGGCCGCGGCACGTCGAGATCCAGCTGCTTGCCGACACGCACGGCACGGTGCTCTCGCTCGGCGAGCGCGACTGCTCGGTCCAGCGGCGCCATCAGAAAGTGCTGGAGGAGTCGCCGTCGCCTGCGCTCGACGCGGAACTGCGTGAACGCATGAGCGACGCTGCGGTGCGCTTCGCAAGGGCGATCGGTTATGTCAGCGCAGGGACTGCGGAGTTCGTGCTCGACGGCCGCGACTTCTACTTCCTCGAGCTGAACGGGCGGATCCAGGTCGAGCACCCCGTGACGGAGGCCGTGACAGGCATCGACCTCGTGCAGTGGCAGTTGCGCATCGCGCGCGGCGAGGCGCTCGACGTTCGTCCCGAGCCGCGGGGCGCCGCGGTCGAGGTTCGCCTCTATGCGGAAGACCCGCGAACGTTCTTGCCGCAGGCCGGTCGCATCAAGAAGCTCCGGCTTCCGACTTCGGTGCGGGTCGACACCGGGGTCGCCGAGGGCGACGAGATCGGCACGTCGTATGACCCGATGATCGCCAAGCTGATCGCCAGCGGGACGACCCGCGACGAGGCACTCGACCGTCTTGCCCTGGCGCTCGCCGAGACAGAGGTCGGCGGCGTGACGACCAACCTGCCGTTTCTGCGCTGGCTCGTCGCGCATCCGGCGCTGCGCGCCGGCGAGGTGACGACCGCGTTTCTCGTCGACCATCCGCCGCTCTCGCTGCCGCCGGCCACGCTCCCCGACCCCGTCTGGCGCAGCCCCTTCCGGCTCAACCTGCCCTCGCCTGCCCCGCAGTCACCACCCGACATCGACGCCGCGGCGCACGCGCACGGCGCGGGAATCGTCTCGAGCACGATCACCGCCCCGATGCCAGGCACCGTGATCAAGGTCAACGTTCACACAGGCTCAACAGTCGAAGCAGGCGATCCGCTCGTCGTACTGGAAGCGATGAAGATGGAGACGCCGCTGCTCGCGCCCCACGATGGCACCGTCAAAGCAGTGCACGTCGGGGAAGGTGATCGTGTTGCGGGTGGCGCGGTCCTGGTCGAGCTGGACGATTAGTGCCGCGCTCCTCGCCCTCGTGGGGTGCGGGGCGACGTGGCATGTGAGCTTCGAGGCGCACGGCGTCGGCAAGGACCAGTACTGGGTCGTGCATGCGAGGGGGAAGCCGAAGGCGGTCGTCGTGCTCTTGCATGGCCTCGGCCAGGACTCGGGCGAGCAGCTGGAGCCATGGCAGGCGCACCTTGCCTCGCGTGGTTACGACGTGATCTATCCGCGTTACGAGGCCCCGCCTCCGGATCCGCAGGCCCGCAACAACATCGTCGGCGCGGTCGGCCAAGCGCTCGCCGACCTCGGCCGGCCGAAGGTGCCGTTGGTACTGCTCGGCCATTCGCGGGGAGGCCGGCTCGCCGTCGAAGCGGCTGCGTTCCTGAAGCCGAAGCTCGTGCTTGCGTTCTATCCGGGGCAGATCAACCCGGCGTTCGAGCCGCAGACGAACTTCAAGCTGATCCCACGTTCGACGAACATCTGGCTGTTCGTCGGCGACAGAGACACGAGCGTCGGCAACCAAGGCGCGGTCGAGTTGGCCGAGCGGCTGCTCACCGACAACGTGCCCGTCAAGCAGATCCATAGCGCGCTGATCCACTCGAACGGATTCACCGCCGACCACATGTCGGTCTACGACCTGAGCCCGGCCGCGAAGCGCGCGATCTGGAGCCGCACCGACCGCCTGATCGAGCAGGCGATCGCGAACTGAAATCGAAGCGCCTGAGCGTGTGCACAACGCGTCACACTTCGGTGACCTTTGGTCTGACCACAAGACACGCCCGCGGCGGACTCGTCCCAGAGGTCCGAACGTAGCCGCTGCCAGCCATCCCTCGCCGCACTGCTCGGCCACGCGCTCCGCGCTCCCTCGTGGTCTGACCACGAGACCTGGCCCCGAGGGCGGGTGCCTGTGGAAGGAACGTCACAGTCTCTCAACCAGCAAGTAACAGACTGTTACTAGCTTCGATCAGACCGGCGAGAGCGCGAGCCGTTCACCGACGATCTCGTTGGCAGCAGCGTTCGCCGGATCGTGCCCGGTGACCGCGCCGAGGAACGTGTCGCGGTCGAGGGCGAGCAGTTCGACGTCACCGAGGGCTCGCACGGTGGCGGTGCGCGGGATCGCACGCAGAAGCGCGATCTCCCCGACACCGTGGCCGGGACCTTCGGTCTTCGTCCCGGTCACGAGCTCGACGGCGAGCTCGCCCGATTCGATCACGTAGAACCGGTCGCCTTCGTCGCCCGCCTCGAAGAGCACCGCACCGGCCGCGAGATGCACGGGGTCGAGGGAGCGAGCGAGCCGCTCGAGCGCCTGGGGCGGCAGCGGCGCGAAGATCGGCAGCCGCCGCAGCAGGTCGAGGTGCACCGGGTCTCCCGCGTCGAGCGAAACGAGCCGGCGCCAGAGCAGCCCGGCGAGGATCGGCAAAAAGAGGCCTGTCGCTACTAGCGCGAGTCGGATTCCCGCGACGGCAATCAACAAAGGGGCAAGAATCGCGCCAAGACCGATCGTCGCGGCGACCATGCTCTCGAACACGCCGAAGACGCGCGAGCGAACCGCGTCCGGCGCGTTCCGCTGCAGGAGCGTCAGCCCCGAGACGTCGACGAGCGTGTTCCCGATCCCGAGCACACCGAGCATCAGGAGCGCGACGACCGCGTTCGGCCACACTCCCATGACGATGAACGGAACGCCCCAGAGCAGCAGTCCGACCCCGAAATCGCCCGCGAGCCGCTTGCGGCCGACAAGCACCATCGTCACCCCCGCGCCGATGATCCCGCCGACGCCGGTCGCCGCGTAGAGCCAGCCCACGCCCGCCGTCCCGAGGTCGAGCAAACGCAGCGCCGTCACGACGACGAGCACGCCCATCGCGCCGGCGACGACCGTCTGCGCGCCGAAGAGCCCCATGATCACGCGCAGGTTGCGGTCGGCCAGGACGGCGCGAAAGCCCGCGAGCGCTTCGGACATTGCCGAGGACGGCGCCGTCTCCTCTTTCGGCGCGACGGCGGAGCGATCGGGGCGCACGCGCAGGACCATCAGACCCGACCAGACATACGTCGCCACCGTCAACAGCAACGTCGGGCCCACACCCCACGCAGCGAGCGCGAGACCGCCGAGCGCAGGCCCGACGAATGAGCCGACGCTGTCGATCGTCGCGGTCGACACGTTGGCGGCGGTGAGCTCCTCGGGCGTCCGTGCGAGCCCCGGGAGCAGCGCCGCCTCTGCCGGATGGAACGCTGTCCCGCAGATCGGGCCGAATGCCGCGAGGACGAAGACGAGCACGAGCGGGCCGCCGGCGAACACAACCAGCGCGATCGAGCCGACGAGCAGAGCGCGGAGCACGTCGGCGGCGAGCATCACCCGCTCCTGCCGGAACCGGTCACCGAGGCCCGAGACGAACGGCGCCAGCACGGCCGAGGGGATCGTCCGGACGAGCGCCATCACTCCGACCGAAGTGGCGCCGCCATGGCGGTAGGCGTAGACCGCGATTGCGATCGCAAACGCGTACTGGCCTGCCACCGACCCCGCGAACGCGAGCTGGAGCCGTCTGAGATTCGCATTCCGATAAACGTCGCGGAACGCAGTCAGCGACTCGGAAAGGCGGCGGCGCACCGCTTGAGCTTCACCCCCCAGCTTGTGTTTTTCAAGTGGGGGTGGAAGATTTCAGAGAGCACGCGCGTCATGTGGTCGACCTTCCGCGAACACGCGGGCATTCCAGAAGGAGGCACCGAACATGTCGGACGAGGATCGCAAGGTGCACGCCAAGGAGAACGACGACGTCGAGGAGTCCACCGAGGACGTCGAAGCTCACGTCAAGGGTGGCCGGATGGCGAACGACGACGCCGACGAAGAGGTTCGCGCACACGTCAAGGGTGTCCGGATGGCGAACGACGACGACGGCGACGACGTCGAAGCGCACGTCAAGGCCGGCCGCTAGCCGCTAGCCCGCACGAGTGGTGTCCGAGGGCCCGGGGAACCGGGCCTTCGTCGTTCTAGGAGAGAACGCGCTCGAGCTCGCGCAGGAGCGCAAGGCCCGCTTCGCGCTTTTCCTCGTCCAGCCGGTCGAGCGCAGCGGCTACCCGCGCGACCGCGGCCATGTCTCCCTTGCCGTCGAGTGCGGCGCGGGCGCGACGGGCCGATGCGAGCAGGTCGAGAGCAACCGCGGCCTGGGTGGCGAACATCCCAAAGAGCTCCATCTCCTCGAGTGAGAAGCGTGAGTTGCTCGGCCGGTCGAGCACCTGGAGCACACCGAGTGCTCGCTCGTCGTGCAGTAGCGGCACCGCCATCAGGCCCTGAGGGACGTACCCGGTCTGCTCGGCGACGTCGACGGCAAAGCGGAGGTCGTTCTGCAGGTCGTCGATCACGAGTGGCGTCTGTGAGGAAAGCACCCACCCCGCGATGCCTTTCGACGAGGGCATCCGCATCCCGAGCAGCGACTGCTCGTCGGGATTTGCAACGGCTGCGAAGACCAGCTCGTCGGTGTCCTCGTCGTAGAGCCAGATCGACGAGGCGCGCGCGTGGAAGATCGAGCGGGCGACCTCGACGATCGAACGGAGCAGTTCGGCGAAGCGCTCCTCCGACGGCAGAACGCCCGCGGCAACGGCCGCCTTCAGGTCATCGGTCACTGCCTACCTCCCACGTTGGACGAGATCAGGTAGAGCACGCTCTTCAACTGGAAGGGCGTCAGGCGCGCGTGCTTCGAGAGCACGAGCGCCGCGATCGCCGAGATGGCCGGAGTCGCGAAGCTGTTGCCCGTCGCGGTGATCGTCGAGCCGCCGAGCCACGCGACCTCGACGTTGACGCCACGTGCGAAGAACTCGACCGGCGGGTCCGGGTTCGCGTAGAAGGTCAACGGATCGTCCTCCTCATGGCTCCCGACCGAGATGACGGAGGAGAAGCGCCACGGGAACGATTCGACCGGCATGTTGTGCGCCGAAGCGACGAGCAGCGTGCGCTTGAAGTACGCGATGTCGGCGATGTCGCGCAGCAGCTCGCTGAACGCCTTCTTGGTCGTCGAGAGGCTCATGTTGATCACGTCGTAGTCCTGGTCGACCGCCCAGCGCAACCCGGCGAGCAGAACCTTCCCTGAGCCCGTGAACCCTGCACCGAGCACGCGCACGGAGTAGATGTCGGCGTCGGGCGCGATCGAGCGGATCACACCGGCGCACGCTGTGCCGTGGCCGCAGAGGTCGCCTTCGGTATCGGGCTCGGCGATCGTCTTGCCGTCCTCGTCGATCGAGATCGCAGTCGCGCCCGCAACCGCACCGACGGCCGGATGGTCGAGCTCGACGCCACTGTCGAGCACGCACACCTTGACGCCCTTTCCCGTCGCGCCGCCGAGCGCCCACTCCCGATCAACGCGGTCGGGAAGTGGGTTCTCGAGGGCAATGCCGGGGACGGCCTCCCGGGCGAGCGACCAGGCAGGACGTTCGTCGTCCTCCTCGGAGTGCGCGCGCGCCTCGGCCGTCACGCAACGGACTCTAGACGGCTTTCTAGAAGATCTTCTGGAGCTTCATGGCCGCGCCCATGTCGCCCTTGATCTTCAGCTTGCCCGTCATGTACGCCGTGGTCGGATTCTGCTCGCCCGCCACGATCTTCTCGAAGGTCTCGCCCGAGGTAGTGATGGTCGCATCAGCCTCGGCAACACCCGGCGTCACGGTCACTGCGCCGTCACGAACGTCGACGAGCCATTGACCCTCGCCTTCGATGTCGAAGAGGTATGAGTTGCTCATCCCGGCGAGCTTCGACGCGTCCGCGCGAGACTCGAGGCTGTCGAAGAAGTCCTGTGCTGCCATCGCGGACGCTCCTTTGGTCGAGGAAGGTTGACTTGCGAGTCAACGCTACCGAAACGTCATGCCCCGGAGCTCGGCGCGGCGATTCCGCTTCCTGGCTAACATCGCGCCCGGCATGCGGTTGGAGACCAGGGAGCCCTCGGGCTCCGACGTTCGCGCAAGCATCGACTCCGACCTGGCCGCCGGGGATGTTCGCCGCACCGATCACGAGCTGCGCATCGGCGCCCCGGCAGAGCTCGACGCCGACGGGATTCGCACGGCGGCAGCCCTCGCTGCCCGTTCGCTCCGGCGGGAAGGCGGCACGATCGCGTGGCGCGCCAAAGACGCCGTGGAGGTCCGGGCGATCGTGGAGGGAACCGCGTTCGGCGCTTACGACCCCGGCCTCTTCAAGCGCGACTACGCCGGTCGTCCTGAGCTGACGCTCGCGCTCGACGCCCCGGCCGAGCTGGTCGAGCTTGCGACCCGTCAGGCGACGATCACGCGGCACCTGGACGCCGCGCGCGATCTTGCGAACCGCCCGCCCAACGACCTGAACCCGGTCGCGCTCGCCGCGCATGCCAAGAGCCACGCCCTGCCGCACCTCACCGTCGAGTCGCACGGCCGCGACTGGATCGAGGACCAGGCCATGGGCGCATTCGCGGCGGTAGCCGCCGGCAGTGCCGAGGAACCACAGCTGATCGTGATGCGCTACGACCCACCCGGCGCACAGGCAGACGTGACGCTCGGCCTGGTCGGCAAGGCGATCACCTTCGATTCAGGCGGAATCTCGCTCAAGCCGCTGCTGCGCATGCAGGACATGAAGGGCGATATGTGCGGCGGCGCCGCAGTGATCGAGGCGACAGCTGCGATCGCCGAGCTCGGATTGCCGGTGCGCGTGCTGACCGTCGTCGCGTCCACCGAGAATGTCCAGGGCAGCAAGGCCTACAAGCCGGGCGACATCCTGCGTGCGGCAAACGGCAAGACGATCGAGATCATCAACACCGATGCGGAAGGACGCCTGCTACTGGCCGACGCCCTGCATTACGCGCGCGACAGCGGCGCGACACACGTGATCGACTTCGCGACGCTCACCGCCGCGATGTCGGTCGCGCTCGGCGACCTGTATGCCGGTTGGTTCACAAACGACGAGGACTTTGCAACCCATGTCGACGCCGCCGCACAGACGAGCGGCGAGCATGCGTGGCGTTTCCCGCTCCATCCTCGCTACCGCCGCTACGTCGACTCCGACTTCGCCGACATGAAGAACGGCTCGGAGCTGCGTCAGGCGGGCGCCGTGCTCGCCGCGGAGTTCCTGCGCGAGTTCAGTGGCGAGGGGCCGTGGGCCCACTTCGACATCGCAGGGCCCGCGTTTCTCTCGCGCAGGCGGCCCGACTACGCGCTCGACCAGGGCGGCACGGGCTACGGCGTGCGGCTGATCGTCGAGCTGGCGCAGAGGTTCGCCGCCGCATGAACTTCGACCTCGAGCCTGAGCACGAGCTGCTGCGTGACACGGTGCGGCAGTTTGCGCTCGACAAGGTCGCCCCGGTCGCGGAGGAGCTGGACAAGGAGAAGCGCTTCCCGTACGAGCTCGTCGCTGAGCTGGCCGAGCTCGGTCTGATGGGGATGACGATCCCCGAAGAATATGGCGGCGCGGGCGCAGACACACTCGCCTATGCAATCTGTGTGGAGGAGCTGACGCGTATCGACTCGTCGGTCGCGATCACGCTCGCCGCCCACCACTCACTCGGCACGCTCCCGATCTACTACTTCGGTAGCGACGAACAGAAGCGACAGTGGCTGCCCGACCTCGCCTCCGGCAAGAAGCTGGCGGCCTTCGGTTTGACGGAGGCGGATGCAGGCTCAGACGCGGGCGCAACCCGCACGACCGCGCGTCTCGATGGCGGCGAATGGGTGATCGACGGATCAAAGATCTTCATCACGAACGCGGGGACCGACATCACGGCGTGCGTCACGATCACCGCCCTCACCGGTGACGGCGAGATCTCGAACATCATCGTCCCGAACGGCACGCCCGGCTACGTGATCTCGGCGCCGATGGAGAAGCTCGGTTGGAAGGCATCCGACACACGCGAGCTGAGCTTCCAGGGCGCGCGCGTTCCGGAAGCCAATCTGCTTGGCCCGCGCGGTCAGGGCTTCACACAGTTCCTCAAGATTCTCGACGGCGGCCGCATCTCGGTGGCCGCGATGGGCGTCGGTCTCGCACAAGGCTGCTACGACCTCGCCTACGCCTACGCGAAGGAACGCGAGCAGTTCGGCAAGCCGATCTCGAAGTTCCAGGCGGTGCAGCAGAAGCTCGTCGACATGGCGACCGAGATCGAAGCGGCGCGCTATCTCGTCTACAAGGCCGCCTGGGAGAAGGACCTGGGGCGCGACTTCGGCCGCACAGCCGCGATGGCCAAGCTCTACTCCGGCGAACTGTCACACCGCGCGGCGAATTGGGCTCTACAGATCCATGGCGGCTACGGTTTCATGGACGAGTACGCCATCTCGCGGTTCTACCGCGACCAGAAGATCCTGGAGATCGGTGAGGGAACGAATGAAGTTCAGCGCATGGTCATCGCTAAGCATCTCGGTCTGTAGCGCGCTCGTTCTCGCAGCGCCGGCCGCGGCGCACCTCTCGATCGATCCCGCGAAAGTGCAGAAGAGCCAGCCGGTCGGCCTCGTCTTCTCTGTGCCGAACGAGGACGATGCGATCGGTGTCGACCACGTGACGCTCGGCATCCCTCAGGACTTCCAACTGGACGACATGGAGGCGAAGCCCGGGTGGACACAGTCGCGCACGGGTCAGGCCATCACGTGGTCGGGCGGGCTGATCCCGAAGGGCACCTTCGCCCGCTTTGCGATTCGCGGTACTGCACCGCCGAAGGTCGAGACGGTTCTTTTCAACGTGCTCGTCGGCGACCGAACGGGCAAGTCGATCACCTATCGCGTCGGGCTCGACGTGGCCGCAACCGTCGGCCAGGACCGGGGAGCGAGGACACTCGGCAAGGCCGCCCTCGGCGTCGCGATCGTCGCCGCGATCCTCGCTCTCGGCGCCCTTTTCGTGGGCCTGTATCTCTGGCTGCGCCCGCCGCCGCCCGGGTAGGAACCGGGCCGGCTGTTAGCCTCAGTGACCGTGCTGCTCTTTCGGCAGTTCGTGAACGAGGATCTCGGGTGCGCGTCGTATCTCGTCGGCGACACGCAGGCAGGCGTCGCCGTCGTCGTCGATCCGGCGTTCACGATCGAGGACTACCTCGCCGTCGCCGAGCAGGAAGGTGTGCGAATTGAACGCGTCCTCGAGACGCACACGCACGCCGACCACGTCTCCGGACATGGGCGGTTTGCGCTCGAGCACGGCCTGCCCGTTGCGATCCATCCGCTCGCCGAGCCCGAGTACGCCTCCGAGCCGCTCGAGGACGGTCAGGTCGTCGAGGTCGGTGGGGTGCGTGTCCGGGTCGTGCACACACCCGGTCACCGGCCGGAGCACTGCTCGTTCGTCGTCGACGGGACACTTGCGCTGACCGGCGATTCGATGTTCGTCGGCGCGGCTGCGCGCCCCGACCTCGCGGTCGCTGCGCGTGAGGGAGCCGAAGACCTCTACGCCTCACTGGGCCGGCTCGTCGACCTCGGCGACGACGTCCAGATCTACCCGGGGCACGTTGCCGGCTCACTGTGCGGCGGAAAGATGAGCAGCGAGACGTCGTCCACGATCGCGAAGGAGCGCGCGACGAACGAGGCGCTGCAGTTCCGCGACGTCCAGGAGTTCGTGCTGGTGTCCGCATCCGTCTCCACCCCCCGCCCGCCGACGACCGAGCGCGTCGTCGCGCTGAACCGTGGCCCGTGGGTCGTGTCACCGAGCCCGTTGCAGGAACTGCGCGATGCGGCTGACGCAACCGTCCTCGACGTGCGGCCGTTTCACGACTACTCGACCGGCCACATCCCGGGTGCGATCAGTGTCCCGGTCGACGGTGGCTCGTTCGGAACCAAGTCCGGCTTCGTGCTCGTGCCCGATGAGCGAATCGTCTTGCATGCGCGCAGCGAGGCTGAAGCGCTCGAGGCGGCACAGAAGCTCTGGGCCGTCGGGATCCTCGAGGTCGCCGGCTACCTGCTCGCACCGGATGCGCCGACGACGCTCCCGACCCTCGGTGTAGAGGAACTGCGGGCGCTTCTCGAATCACCCGGCCTGCAACTGGTCGACGTGCGCGAGACGACGGAGCGCGACACCGGCTACATCCCTGGCTCGACGAACGTGCCGTACCGGTTACTGCGCAAGCTCGGCTGCGGCGCGCTCGATCGCTCGCGACCGGTGGTCACGGTCTGCGAGAGCGGCCCGCGCGCGGCGATCGCTGCATCGCTCTTGCAGCGCGAGGGCTTCGACGTGAGCGCGGTCGCGGACGGCGGCATCGCCGACTTCACCGACACGGTCGCGTTCCGCCGCTGCGGGGCGTAGCACCGCAAAGGTGTCGGACCCTCGACGGTAAAGGACACCACCGGGGTCAGACCCGGGTGATGACCGAACGAGACACTGCGGCCGCACAACCATGCGCCACGGCGCTCCGGCCATGCACCGGCGGCCTCGACTCAAACGGTCACCATCGGGGTCAGACCCCTGAGATGTTCAGCACGGCCACGAAAACACCGCCGGACACCGGCTTGGTCGCTTGGGCCAGTGTCCGCTCGCCCGCGGATGTGCCCCGATCGCTAGCTGACGCGGTTGACGCTGTAGCCGCGCGACTCGAGGGCCGCGGTCAGCCTGCCGCAGTGCGCCTCGTCTCGGGTAATCACGGTCAGCGAGACCTCGGTCTCGACGACATCGATCGCCATCCCTTCACGATGGTGCTCGACCGAGACGATGTTGCCGCGCTCGGCTGCGATCAGTTCGAGCAGGTCGAGGAGCGCTCCGGGGCGGTCCGGGATGCGCGTGTGGAAGACGAGATAACGACCGGCGAGCGTCAGGCCGTGCCGCATCACCGAGATCAGCATCGTCGGGTCGATGTTGCCGCCTGAGAGCAGTACGCAGACCTCGCCCGAGCCGCCGACGGCGTTCCCGAGGAGCGCCGCGGTCGATGCCGCTCCCGCACCTTCGACGACAAGCTTCGCGCGCTCCAGCAGCAGCGTGATCGCCTCCGCGATCTGCTCGTCCTCGACGTGGACGAGATCGTCGAGCAGATCGTCGAGGATCGACATAGTCAGCTCGCCGGGATGCTTGACGGCGATGCCGTCCGCGATCGTGCCGCGGCCGGTCTTCCCGGCCTGCACGCCAACGATCCGGACACCCGGGCGCAGCTCGCGCAGCGCGATCGCGATCCCGGCTGCGAGCCCGCCGCCGCCGATCGGCAGGACGAATGTCTCGACGTCGCTCAGCTCATCGGCGAGCTCGAGCCCGATCGTGCCCTGGCCCGCGATCACCGCCTCGTCCTCGAAGGCGTGCACGAACGTCGCGCCGGTCTCGCGCGCACTCTCCAGTGCGGCTGCGAGCGCATCGTCGAAGCTCGCGCCCGCGAGCACCGTGTGCGCGCCGTAGTTGCGCGTCGCCTCGACTTTCGCCATCGGTGCGTCCTGCGGCATGAACACGGTCGCGTTGATGCCGAGCTCGCGCGCAGCCCAGGCAACGGCCTGGCCGTGGTTCCCGGCGCTGGCCGCGATCACCCCGGCTGCGCGCTCGGCATCGCCGAGCAGCGACAGCTTGTTCACAGCACCGCGCACCTTGAACGAGCCTGTCCGCTGCAGGTTCTCGGCTTTGAGCCACACCTTCCGGCCGGTGCGGCGCGACAGCGTGCTCGATCCGTACACGGGCGTCGTTCTGGCGTGGCCGCGGATCCGTCCGCGGGCGGCTTCGATGTCAGCGAGCGTGGGTGTGGTCGTCGTCGCCAATGTGGAACACCTTTTCGAGGATCTCACGCACGGCCGTGAGCGGGTCGAGTCTCCGTTCTTGCACGTCGTCGAGCAGTCGTTGTAGCTCTTCGTCGCCTTGCACCGCTTGCTCGATGTGACGCCGGGCGCGCGCCGAGGCGACCTGGAACACCTCGCGCGCGAGATTACGGCGGCGGCGCTCCTCGAGCTCGCCTTCGGCCTCGAGCCAGCGGTGGTGCTCCGAG
>JAYUEQ010000018.1:0-2138 GCA_043739205.1 Thermoleophilia bacterium
CAGACGTGTGGGCGCTCGTTCTCCAGCGCGCGCAGCAGCACGCGTCCGACGTCAGCGTAGCGCTCGCCGAACACCAACGCATTGACCTCGACCCACAACGCGACGGCCTTCGCGTCGCCCACCGTACGCACCTCCACGACTGTCGGAAGCGGAGCAGCGAGGTCAAGATCGCAAAGCTCGGCAATCACAACGGCTTCCTCGTCCTGTGGCTCCAGCCCCGCCGACACGAGACGCTTTTGCAAGATCATCTGGCCGGTCATAGGCGTAGAGCTTCCACTCCGCGTTTGCACCGCCGCTCACGCGCTTTTACCTCGTCCTTACCTCGCAAGTGCGTGAAGCGCGGGGCTCCGGGCAGGTACCAGGTGGAAGAGAAAATCGACCATCGTGGTGATCGCGTGGCAAACGTCATTTGCACCCAGACGTTGCCCTCGCCACCGGAGCCTTGAGGAGGCCCACTTAATGAAGAAACTGATCCTGATCTTGACGAGCGCGATTGCGCTGGTTCTTGCAAGCACAGCGGCTGCAGCGCTCGTTCCCGGCGTGTACGACCCGGGTGCCACCGGCTGCCCGACCGCCACCTTCAGCGGCGGCGTACTCCACCTCGCGAAGAACTGCGCGACGACGACGAACGCGGCCGCATACGGCGACCTCACCGGTCTGAACGGCCAGACGTTCACGTCGGCGTCGTTCACGCTGGCAAACGCCGCTCAGTGCCAGGGTGGATCCCCGCGCTTCAACATCGTCACCACCACGGGAACCTTCTTCCTCGGTTGTAACAACGTGACGCCGACGACGAACAGCAACGGCAGCGTGACCTACATGTTCAACGCCGTGTCGATCGCGGCGGCCGGCGGACAGGTTCCGTTCCCGACCGGCACGATCACCGATGCTGCGGTGCTCATCGACGTTCAGGGGATGGCCGACGTCTCGGCGATCACCGTGAACGGCACGCTCGAGGTCCCGGCGCCGGTCGTCTCCGGTACGCCGGGCAAGAAGAGCGACTGCAAGCACGGCGGGTGGGAGACCTTCACGAACCCGTCGTTCAAGAACCAGGGCCAGTGCGTGAGCTACGTCAACCATCACGCCCACCACGACAAGGACCACAAGCACTCCGAGGATCACGACCACTCCAAGTAACGAACGAGCACTACCGCTCGATCTCGGGGCGTCGGCGGTTCGCTGCCGGCGCCCCTCGATCATCGGCGAGAGCTAGGAGTCCGGCGCTCCCCCGCGAAACCAGGACGGATGAAGCGGGCAGAGCTCAATTCCCGGCTGCTGATCCTGGTCACGTTGGCGCTGGTCGCTTTCGGGCTCGTGATGGTCTACAGCGCAACCTCGGCGGCGGCCGCGGTGGGCGGCAAGGACCCGAGCTACTACCTCAAGCGCCAGGGCATCTATGCGGCGCTCGGGATCGTCCTGATGATGGTCGCGCAGCGCTGGGACTACCGTCGGCTGAAAGCGCTTGCCCCCATCTTGATCCTCGGCTCGCTCGCGCTGCTCGTCGCGGTGCTCGCGATCGGCCCCGCGATCAACGGTGCACGCCGCTGGATCTCGCTCGGGCCGGCGGTCTTCCAGCCGTCCGAACTGGCGAAGCTCGCCCTCGCTGTGTGGGCCGCGGCCTACCTGTCGCGTCGCCCGGCCCCGCGCGACCTGCGCGAGCTCTGGCGGCCGGTCGGTGCGCTCGCTGCAGTCTTTTGCGTCCTGCTGATCCTCGAGCCCGACATGGGCACCGCGATCGCGCTGATGGTGATGCTTGTCGGGATGCTCGTCGTCGCGGGCACACCCACCGGCACGCTGCTCAGCGCGGTGACGATCGCCGGCGCACTCGGCACGTTCGCGATCTGGATCGAGCCCTACCGTCGCGCGCGCTTCTTCGCGTTTCTCAATCCGTGGCACGACGCACAGGGCACCGGCTTCCAGATCGTGCAGGCGATGATCGGTATGGGCTCAGGCGGGATCTTCGGCGTCGGGCTCGGCCAGGGCGTCCAGAAGATCTTCTATCTGCCCGAAGCCCACACCGACATGATGCTCGCGAACATCGGGGAAGAACTCGGCCTTGTGGGCGTCGTCGCCGTGATCGGTGCCTACGCGCTGTTCGCCTACGCGGGCTTCGATATCGCGATGCGCTGCAAGGACCC
>JAYUEQ010000019.1:0-6109 GCA_043739205.1 Thermoleophilia bacterium
GATCGAGGTTCTCGACATCGAAGAACGTTCGCTGTTGAGTTTTCAAAGACCAGTGCCGTGTCTGAAAGACGGCGTAAAAAAGACCTCCGACTCGCGCCAAGAGGCCTCCGTAGTACGAATCGTAGCCTATACGAGTCGGGCCTGGAGGCTCCTATGGTCGAGTAACAGGGCTTCCTACGCGCGTCCGATCGGACGGCCCGGGAAGTATAGCGCCCTGGCCTACCCTGTCAACGAGCCATCGGTCAGGCGCGCGAACTTGCGCTTCCCGACCTGGAGCAGCGCCCCCGCGAGGGCCTCACGCGGCACATCGACGCCCGCTGCTGCCTCGCCGTTCACCTTGACCCCGCCCTGCTGGATCAGTCGGCGCGCCTCCGAGGTCGACGCGACGCCGAGCCCGTCGACGAGGAGCGCCGGCAAATGCACCGGATCGCCCGCCGGGAGCGGCAATTCAGGGATGTCCTCGGGCGCACCGCCCTCGCGGACGACCCGGGTGAAGTGGCCCTCCGCGGCCGACGCGCCTTCGTCGCCGTGGGAGCGCCGCACGATGAACCGCGCCAGCTCGAGTTTGGCCTCGAGCGGGTCGCCCTTCGGCGCCGGCTGCTCCAGAATCAGCTCGTACCACTGGGGAAGCTGGTCGTCGGAGATCCGCATTGTCCGCCCGAACATCTCCTCCGGCGCCGCCGTGAGCGGGATGTTGTTACCGACCGACGAGCTCATCTTGGCTCCATCCCAGGACACAAGGAGCGGAGTTGTCAGGATCACCTGTGGTTCGAGGCCGTAATGCGGCATCACCTCTCGACCCGCGAGGAGGTTGTAGAGCTGGTCGGTCCCGCCGAGCTCGACGTCGGCCTTGATCGCCACGGAGTCGTAGGCTTGCATCAACGGATACAAGAGCTCTGAGACCGAGATCGGCTCCTGAGCCTTGAAGCGCTTCTCGAAGTCGTCGCGCTCGAGGATCCGCGCCACGGTGATGGTGCGCGCGAGGCCTACGACGTCGGCATAACTGAGCTTCGAGAGCCATTCTCCGTTGTAACGAACCTCCGTACGGTCAGGATCGAGGATCACCATTGCCTGGTCGAGGTAGGTCTTCGCGTTGCGATCAATCTCCTCGTCGCTCAGGATCGGGCGCTCAGCCGAGCGCCCCGACGGGTCGCCGATGCGCGTCGTGTAGTCACCGATGATCAGGACACCCGTGTGGCCCTCGTCCTGGAACGAGCGCATCCGCTGGAGCGGAATCGCGCGGCCGATGTGGATGTCGGGCGAGGTGACGTCGATCCCGAGCTTCACCCGAAGCGGACGGTCGAGCTTCAGCTTCTGCTCGAGGCCGCCGGCCGGGAGCAGGTTGACCGCGTTGCGTGTCAGGTCGTCGAGGCCCATTCGGAGGGCTAGACTACCCCGGTTCTGGCGCCCTTCCGGAGAAACGCGCGCCGACCCAAGCGTCGGCGGATCCGCAAGCTCAGACTCCTCGCCCTCCTTGCCATCCTCGGGGTGCTCGGAATGGCGGCGTTCACCTTCGGTCTCCTGACCGCGGTCGCGGCGCAGATTCCGAAGCTCGACCCGAAGACGCAACAGTCTCAGGCGAACACGTACGTGTACGCGTCGAACGGCCAGACCGTTCTGTCGATCCTGCGCGGATCGCAGGCTCGGATCATCGTCGGCTCGAACGCGATCTCCCCGTGGCTGAAGCACGCGATCGTCGCGATCGAGGACAAGCGGTTCTACGAGCACCGCGGGATCGATCTGCGCGGCATGGGCCGCGCCCTGTGGACCGATATCTCGAGTCAGGGCACCGTGCAGGGTGGCTCGACGATCACGCAGCAGTTCGTCAAGAACGCGTATCTGACGAGTCAGAAGACGATCGGCCGCAAGCTCTTCGAAGCCGCGCTCGCGTGGCAGCTCGAACAGCGCTGGTCGAAGGACAAGATCCTCACCGCCTATCTCAACACGGTCTACTTCGGAAACGGCGCCTACGGCGTCGAGCAGGCCTCGCGCATCTACTTCCACCACTCGGCTGCGCAGATGCGCCCGTCGGAGGCGGCGCTCCTCGCCGGCATCCCCGAGGACCCGAGCCTCTGGGACCCGGTGTCGCACCCGAAGACGGCGAGGGCGCGCCGCAACTTCGTGCTCCGCCAGCTCTACAGGCAGGGCTACATCACGCTCAGTCAGTACGGCGATGGCAAGGACGATCCGATGCCCGACCCGACCAAGGTCAACCTGCCGTCGACCCAGGGACAGGCGGCGCCGTACTTCGCGAACTACGTCAAGGACCAGCTCGTCAAGCAGTACGGCCCGAGCAAGACGTTCGGCGGCGGGCTGCGCGTACGGACGACGCTCGACGTCGACCTACAGGCGGCCGCACGCGAGGCGATAGCAGCGGTGCTGCCCGGATCGGTGCAGACGACGCCCTACGGTCCGACCGCGGCAATGGTCGTGCTCGATGCGCAGAAGGGCTCCGTGCTCGCGATGGTCGGCGGCGCGAACTACCACCGGAGCCAGTTCAACCTCGCGACCCAGGGAGAGCGCCAGCCAGGCTCGTCCTTCAAGCCGTTCGTGCTCGCGACCGCCCTCAAGGAAGGGATCGCCCCGTCGAGCATCCTCACCTCGTCGAAGCACGTGACGATCAACGCCGACGGTCGTCTCTGGCAGGTGAACAACTTCGAAGGAGAGGCGCTCGGTCCGATCGACCTCTCCAAGGCGATCGCGTACTCCGACAACTCGGTCTTCTCGCAGCTGACTGCGCTCGTCGGGCCGCGCGCGGTGGCGAGCACCGCCGGGGAGCTCGGCATCCCGAACCTGAAGGGCTACTTCGCTATCGGTCTCGGCGCGGAGCCCGCGACCCCGCTCGACATGGCGCGCGCCTACACCGCGTTCGCCGACGGCGGCAACCGCATCGACGGCTCGATCTTCGGCAACACACCGCGAGCGGTCGACTGCCTGGCCGACGTGAAGAACGTGTGCGTCGAACAGAACCGTCCGGTGAACAAGCCCGTGCTGACGAGCACGCAGGCGGAGACGATCGACCAACTGCTCCAGGGCGTCGTCCAGTACGGCACCGGCAAGGCCGCGGCAATCCCCGGCTGGCAGGTCGCCGGGAAGACCGGCACGACGGAGAACTACGGCGACGCGTGGTTCGTCGGTTACACGCCCCAGCTGGTCGTTTCCGTCTGGGTCGGCTACCCGAACAAGCTCGTTCCGATGCTTTCGGAGTTCCACGGGCACCCTGTCGCCGGCGGCACATTCCCCGCACTGATCTGGAAGGCATTCATGACGAAGGCGATCGCGCTCAAGCAGCTGACGCCTCAGAGCTTCACCTACCCGCCGTCGCAATACGCGGCGCCTGTGACGGTCGTCAACCGCGGCGGCCTCTTAATGCGCGACAACGGGGTCTGCAAGAACTCCTACCAAATGGAGTTCTACGGCGGCACCGGCCCGTCGCGCATCGCAACGTGCAAACCGAACGAAGTCGAGATCCCCGACGTCGTCGGCTACACACTCGTGAACGCGAAGTCGCGTCTGGACGGGCAGCCGCTGACGCCGGCCATCGTCTACCGCCCGGCGAAGCCCGGTGAGCGGCTCGGCGTCGTCGTCGGCCAGTTCCCGAAGCAGGGAACGGCGTCGGCGTACGACAAGATCACGATCGTGCTCCCGAAGTCGCTGCACGGTGCGATCCCGAAGCTCGTCGGTCTGAAGATCGCCCGCGCGCAGTTGAAGCTCGCGAGGCTGAAGCTCCACGTGAAGGTCAAGGGCGGGCACACCGGCAAGGTGATCGCGCAGTCGCTGCGGCCCGGGACCGCCGCGGCGCCCGGCCTGACGCTGACGCTCACCGTCAAGGCCTGAACGGCCTGCTGACGAAGCGCGAGCCGGCGAGACCGTAACGCCACGGCCGCTCGACGGCCTTCGTAATCCCGATCCGCGGGCCGGTGATGATCTCGACGTCACCCTTACGCGGCCGCAACTCGAACGGCGGCTCCTGAACCGACAGGCCATCGTGCGCGTGAGTTACGCCGAGCGCCTGGGTCAGGCGGCCGGGGCCGGAGCAGAGCAGCCGCACGTCCTCCAGCCCACGCCGCTCGCGCATCACCTCGAGACCGTGCGTCGGCTCGAGCGCGCGAATCAGCACAGCGCTCGCCTCACCCACGTCTCCGCAGACGAAGTTGATGCACCAGTGGATCCCGTACGAGCGGTAGACGTAGGCATGACCGCCCGCAAGGAACATCGAGCCGTTGCGTGCCGTACGGCGGTTCCCAAACGCGTGCGACGCCGGATCGGTTGGATCGTAGGCCTCGAGCTCGACGATCGTTCCCCCGACGCCGTCGAGGAAGAACTGCGCGCCGATCAGCTCCGGCGCGACCTCATGGACGTTACGGCGCAGGTTCAACGGCATCGCGTTTCGCGTCATAGCGGAGGAAGCCCGGAAGGGCGAGCGCGGTCACGGCGCACCCGACGATCGACAGCAGGCCGCCGGAGACGATCGAGAAGCGCAGCGACGTCAGCGAGGCAAGCACACCGGCCTCCACATCTCCAAGGCTCGGTGCACTCGCCACCTGCATGAATTCGATGCCTCTCAGCCGGCCCCGCAGGTGATCGGGCGTCGAGCGCAACAGGATCACGCTGCGCAGCACGGCGCTGTAGAAATCCGCGCCGCCCGCGAGCGCAAGCAGCATGAGCGCCGGCCACAAGCTTGATGTGAAGCCGAACCCGGCAATGGCCGCTCCCCAGACGCAGGCCGAGATCGTCACCGCGGCGCCCTGCCGTCGCACATGTGACGTCCAGCCCGAGATCAGCGACCCGGCGAGCGCGCCGGCGTACGGCGCCGCGTAGAGATAGCCCACCGTTGAGGCGTTTCCGTGTAGCCGATGGAGCGCGAACGCGGGGAAGAGCGCGCTCGGCATCCCGAAGACCATCGCGTTCGTGTCGACGAGGAAGATCCCGAGCAGGGCCTGCCGCCCCTTCAGGAACCGGAACCCGTCGACGATCGAACTGAGACTCGGCCGGTTGACCTCACCGAGCGGCGGCAACTTCGGCAACGCCCGGATCGCAAGCAGCGACGCCAGGTAGGTCACGCAGTCGATGCCGTACGTCCACGGCACACCGGCAAACGCAATGATCAGGCCGCCAACTGCAGGACCGGCCACGGCGCCGAGCGAGCTGTAGACGCTGTCGAGTGCGCCCGCCGCTGCAATCTCGTCGTCGGGCACGAGACGCGGCGCGAGCGAGCTCATCGCCGGCCGCCCGAGGCTGAACACCGCGACGGCGACCGATTGCAGCGCAAACAACGCCCAGACCTGCGGGTGTGGCAGCAGCGAGTTGAGGAGGAACAGCCCCGTGATCAACGCCATGCCGATCTCGGTGCGCAGAATCACGGTGCGCCGGTCGAGCGCGTCCGCCATCGCGCCGCCGATCAACGGGACGACGAGCAGCGGGACGAGCGACGCGAGGCCGAGCAGCCCAACGAGCGCCGTCGAGCCTGTGAGCTTGTAGACCTGGTAGGGGACCGCGACCGTTCCGATCGCGCCGCCGAGCGTCGAGACCATCTGGCCGAGCCAGAGGTTCCGGAAATCGCGATGCCGGAGCGGCCGCGTGTCGACTCGCATCCGCGAGAAGAACCCGGGCTTGGGCCCGTCGTGAAGCGGGTCGATCGCCATCGGACGAGTTTGTCGCGTTAGGCCAGGGCCATGCGGAGCGCTTCGACGACACGCTCCTGGTCTGCGCGCTCGAGTCGGGCGTGGAACGGCAGCGCCATCGTGCGCGCGCTGCAGTCCTCGCTCACCGGGAGCATCCCCTCGGAGAAGCCGTAGCGCTCGCGCATGTAGGACTGCAGGTGGATCGACGGCAAGTACGGCGCGGTTGCGATGCCTTCGTCAGAAAGCCGCGCCATCACCGCGTCGCGGTCGATCCCACCGGGAAGCTTCACGACGTAGACGAACCACGAGCGTGTGTGGTCGTCATCGTCGGGCAGCGGCGTCTCGACGTCGACGCCGGCGAGCAGCTCGTTGTAGCGCTCCGCCACTGCGCGGCGAGCATCGAGGATCCGGTCGAGCTTTTCGATCTGACCGATGCCGAGCGCTGCCGAGAGATCGTCGAGGCGGTAGTTGTAACCGAGGCGGCC
>JAYUEQ010000020.1:0-7254 GCA_043739205.1 Thermoleophilia bacterium
CGTGCGCGCCTTGTCGGCGATCGCGCGGGTGACCGCCTGGCGGATCCACCACGTCGCGTACGTCGAGAACTTGTAGCCCTTGCGGTAGTCGAACTTCTCGACCGCGCGGATCAGGCCGAGCGAGCCTTCCTGGATGAGATCCAGAAACGAGAGGCCGCGGCCGAGGTAGCCCTTGGCGATCGAGACGACGAGGCGCAGGTTCGCCTCGGTCATCTGCGTCTTCGCGGCCATGTCGCCGCGCTCGATCCGCTTCGCCAGATAGACCTCCTGGTCGGCGGTGAGCAGCGGGACTTTGCCGATCTCGCGGAGGTACAGCCGCAGGGAATCGAGCGACGGCTCGACGGTGAGATCGAGCTTGGGTGCCGTCTTCGCTTCGTCCTCGATCAACGGCTGCTCGTGCGGAAGGCGCTTGTGCTCCTCGCCCTCGACGAGCTCGACGCCGTGGTCGATCAGGTACGTCGTGAAATCTTCGACCTGCTCTTTGGTGAGCTCGACTTCCTCGATTCCCTTGACGATCTCGTCGTAGGTGAGGAATCCCTTTTCTTGTCCCGTGGCGACGAGCTTGTGCAGTTCCTCGACGTCGGGAAGAGCAATATCGACAGTGAGCACCTGAGTACAACCTCCGGCTACTACGCGGTTGACGGGGGACCAACAGCAACGCAGGAGCCGGACCCTCTCCTCTTCTTTTCACCCGGCTCACCCTCTGACGTGGGCTGACAATACATCAGGATTCCCGGTCTGGGATCATTTTTTTCGCAGGCCCGACAGCGCCGAAAATGTGTGCTAAGCGGCGCGAATCTTCGCAGCGGAAACGCGCGACCGCGTCCTGGCCCGGACGTAAGCTCGGCGGGTGATCGCGCTCGCCGCATTGCTCCTCGTCGCCGCCGCCCCGCCCCCGGCGTACGTCGACACCGGGACCGCGCACGTGCCGCTTGGGATCACGTCCTGGTGCTGGGACGCGCGCTGCGGCGCACCGCTCGGCAGCACCGGCAAGCGCGTCGTCGTCTCGCGTGGCACGCCAGTACGCATCGAACTGAAGTTCGCACCGCTCGACGCAACCGTCCACGTCGGCGGGGGCGCCACCAGGCCAACGACTCACGGCCGAGAGGTCAGCTGGACGGCAACGCGCGGCGGCGGACTGACCGTGTACGTGAAGTACACGCGCGGCTGGGTGATCTACTCCGCCCAGCTTGCGCTGCGCTGAAGGCTAGAGAACGAAAGCGGCCGGCTTGCGCCGGCCGCTCACCTCGCCGCAGGAAAGATTGCCGTCAGTCCCGGGGAGGATCTCCTCGCACCTATCGGCGGAACGGAACCGACCCTTGAACGCGAAGACGGCGTCGCCGCCGACGCCGTCTTCTTATCGAGTGTCCGCCCCCGCATTACGGGGCCCCCGCCGCAACGGGGCCCGCGCAGGTGACAGTTCAAGTCTCCGCTTCAGGCCCCACTTGATCCATCACCCGTTTCGTAGTTGACCGCCTCACTTGACTACTTTGTCGTGGTGACGAGCTCCTTCGAGTCCCGGCTCCGCGAGGGGCCACCGATCGTGGCCGACGGCGGGCTGGGCGTCGTCCTGTCCGCTGCCGTGCCGGGTCTGCGGGCGCCCGAAGAGGCGAACCTCCGCGCTCCTGACGCGGTCACGGCCGTCCACGTCAGCTTCATCAACGCGGGCGCCGATCTGATCGAGACGAACACGTTCGGGGCGAACCGCCGCAAGCTCGCACAGCACTTCCTGGAGGACGAGTTCGAGCGGATCAACTCGACGGCCGTCAAGCTCGCGCGCGACGCCCGCGAGATCTCCGGGCGCGAGGTGTTCATCGGCGGCTCGATCGGGCCTGTCGGCCCGGACGGTGGCGAGCTCGTTGCCGAGCAGGCGCGCATCCTCGAGGGCCGCGGCGCCGACGTGATCATGCTCGAGACGTTCTACGACCTGGACGAGCTCGCCGAGTCGATCGCGGCCGTGAAGTCGGTCTCCGCGCTCCCGATCGTCGCCTTGCTGAGCTTCGACAGCGACGCGGTCACGATGGCCGGCGTGACGGCGCGTGACGCCGCGGCGCGCCTGCGCGCACTCGACATCGCAGCGTTCGGCGCGAACCACGGTCGCGGGCCGGCCGCCGCCCTCACCGCGCTCGCGGAGATGTCGGGTGACGGTGCGGTGCTCGCGGCGCTGCCGAACGTCGGGCTCGCGACAATGACCGGCGCGCGAATCTCGTTCCCGCACGCGACCCCGGAGTACTTCGGCGACTTCGCCGCGAGCGCACGGGCGCTCGGCGCGCGTCTGATCGGCGGGTGTTGTGGCACGACGCCGGCCCAGATCGCGGCGATCCGGCAGGCAGTCGACGAGGACAGGCCGGCGCGCGCAACCTCACCGACGCGCGGCCGCGCCGGGGTGGCGCCGCCCGTGTCCGACGAGGAGCCCACGGAGCTCGAACGGATCTTCGCCGCAGGCGAGTTCGTCATCTCGGTGCAACTCGACCCGCCGCTCGGCGGCAGCGTCGCCGGTTTGATCGACGCGGCGCGCACGATCCGCGAGTCCGGCAAGGCGCACGTCGTCGATGTGAACGACAACCCGCGAGCGCGTGCCCGGATGAGCGGAATGATCGCGTCCGCTGCAATTCAGCGCGAAGCCGGGATCGAAGTGATCCCCCACCTCACGCCGCGCGACTCGACGATCGCCGGGCTCGAGTCGCTCCTCCTTGGCTCGCACGCCGAAGGCTTGCGGAACGTGCTCGCGGTGACGGGCGATGCCCCCGAGGCGGGTGACTATCCCGGCACCGGCTCGGTGTACGACGTCGATGCGATCGGGCTCGTCGAGCTGATCACGCGGCTGAACGAAGGCACCGACTTCCACGGCCGCGCGATCGACGCGCCGACGTCGTTCTTCGCGGGCGTTGCGGTCAACCCGACCGCCGACGATCTCGAGCTGGAGGTCGACCGGTTCCGGCGCAAGATCGCCGCCGGTGCGCGCTTCGCGATGACGCAGATCCTCTTCGACATGACCTACTTCCACCGGTTCTTCGAGCTGTACGGCGGCCCGTCGCCGATCCCGCTGCTCGTCGGCGTCTGGCCGATCCGTTCACTCGAGCTCGCCGTGCGGGTGCACAACGAGACGCCGGGCATCGTCGTTCCCGAGCACGTACAGGAGCGCTACCGCATCGCCGGCACGAATGCGCCGCAGGTCGGGATCGATCTGGTGCACGAGTTGATCGCACAGGCCCGCGACGTCGCGGCGGGCGTCTACATCGTCGCGCCGTTCCGCCGCCCGCTCGGCATCCTCGACGTTCTCTAACAGGAACCGGTGGAGAGCGGGTGCTTCGCGCGGGCCAGGGCCGACAGGACCGGCGCCGCTGGGATCCCGTAGCCGCCGCTCGAGCCGATGCGCGCGGCGAACACGGTCGCCTCAACCGCGCCGCGCTCGTTGACGGCCGGACCGCCGGAGTTGCCGTGGCGCACAACGCCGCTGAGCGCAGTCACCTCTCGCAGCTTTCCGGAGACGAGCACGTCGGCGGTCGAGCCGATCCGTCCCGGGCGCGCGTCGAAGGGACCGTCCTCGGGGTAGCCGAGGATCGCGACGGCGTCGCCCGCGTGCGGATCGACGATGGGCAGCGCTGCGGCGGCGAGCCCGGCGACGCGCAACACGGCAACGTCCTGCTTCCGGTCGACGACGAGCGCGGTTGCGGGCTGGCCGTTCACCTCGATCCCCTTCGCACCCGCGACGACATGAGCCGCGGTGACGACGATGTGGCGCCGCGCGACCCAGCCGGAGCCTTCGACGCCGAGACCGCACGCGGTGGCGGTGATGCGGACGACGCTCGGCCGCGCTTGCACGACCGCGGCGGACGAGAGGACGCGCGTGTCGGGCGGCACCGAAGGCGGCGCCGGCCCGGCGATCTGCGGGAACGGATCGACGCGGGCGAAGGCGCGCAGGACGGTGCGCGGTGGCGCAATCGTGTTCAGTCGTTGGAGGATCAGCGACTGCTGTACCTCTGCGCGCAGCTTCGTCTGGCCGGGGAGCTGCAGCAGGACGGCGCCGGCGACCCAGACGATCGCCAGTCCGAGCGCGGCGCCGGCGGCGAGGCCGCCAAGCGAGTCGAGCATGCGCAGCGGCGGGATGACGGCAAGCGCACCGCGTGCAAAGGATCCGAGGATCGACGCGACGGTCTGCAGGAGCAGCGCGCCGGCGACGGCGCCGCCGAGCCCGACGAGCGGCGTATAGGGAGAGGCCGCGCCGTTGTGTAGGAAGTGCGGCGCGAGCCGCGCACCGAGCACGGCGCCTGCGGCGAGCCCGGCCAGCGAGAGCGCGGTCGCGATCAGGCCCCGCTTGAGCCCTGAGAGCGCGGAAAGACCCGCGATCGCGAGCGCGATCCAGTCGACACGGGTCACGAAGCCACGTTAGCCGGGTCTCGGTTGATCCCTGCCGCCGCTACACTGCCCGCCGTACCGGGGGCGTAGTTCAGTTGGTTAGAACGCCGGCCTGTCACGCCGGAGGTCGCGGGTTCGAGTCCCGTCGCTCCCGCTCTGTAAAAGCCGCCGCAAGGCGGCTTTTTCGTGGGCTGAGGCCCCGCGAGCCGTCGTCGTCACGGTTGTCGACAACGAGGCTCCGGAGTAGTCTTTTGTGTGTTCCCGCGGCGAGCTCTCCCTGCACCGATCTCGAGAGGAACGACTGATGAGCCGCAAGACGTTTTTCTGCGCTGCCGCAAGTGCGCTGACCATTCTCGCGTTCGGTGTCTCGAGCGCCGCAGCGGCCCCGGTGCCGCTCGTGCTTTCACAGTCCGCCGCGTTCTCGATTCTTGGGCGCTCGTGCGGTGGGATTCAAGAGAAGACCTACGCAACCGGGTTCGACGCTGCGACCGGATACCCGACGGGCGCTGTGTATCTGTCGACGAGTTGCGGCGGAAGTGGCCGCGGCGGTGGCTACCACACCACCACGTACACGGCCTGGGCCGGCGTGAGCTGGGACTTCACGACGACGGTGATCTCGTACGGAGTGCTTTCTCCCGCTCCGGCGGTCAATCCGACATTCGTCGCGTTCGATGCGAACGGCAACGAGATCTACAACCAATCGAACAGCGCGTATCTCGTGCTCGCTCCGGGCTACGTCCCTGCACCGCGCCTCACGTCCGTGTCACCGACGTCAGGTCCGGCCGCAGGAGGCACGAGCGTCACGATCGCCGGCACCGGGTTCACCGGAGCGACCGGAGTGAGCTTCGGCGGCACTCCCGCCCGGAGCTTCACCGTCGTCAGCTCGACCTCGATCACAGCGACGTCACCGACCGCGAGCGCGGGCACGGTAGACGTCACCGTCAAGAACAGCGGCGGTGCCAGCGCAACGAGCGCGCGCGATCAATTCACGTTCGTGCCCGCGCCGTCGGTCTCCGGCCTCAGCCCAGCGAGTGGGCCGGTCAGCGGCGGGACGGAGGTGACGATCACCGGTGGGAACCTCAGTGGCGCCACCCAGGTGAGCTTCGGCGGCACGCCGGCGAGCTTCTGGGTGAACAGCGACTCGTCGATCACGGCGGTCTCCCCCGGCGCCGAGTCGACCGGAAGCGTCTACGTGCGGGTCACGACCATCGGCGGCCGGAGTGCCACCAATGCGAACGACCGCTTCTCGTACACCGCCGTCACTCCGACCGTGACCGGCATCGCGCCGAGCGCAGGCCCGGCGGACGGCGGGACCTGGGTGGAGATCTCGGGCACGAACTTCACCGGCGCTTCCCAGGTCGCCTTCGGCGGTACGCCGACGGCCTTCTGGGTGAACAGCGACACCTCGATCACGGCAATCGCGCCGCCCGCCGTCGCCGGTGTCGTCGACGTGAGGGTCACGAACACCGGCCGGACGAGCGCAGTCAGCGCGAGCGATCAGTTCACGTTCGTCGCGGCTCCGGCCGTCTCGATCGTGGATCCGAACACCGGGCCCGCCGACGGAGGCACGTTGGTGACGATCACAGGCGCCGGCTTCACCGGAGCCACCGAGGTCGACTTCGGTGGCATCCCCGCAGCCTTCGTCGTCAACGACGACTCGTCGATCACCGCACTGTCCCCGGCGGCGGCGGCGGGAACAGTTGACGTGACCGTTACGGCTGTCGGCGGAACGAGTGCCCCGGCCACTGCCGACTCGTTCACGTTCGTCGCAGCTCCGGCGGTCTCGAGTATCGATCCGAGTGGAGGCTCGGTCGACGGTGGCACGTCGGTGACGATCACGGGCGTCGGCTTCACTGGAGCGACGGAGGTCGACTTCGGCGGCATCCCCGCGAGCTTCGTCGTCAACGACGACTCGTCGATCACCGCAACGTCGCCCGCCGCGAGCGCGGGAACGGTAGACGTGACGGTCACGACGCTCAGGGGAACGAGCGCCGTCAGCGCGGGCGACCAGTACGTCTACGGGTAGAGCGCCGGTACGCTAGAGCGATGAGCGAACAAGACGATTTCAACAAGCAGATCATCGAAGAGTTCCGTTCCAACGACGGCGTCGTCGGCGGCCCCTTCGCAGGTCTACCGCTTGCACTGGTGCATCACACCGGCGCGAAGAGCGGCACCGAGCGGATCAACCCGCTCGCCTATCAACGCCTCGACGACGACTCGGTCGCCATCTTCGCGTCCAAGGGCGGGGCGACCACGAATCCCGACTGGTTCCACAACCTGGTCGCGAATCCGAGCACGAGCGTCGAAATCGGGACGGAGCGCTACGACGTGACCGCGCGCGTCGCGGCAGGCGACGAGCGCCGGCGGATCTGGGAAGCGCAGAAGGAAGCGTTCCCGAACTTCGCCGAGTACGAGACCACCGCCGGCGGTCGGGAGATTCCCGTCGTCGTGCTCGACAAGGTCAGCTGAGTAAACGCACGAAGGCTGGGGACGGCAGCGCCGTCCCCAGCCGTGCATCCGGTCTGCGCGTGCCTACCTCGCGGCGGGGAAGATGCCTTCGTCGCAGATCGAGTACGTCATGTTGTTCGGCGCGACCGAGCGTAGGTCGGGCAGCGCGAACGTCGTCACGCCGTTCCCGCCGTACGTCGTTCCGAGCAGCGAGAAGAGCGCCGTGTTCTGATTGATCGGCAGCAACTGGCCGTTCGCGGGCGTGCCGACGGCACGGGTCGACGCCGTCAGCAAGATCTCGCCCAGCGTGCATGTGTTGCCGTTGCTCGCCAGCGCGTTCCCCGTGCTCGTCCCGAACTTCCCGACGAACGCGTCAGCGACGAGGTCCGGCCCAGCCGGACCGGCCGGTCCCGTCGCACCTATCGGCCCCGCAGGGCCGGCAGGCCC
>JAYUEQ010000021.1:0-14180 GCA_043739205.1 Thermoleophilia bacterium
CCCTTGCGGCGCAGCCTCGACGAGATCTCGGTCGTCGAAGCCGATGCCGGAGCGCCCGGTTAGACTGCCCGCCGTGACCGAAGACTTCATGCCCCTCGACGGTTGGGATCACGTCGAGCTCTGGGTCGGGAACGCAAAGCAGGCCGCTTACTACTACGAGCACGCATTCGGCTTCCGCCGCACCGCGTACGCAGGCCCCGAGACCGGCGTGCGCGATCGCGCGAGCTACGTGCTCGAGCAGAACGACATCCGGCTCGTCGTCACGAGCGCGCTGCACCCCGGCCACGAGATCGGCGACCACGCGTCCAAGCACGGCGACGGCGTCAAGGACATCGCGCTGCGCGTGCCCGACGCAGGTCGCGCCTACGAGGAAGCGGTCAAGCGTGGCGCGCGCGGCGTGCGCGAGCCCGCGGTCGTCGAGGACGACTTCGGGCAGGTCGAATTGGCGACGATCGCGACCTACGGCGATGTCGTGCACACGTTCGTCGGCCGGAAGGGTTACGAAGGCGCGTACCTGCCCGGCTATCGCGCCGAAGAGTCGGCGAGCGACACGGCCGACAGTCCCGGGTTGCTCGCGATCGACCACATCGTCGGGAACGTCGAGCTCGGCCACATGGACGAATGGGTCTCGTTCTACGAACAGGTTTTCGGGATGACCGAGATGATCCACTTCAGCGACGACGACATCTCGACCGAGTACTCCGCGTTGATGTCGAAGGTGATGACGGACGGAAACGGCAAGGTGAAGTTCCCGATCAACGAGCCGGCGGAAGGCAAACGCAAGAGCCAGATCGACGAGTACCTCGACTTCAACCATGGCCCGGGCGCGCAGCACGTCGCGTTGCAGTCGTCGAACATCGTCCGCGCGGTCGAGACGCTGCAGCGCCGCGGTGTCATCTTCCTCTCGACCCCCGACGCGTATTACGAGGAGACGCCCGAACGCGTCGGTGAGATCGACGAAAGCTGGGACGACCTCAAGCGGCTGCGGATCCTCGCCGATCGCGACGACGACGGGTACCTGCTGCAGATCTTCACGAAGACGGCGCAGGACAGGCCGACGCTCTTCTTCGAGGTGATCGAGCGACACGGAGCTCGCGGCTTCGGCGACGGGAACTTCAAGGCGCTGTTCGAAGCGATCGAGCGCGAACAAGCGCTCCGCGGAAACCTCTAGCCTTGCGGGCGTGAGCCCGCAGCGCCGTTCAGCACTCGTATCCGTCGCCGCGGCGGCGGTGCTCGTCGTTCTCAAGCTGAGCGTCGGGTTGGCGACGAACAGCCTCGGTCTCATCTCCGAGGCAGCCCACTCGGGCACCGACCTCGTCGCGGCGCTGCTCACCTACTTCGCCGTGCGCGTTGGGTCTCGGCCGGCAGACCTGCAGCACCAGTTCGGCCATGGCAAAGCGGAGCATCTCTCCGCGCTCGCCGAAGCCGGCTTCCTCTCGCTCGTCAGCGTCTTCATCTCGGTGCGCGCGATCGAGCGCCTGGCCGGAGTGACGCACGGTGCGGTGAAGCCGCAGTGGTACGCGTTCGCCGTGCTCGGACTCGTGATCGCGATCGACGTGAGCCGCACGGCGGTTTCGTGGCGGACATCGCGGCGGTACCAAAGCGCAGCACTCGCCTCGAACGCATTGCACTTCGCGAGCGACTTCCTTGGTTCGGTCGCCGTCCTCGTCGGCTTGATCTTCGCTCACTACGGCTACCCGAACGCCGACCCGATCGCAGCGCTCTTCGTCGGTGCACTCGTCCTGCTCGCTGCGACGCGGCTGATGAAGGTCAACGTCGACGTGCTGATGGACAGGGCTCCCGCAGAGGCGGAAGCCGCGGCACTTGCCGCGATCAACCTGCTGACACCCGAAGTCGAGTTGCGCCGCCTGCGGATGCGGCAGTCGGGCGGGAGGCAGTTCGCCGACGTCGTGATCGCCGTCCCGCCCGGCGCGGCAGTCGGGCAGGGGCACGCTGCGGCGGACGCGGTCGAGGCGGCTGTCGAGAGCGCGTTACCGAACGCGGATGTCGTCGTGCACGTGGAGCCGCTCGAGAACGCCGATCTGCGCGACCGTGCGCACGCCGCCGCGGTGGCGGTGCCGAGCATCCGCGAGGTGCACAACCTCGCGCTCGTCGACGTGGACGGACGCAAGGAGCTGTCGCTCCACGTGAAGCTGCCCGGCGACCTGTCGCTCGAGCAGGCCCACCAAGTCGCAGAGCAGCTCGAGTCGGCGATCTGCGCGGCCGTGCCGGAGATCGCCGGCGTCCAGACGCACCTCGAACCGTTGGCGGAGACGCAGGAAGCGCGCGAGGAAAAGGCAGTCGACGAAGCGGTCGTCCGCCGCATCGTCAAAGAGGCGACGGGCGCCGAGCCGCGCTCGCTGCGTTTCTTGCGGACCGACGGTGGGCTCGTCGCGTTCCTCACGCTCGGGCTCGAGGGCACAAGCCGGCTTGCCGATGCCCACGCACGGGCGAGCGAGATCGAGGAGCGCATCCGCCGCGAGCGGCCCGACATCGCCGATGTGGTAGTTCATACCGAGCCGTGAAGCTGTGCATGTTTACCCCGAAGGAGCTCGCGCTCGACCGCGGCTGGCCGGGGCGCATCGAAGGCGACCGTGTGATCCAGCTCGCGGCGCAGACGCTCCAGTCGTTCTTCACCGGCGGCGGTAAGGCGCGCGCGCACGCGGAGTACGCGCTCGCCGACGTCGACCTGCGTCCGCCGGTATTGCATCCGCCGTCAGTGCGCGACTTCATGGCGTTCGAGGAGCACGTCGCGAACGCCCGAAAGTTGCGCGGCGCGGAGGTGCCGAAGGAGTGGTACGAGATCCCCGTCTTCTATTTCTCGAACCCGACGGCGATCTTCGGCCCGGACGTCGCGGTGCCCTACCCGGAGGGCACCGAAGAGCTCGACTACGAGCTCGAGTGCGCGGCAATCATCGGCGCCGGCGGGAAGATCGGCGGCTTCACCGTGCTCAACGACTGGTCGGCCCGTGATCTTCAGCGCGCCGAGATGCGCGTCGGCCTCGGCCCGGCGAAGGGCAAGGACTTCGCGACATCGATCGGGCCTGTCGTCGTCACTCCTGATGAGTTCGACGGCGCCGAAGGTGAGATGATCGCGCGCGTGAACGGCGAAGAGCGCTCGCGCGGCAACCTGGGCGACATCTACCACGGCTGGGATGCTCTGCTCGCCCAGGCGGCACGGAACACGACGTTGCGCCCCGGCGAGATCATCGGCTCCGGCACCGTCGGCGGAGGGTGCATCCTCGAGCACGGAGACGGGCGGTGGCTCCAGCGCGGCGACGTCGTCGAGCTCGAGATCGAAGGCATCGGCGTGCTCAGAAATACCGTCGCGTGATCGGCCCTGAGGATGTCCGCGCGGCGGCACGGGTGCTCGACGGGATCGCGCACCGGACGCCCGTCATCACCTCGCGCACACTCGGTGACCACGTGGTGCTGAAGCCGGAGAACTTGCAGCGCGGCGGCGCGTTCAAGTTCCGCGGCGCGTACAACAAGATCTCGTCGTTGCCCAAGGGCACGCCCGTGCTCGCGTACTCCTCCGGGAACCACGCGCAGGCCGTCGCCCTTTCGTCGCGGTTGCTCGGCTCGCCGGCGACGATCCTCATGCCCGAGGACGCGCCGCAGTCGAAGCTCGATGCGACACGCGGTTACGGCGCGGAGATCGTGCTGTACGACAGATACACGGGCGACCGCGAGGCGATCGCGGCCGAGCTCGCTGCCGAACGCGGGGCGGAGCTCGTGCGTCCCTACGACGATCCGTTGATCATGGCCGGCGCGGGCACCGCGGCACTC
Source organism: Thermoleophilia bacterium (assembly GCA_043739205.1). GTDB lineage: Bacteria > Actinomycetota > Thermoleophilia > Gaiellales > Gaiellaceae > PALSA-600. The sequence goes on from JAYUEQ010000021.1 coordinate 3,790, forward strand.
GAGCTGCTCGAGGATGCGGGCGTCGTCGAGACGCTCGTCGTTCCGGTCGGTGGTGGCGGCCTGATCGCGGGCTCGGCGACGATCGCGAAGGAGCTCGGCGTGAAGCGTGTCGTCGGGGTCGAACCGGAGGCCGGCGACGACTGGAAGCAGTCGTTCGCAGCGGGCGAGATCATCGAGATCGACGTGCCACGCACGATCGCCGACGGCCTGCAGACGCACGCGCCCGGCGATCTGACATGGGAGGTCGCCTCGCGCCTCGTCGACGAGATCGTGACGGTGACCGATCTTCAGATGGTCGAGGCGATGCGCTTCGCGTTCGAGCGGCTGAAACTCGTGATCGAACCGAGCGGCGCTGTCGGGCTCGCGGCGGTGTTGAACGGGCTGGTCTCAGGCGACCGGATCGGCGTGATCATCTCCGGCGGGAACGTCGGCGTTGCCCGCTTCGCCGAGCTGATCGCGTGACGAGCGCACGTTCTGCGCGACGCGCGCCCGCTCGTACGACAGCCTGAACAGCTCAACGACCTCGTCGTCCAGGTCGCGCGACACCCAGCCGTTCACGCCAAACGTATGCGGCTCGGCGCGTCCCGTCTCGACGAGCATCCCGCGAATCCGCGACGTGAACGGCAGGTCGGCCCACGTCTCGTGGAGGTGGCCGAGCTCGCGCCTCCCGAGCCGAAACTCCACGCCGCCGAAGCGGTGCGGATGAACCGAAACGCCCTCCCACGAGGCCACCTCACGCTCGATCGACTCGCGGATATCCTCCACGCATGCCTTTCTACCAACGCCTCGGAGACCTGCCGCGGAAGCGGCACATCGTGCACCGCGACAACGGCACGCTTCTGACCGAAGAGGTCATGGGCTTCGAGGGCTTCTCGGGTCTCGAGTCGATCCTCTACCACCTCCAATCGCCGTGTCGCGTGATCGAGCTCGGCGAGTTCGAGCCGATCGTGCGCACCGAGTGGGTGCCGGACGCCCATGCGCACCGCCATCTGCGCACCTGGGACATTCCGCCCGCGGGGGACGCGGTCACCGGCCGTCAGCTGCTGATGTGGAACAACGACGTCGAGATCTCGCTCTGTCGCCCGACAGAGCTGATGGACGGGTTCTTCCGCAACGGTGAGCGCGACGAGGTCGTCTTCGTGCACGAGGGCACCGGTGTCGTCGAGACGGTGTTCGGCGATGTGCCGTACAAGGGCGGCGACTACATCGTCCTCCCGCGCGGTACGACCTACCGCTTCGCGCCGGCCGACGAGAGCGAGCAGCGCTACCTCGTGTTCGAGACCCCGGGGCTGATCACGATCCCGAAGCGCTATCGCAACGAGCACGGGCAGTTGATGGAGCATGCGCCGTACTACCACCGCGACATCCATCCGCCGACCGAGCTGCGCACGCACCGCGACAAGGGCGAGTTCATAGTCAAGGTGCGCGTGCGCGACGGGTATCAGATCTACGTGATCGACTACCACCCGTTCGACGTCGTCGGCTGGGACGGCTACGTGTATCCGTGGACGTTTTCGATCCACGACTTCGAGCCGATCACCGGGCGCATCCATATGCCTCCTCCGTCGCACCAGACGTTTGCCGGTCCGAACTTCGTGATCTGCTCGTTCTGCCCGCGCAAGCTCGACTTCGACCCGGAGGCGGTCCCGATCCCGTACCACCACTCCAATCTCCAGAGCGAGGAGATGATCTATTACGTCGACGGCAACTTCTCGTCGCGCAAGGGCATCGATCTCGGATCGATCACGCTGCATCCGACGGGACTTCCGCACGGGCCCCAGCCGGGACTCGCGGAGAAATCGCTCGGCATGACGGAGACGCACGAGTACGCAGTGATGTGTGACACGTTCAACCCGCTGCGCCTGACCACGCTTGCCTCCGACCTCGACGACGGCAAGTACATGTACTCGTGGGCGGAAGATCCGTCGCCCTCAGACGGCAAGACGCCGGACGACGATCCCGCCGGCATCACGTCTCACTTTTAGATGCAGCTCGTTCTCGACTGGGACGGCACCATCACGGTGCGTGATTCGCTCGTGGCTGCGATCCACGCGCTTGGCGATCCGTCGGTGTACGAGGGTGGCATCCAGCAGAGCTTCGGCAGCTACGGGGAAGCGCTCGCCGCCGAAGTCGCGACGCTCCGTGTCTCGGCGGAAGAGGCGGCGGCCTGGGCGGTCGAGAACGTCGAGGTACGCCCCGGCTTTCACGAGCTCGTCGAGCGCTATCACCCGATCGTCGTGTCGAGCGGCCTGCCTCAGCTGATCCTCCCGGTGCTCGAGCGCGAGGGCGTTGAGGTAGAGGTGCGCTCGAACAACGCCGAGGTCCGGCCCGACGGCTGGCGCGTGATCTTCCGCGACGAAGGCGTGTGCCCGGTCTGCGGCGACAAGTGCAAGCGTCGTTCGCTGCCGGACGCGCGGCCGCTCGTCTTCGTCGGCGACGGCTGGTCGGATCGCTGCGCCTCGCTCGCGGCCGACCGCGTGTTCGCGCGCACGGGCCTCGCGGACTACCTGGACGAGCAAGGTGTTTCGTTCGAGCGCTACGAGACGCTGAACGATGTCGCTGCTGCGCTTACTGGTGTCTGACACCGCTCTTGTGTCTGACACCAGTTGAAGCGCGAGATGCTGTGACCCTCCTCGCTCTGCCCGTTCCGTACGACTTCGACCTCTCGACGAGACGCTTTCGCGTCTTTGGCACCGACCTCGCCAACCGGCTGATCGACGGCGTCCTGCACCGCGTGATCGACGGACGGGAGGTGCAGATTCGCGCCGCCGGTGGCGGCGTCGAGGTCACACCGCTCGACGACGCAACGCGCCCTGTCGTCCTCAAACTGCTCGGCGCAGAGTTCGAGCTCGCGCCGTTCTACGACTGGGCCGTCGAGCAGCAGCCGGTGATCGCACGCCTGACCGTGAAGCTCGCCGGCTTTCGCCCCCCGCTGCAGCCGGACCCGTTCGAAGCGCTCGTCACATCGATCACCGCGCAGCAGGTGTCGCTCATTTCGGCGGTCGCGATCCGCAACCGCCTGATTCAGCGGTTCGGAGCGCAGGTGGGGGAGACCTGGGCGTTCCCGACCCGCGAGCGGATCGCTGCGGCTGAGGAGGACGAGCTCGTCGGCGTCGGCTTCACCCGTCGGAAGGCGGAGTACACGGTCGGGCTCGCGCGGAGTGAGCTCGACCTCCAAGGGCTCGCAACGCTCGAGGACGACGAGGTGCGCGCGCGCATCACGGCGCTGCGTGGTCTCGGGCCATGGACGGCGGAGTGGTTCCTCGCCCGGCATCTCGCGCGGCCGGAGGCCTGGCCGTCCGGAGACCTGGTGCTGCGCAAAGCGGCAGACGCCCTCTTCGGCGTTGACGTCAACTCGCTCGGGCCGACCCTCGCTCCGTTCCAGAACCTGTCGGCCCACTACATGCTGACTGGCACATTGGTGCCATGAAGATTCGTCGCGCCACCGAAGCCGATCAGTCTGTGCTCCGCGAGCTCTGGGAGGAGTTCCAGCTCGAGGTGCCCGAGCCGGACGACTTTCTCCCCGAAACGTGGGATCAAGAGTGGGACGACATCCAGAAGAACATCGCGACCGGCGCGGTCTTCCTCGCCGAGGACGATGCGGGGCCTGTAGGCGTGGCTCGTGTCGAGGAGCAGCATCAGGGCTCGTCGCACATCCATCTGGTCTACGTTCGCCCGCGCTCGCGCCGACAAGGTGTGACCAAGGCGCTCTTGCGCGCAGCTGCGGACGTTGCACGGGAGCAGGGCGCGCAGACGGTGTCGCTCGAAGTGCTGCTCGCAAACGACGTGGCGCGGGCGGCGTGGCATCACCTGGGTTTCAAGGACGTCTGGGTCGGGATGGCGCAGCCGCTGGACACGTTGGACGCCGCGCTCGCGGAGGTCGAGGACGCCGGCGACTGGCGCGCGACGACGCACGTTCAGTCAGACGACGAGCTGTCGGTCGAGCGTGCCGTCGGACAGTTCCTGCCCCGACTCCAGGCGCCCGACGTGCGCAGCAGTGAGAGTTGGATGCGCGTTACCGATCCGGTGCTCGACCGCGACCGCGACGCTCACGGGCGGTTGGCCAAGGAGCTTTCCGAGCGGCTCGGCGCGGTTACGGTCGCGCTGGCGCTCGAGGGGCCGGTCGTGCGCTTCCGCCTCTACGAGCGCGGGCTGATGGTCGACGAGTACCTCTCCGTCCCGACCTACTACGGAGCACTCCCGAAGGGAGACGAGCTCGCGCTTGCGGCCAACCCGACGCTCGTCTCGCGCCTCACCGGCGCCGACCGTGACGAGGTGAAGCGCATCGCTCGAACAGCTGTGTCGCCGGCCGAGCTGCCGCCGGCGCCCGAGCTGTACGAGCAGATAGCGCGCCTGATGGGTCTCGAGCCGTGAGACTGATCGACGCAGCGCGTTGTCCGTACTGCGCGCGCGTGAGGCTCGCGCTTGCGGAGAAGGAGCTCGACTACGAAACGGTCGAGGTCGACCTCGCCGAACGGCCGCAGTGGCTGCTCGAGCTCAACCCGCCCAGCGGACGCGTACCGGTGCTCGACGACGGGTTCACGCTGCCGGAGTCGGAGGTGATCATGGCCTACCTCGACGAGCGCTTCCCCGAGCGGCCGCTGCTCCCGAGCGATCCCGCCGAGCGCGCGCATGCGCGTTTGCTGGTGCACCGCTTCGACGAGAGCCTCGGCACGGACTACTACGCGTTCCGTCGCGGCGATCCCAACGATCTCGACGGCAAGCTCGAAGCGCTCGAAGTGGGGCAGAGCCTGTACGCCGACCTCGCTTATGCGCCGTGGGTGATCCGTGCGCGCGACCTGCTCGGCGTGCAACTGCCCGAGCGGATCGCCGCCTGGCTCGGCGAGCTCGAACGGCGGCCGTCGGTGGCGGCCGAAGTTGCGGTCGTGCGGTCGCTGTGAGTGCCGTCAGTGAGATCGCCGTCGATGAGCTACGTGACCGCCTCGGCGAGATCACGATCCTCGACGTGCGCACGCCGAGCGAGTACGACGGCAGCCACGGCCAGCCGTGCGACCCGCGACAGGGTCACATCCCGGGCGCGAAAAACCTCGACGTCTACCGGCTGATGGAGATGACGACCGACGAGGTGCGCGAGGAACTCGCGCTCGAGTCCGGCTCGGAAGTGATCGCGTACTGCCACAGCGGCTCCCGCTCGGCGATGGCGACGCAGGTACTGAACGCGCTCGGCTACGAAGGGCGCAACTACGTTGGCTCGTGGCACGAATGGTCGCGCCACGACGACCTGCCGATCGAAGCCTGAACGCGGGGCGAAACCTGGTTCGGTTTTTGAACCAGGTTTCTGCGTTTCCTCGGAGCTTCGGTCCGGTCCGGAGCGAAACTCAAGATCCTGGTTGGAAAGCGAACCAGGATCACCCACGCTTGAAGCGATAGACGCGCGCGTCGTGAGCCGCGAACCAGTCGCGGAACGCGCCGCCCGTCACTGCGACGGATCGGAACTTCTGATTCGCGGGTGCAAACGGCGGTGGCGGTGGGTCCTGGACGTATTCGAACAGCACGTCGCCGCCCTTTGTCGCGGCCGGAAGTCCGGCGATCCCGATCTGCGACGCCGCCCCGCTGCGTCGCACGACGATGACGTAGAGAAACTGCGCCGCCTGGCGCGTCGCGATCTCAACGTCCGCCGAATGCGGTTGCGTGTGGATGTTCAGCTTCGACGCCGGTGCAACGAGTGCGGGAGCGAGTGCCGTCGACGACAGTTCACGGACTAGGCCCTCGAGCGATTCGCGCCAGAATGTCCAGTTCCATCCGGCCTGCGCATCCTGCGGCGACTGCACCGCCGTCACGTGACCGCCGAAGAAGGCGAGCCCACGCGCACCGTTCGCGATCGCCTGATACGCCATGAAGCGCAGCTCGGCATTCGATGGGAACCGCGGCACGAGGTCGGGCTTCTGCGCGGTTGCGATCATGCCGCTCCAGGCGATTTGCAGCGTCACCCACACAGGCTTCGTCCCGGCAGCCCGGCGGATCCATTGCGTGACGTCACCGACCACGCTGATGTCCTTGTTCGGCTGGTCGGAGTGGATCCCCGGCGGATACGAGATGGGGTAGATGTCAACCCCGCCGATGTCGAACGCGGGGCGGTACGGGACCAGCCCGTCGACCGAGCCGCGCGGGGCCTGAATGATCACGAGCGGGTGATTCGGATCGAGTGCCGCAACAATGCGGTGGCCTCGCGCGAGATTGTCCGGCGGAACGGACAACGCGGCGTCGAACGGATTGCGCGGTTCGTCGTGGCCCTTCCAAGCGCCGAGCGCGGGGTGATCCTTCAGCGCCTCGACGACGCGCCGCAGCGCGCTGCCGGTCGCGCCCGCCGGGAGATTTGTGAGCGCGCCCAACCAGATCCAGCACTTGAGGCCGTGCGCGGCCGCGAGGTCGAGGTGCGCGCGCTCGGCCGCGATCTGCGCGTCGAGCGAGGCCTCGTTCCAGTCACCGCGGCCCGCACGGATCATTGTCACGCCCGCGTCGGCAATCGTCTGGAAGCCGTCGGGCGGTCCATTCGAGAGAACGATCGGGAAGTCGCTCACGAGCGCGCCACCCCTAAGAACGCGCGGCAGAGGGCGCGGCCGTATTGTTCCCACGCCGGCAGCTTCTCGTCCAGTTCGTCCGCAAGCTCGTCGAGTGGTCGCAGTACCGTCTCGTCCCCCTCGAACCAGCGCAGCACCTGGTCGCGGCGGATCTCAGGGTGAAACTGCATGGCCCACGCGCTGCCGTTCATCCGGAACGCCTGCGGCACGGGGCCGGTCGCGAGCTCGACGGCGCCCGGTGGGGGCTCGAACCAGTACCCGTTCGCATTGAACGACTCGAAGCGCTGCGGCAGCACGCCGAGCACCGGGTCGGCCTGGCCGGCGGGCGTCAGTTCCGATGCGTAGAAGCCCGCAAGCGTGTCACCGACCGGACGCACCGTGCCCCCGAGTGCATGCGCGAGCGCTTGCGCGCCGAGGCAGATCGCAAGCAGCGGCGTTCCGTCGTCGACCCAGCGGCGCAGCGCGTCGTACTCCTCGTGCAGCCACGGATGCTCGAGCTCTTCGCCGACGTTCTGGTCGCCGCCGAGCACGATCACCGCGTCGACATCGGACGAGGCCGGCGCCCCACGGCGGCGGATATCCCACTCGATCAGCTCGTGACCGTCCTCGGCGATCACGTCGGCGAAGACCTCCGGCCTGACATCAGGCCCGTGGATGACGGCGAGCACACGCATCAGGCGGTCGGGACGTTCTCCTCTTCGAGCAGCTTGCGGAGCAGTTGGGCTCCGGCCGGCGCCTGAGCGACGCCGTTCGTCTGATTGTTGTTGTTGAAGAACGCGTACGCCTCTGCTGACTCGTTGGAGAGCTCGCGCAACGGGCCGACCCACTCGCGCAGCTCTGCTTCGTCGTACAGGTGGTCGAAGCGGTGGGCGGCCGAGCCGCCGCGCACGTTCCACGTGCCTGCGTTGCGGCCGTGGAAGCGCACGTACCCGGTTGGTGTTGTTGTCGCAACGAGCGTTTCCGGCACGTTCTTCGCATTGACCTTCGGCGCATCGACCACCACCCAACCGATCTTGCGCTCCTCGAGCCAGCGCAGCAACTCGCCGCGCACGTCCTCCTGAAACCACGAGCGGTGGCGCGGCTCGAACAGCATCTGGTCGCCGCCGAGCTGGTCGTTCGCCCACTCGAGGTAGTCGAGGGAGGTCGGCTTCCACACCACGTACGGCGGCATCTGAAAGAGGATCCCGCCGAGCTTTCCCGCGTCGCGCAACGGCGCGAGCGAGCCGAGGAACTCCCGGAACACCGCGCCGCGCGCCTCACGTGGCGGCCGGTCGACACGGCCGCGATCGTCGACCGGAAGCCCTTCGCGCAGATCGGGCGGCACCTGCTCGAGCTTCACCGGATGGCGTGTCATCAACCCGAACGCCTTGACGTGCATGACGAAGTCCTTCGGCGTCCGCTCGGCCCAGCCGCGCACCATCTGTTCGGTCGGAACGCGGTAGTACGTCGAGTCCACCTCGACCGTCGAGTAGCGCTCCGCGTAGTACGGGAGGCGCTCCTTCGGCGGTGTGCCCGGCGGGTACCAGTACTTCGAGAGCGCATCGTCTGCCCACGAGCACGTGCCGATCCTGATTGGTGCGGTCATCTGCCCAGAATACGAAGAGGGGCCCACCCGGGGCCCCTCTTCGACGTTCACGATGTGCTCGGGCTTACTTGTAGCCCTTGATCACCGACGTGGCGGAGATGGTGACGCCGCCGAGCGTCGCGTCGGCGCACGGGAGACCGCCGAAGATGGCGGACTTCACGCACACTGCTGCACCGAGGTCGTGGTAGAAGAGATCAGCTGCCGCGTTGGCGGGCTGACCGGTGGGCACGTTGCCCGTGTCACTATCGACCACGGCCGTCGCCTTCACCGTCGCGGACTTGCCGGAGGCGAGGTAGAACGAACCGGACGCGCCGCCGACCTTCTTGCCGGCTGCGGTGGTCGTGACCACGGCGCTACCGGGCGCGGAGCCGTTCTCGGTCACGGTCGAGCTGAACTTGACGAGCGTACGGACCGTCTTGATCACGTGACGCTTGCCGTTGATGCGCTTGACCTTGCTCGTCGTCACCTTCTTCTTGGTGACTGTGAGCTGGACCTGCGTCGGGATGTGCCGGACGGCCTGCGTCTCGACGCTCCCCGCTGCGTTCGGCGTTCCCTTGCCGGGGTTGTACGGCGTCCAGAGCGACGTCCAGCGGAAGTCGCCGGATGCCACCGGCTGCGTGATCGCGGAGACCGCGAAGGTCGCCGAGAGCAGCTTGGCGCCGAACTGCGCGCGACCAGGCGTCCCGACGGGCACGTCGGGCGGCGGCAGGCAGATCACGAGCTTGTACGAGTACCCCGATGCTGCCTCAGGCGCGCTTGCCTGCACGAGGTGCACCGGAACGTTCAGCGTCTGGCCGGCGGCCGTCAGCTTCAGGTTCCACATCTGGACGTCGGTCGTACCGCACTGCGTCGCTGCGGCTGCGTCAGGTGCGGCCACGTCGAGCTCGCCGGTCAGCGGCAGTACTGCGCCGCCGAGGTCGGCGGCAGCCGCCGTCGCAGTAACATCGCCGAGCTTCGTGCCAACGGCGCTGGTCGTGTTGACCTGGTAGCCCGTCGGGACGTAGATCGACGCCTTGGCCGACGGATCGTCAGTTGCGCCGACGATCGCACCGATGCGCACCGGGCCGCCGCCACCGGCGGCTTGCGGGGTGGCGCTCGACACGATCAACTTCGGCGAGAACGATGCGAAGGCGGTGCCCGCAAAGGCGAGCGAGGCGAACGAAGCGCCCACCAGCATCGCAAAGCGAATGGTGTTTCTCATGTAGTTCCTTCCTCCATTTTCAACCGCTCGATGCTTGAACGTTCGGCGAGCGGATCAACCGGGGGGGTTTCGGGTCTCTGTTTGACCGTTTGGCAGCGACGACAAACGCCGCGCGCAAAGACCTTACTTATCGCGCGGGCTGCAAGGGGCCGACAGCCACCCAGTGGATCCTGTCGTAGCGCACGAGTTGCGCCTTGCCGATCGGGTAGTAGTCCGACGGGCTCGTCGCGATCGTCACGCCGGGCCGCATGAACGGGTTGATTTCGTTCAGGTGCTGCGCCGCGTTGAGCAGCGAGGCCCGGGTCGGATTCTTCCCCGCGTGCTTGAGCGCGTCGACCATCGTGAAGGCGACACTCATGCCGTAGAAATTGTAAACGTCTTCGGCCTTCGCCCCCGGCGCGTACTTCGCGAGGACCGAGTGATAGAGCGCGACAACCGGGTCCTTCGCCCACACCTTGTCCGTCGGATCCTTGAGAAACGCGATCGACAGCGAGCCGTTGACGTCCTGCCCGACGCTCGCGCGAACGATGTCCATCACGTTCGGCGAGATGCAGATCGAGCTGACGTAGATCTTCGGATGCCAGCCGAATTTGTGGGCGGCGAGGTAGGCGAGGATCGCGTACTGCGGTGTCACGTTGAGCACGAGGACATTCGCGCCCGAGGCATGGAGGGTCGACATCTGCGAGTCGATCGACGTGTCCGTCGGCTGGTAGACCTGCTCCGCAACGATCGCCGAGCTCTTCGCGCCGAGACCGCTCTTCAGGCCGTCGCTCATGTCCTTGCCGAAGTCGGATGCCTCGGAGAGGACGGCGACCTTCGCGCCCGCCTGCTTCGCGATCGCGCGGCCGTAGATCGCGCCCTCCGCGCGGAAGCTCGGCAGGTAGCCCATCGTCCAGGGATGGGTCTTGTACGCGTTACCCACCCGCGCGGTCCCGGTGCCGGCGAAGAGCTGAGGCACCTTGGCGGCATTGAGGTAGTCGGTCGTCGCGACGGTGTTGTCGGTGCCGATCGGGCTGAAGATCGCGAAGACCTTGTCGTTCTCGACGAGCTCGCGCGTCAGCGC
>JAYUEQ010000022.1:0-10785 GCA_043739205.1 Thermoleophilia bacterium
TCGGAACTTCCGCGGCCGGATGGGGTCGCCCGAGGCGGGCGTCTACCTCGCGAACGCGTGGGTTGCTGCGGCCGCGGCGGTCGCCGGCGAGCTCGTTCACCCGGGCGTGATCACGTGAGAGTCGAAGGCGTCGCACTGGTCGTGCCGGGCGACGATGTCGACACCGACGTGATGTACCCCGGTGCGTATCTCAACATCGAAGACCCTGAGCAGATGGCGCAGTACCTCTTCGAAGGCTTCGATCCGACGCTGCGCGACCGGCTCGTCGCCGGCACGATTCTTGTTGTTGGTTCGAACTTCGGCATCGGTTCGTCACGCGAGCATGTTCCGCTCGCAATGAAGGGCAGCGGGATCAGCGGCGTCGTCGGCCGGAGCTTCGCCCGGATCTTCTACCGCAACTGCATCAACCTCGGGCTTGCGATTGTCGCGTGCCCGTCGGCTGCAGACGCCGCGCGGAACGGGTCGCGCGTCGCCATCGACACCGCGGGATCGGTCGAGGTCGATGGCATCGCCTTCGACGCGCCCGCGGCGCCGCCACTCGTGCTCGAGCTTGGCGCCGCCGGCGGTCTCGTCGACTGGACCGCGTCTCGGTACCGCGGTTAGCTGTAGTTCAGCGGCCGGGGGAGTCGTACGCCAGGCGGTTCGTCATGGTGAAGATGCCCGTGACCTCAGCTATGAAGCGGCAGGGAGAGTGAGTGGGCGCACCTGGGATCGAATCAGCTCGGCCGTTACGACGTAGTCGGACCGTACAGGACCTGAGCCAATCTGCCAGCGGCGGTAAGACGTTGCACGACGTCACGCGACCTCGTGCGCGCTTCGAATCTGACACGGAATCTGACACGCCGGGGCGCTATCGAGACGCGTCGCCAAACCTAGGCGTTCTCGCCGTCGAGGAGCGAGAGCTCAGTGCGAACGATCTCCATGGCTACGGATGCTTTGGGGTAGCCGACGTAGACAGCCAGGAGCGTCACGAGAGCCTCCAGTTCCTCTCGGTTGGAGCCTTGCGCGACTGCCCAGCGGACATGCGTTCGCAGCCGCTCACTTACCCCGCCCTGCGAGATAAGCGATGCGACCACGATCAGGCTGCGATCGCGCGGCGACAGGCAGTCGTCGACCCAGGCGCCAGCAGCCGCATTCATCGCCTCGTTGGCAAAGCGGTCGCCGAAGTTTTCTTTGAACCACGCGACAGCACCATCCGGTGTCATACCGAGCTGGCTCGCGTACGCGTCGGCGCCGAGCGCTTCGCGCGACTTGTCCGCGTGACCGTCAGTCATCGCGGCTTCGTTTGGAGGGCGATCGTGCCTCGGGCGCCGCGTTCGAAGATCTCCTTGGACACGGCGAGGTGCGCTCGGAGCATCTCTTCTGCTGCATCCGGATCTCGGCGGCGGCAGGCTTCGAGGATCTGCCGGTGACCCTCCGCTTCCACTGCGTAAGTGTCTTCGTAGCGGTCGATCATGGTGACGGCGGCGCTGTAGCGTTCCCAGACCTGGAGCGTCTGTGCGATGAGTCGTGCCAACCAGGTTGAGCCTGATCCCTCGGCCAGTGCAAGGTGATATGCGGTGTTTCCGTGCACGATCTCGGGTCGGTCGACACGTTCATAGGCTGCGTCTTGCGCATTGATGCATTCCATCATTCGCTCGTCCAATGACCGGTCGAAGGACTGCGCGGCATGGCGTACAGCGACTGACTCGAGCCCAACACGGGCGTCGTGGACGATGTGCAGTTCGCTCAGAGAGAGGTAGGTCACGTGGGCGCCCTTGTAGGGGATGTGCTCGGCGAGGCCGAGGACTTCGAGCTGGCGAACGGCCTCGCGGATAGGCGAAATGCTCATGTCCAGGGAGCGTGCGAGGTCCTCGAGCCGTAGCGGGGCTCCCGGGGGTAGCGACCCCATCACGATCATCTCGCGCAAGGACGAAACCGCTTCCTGGGTCATCGTCTTGCGATGGTTTGAGGCGCTCGCGGCGCGTTTGATTGAGGTGTCTGCTGTCACTTCGGTCACCTGGCCGGGTGAGTCTACAGGATTTGACTTTTTATCATAAGTTTGATCACATACTTCCCATCGACGTCCCATCGTCCCGAAGTTGCCGCTCCAAATCGGAGCCAGGAGGAGACTCTATGAAGCCTCATCGCGCTCGCTCTAGATCCAGATTTCTCGTGTTCGCTGGCCTCGGCGCGCTCATCTGCGTCGTTGCGGCCTCGGTTGCAAGCGCGCACCGCGTCGCGAGCGCGGCTGTCGCAGGCAGTGCGAGCGATTGCACCAAGGGGGACAGCACCGGAATATCGAAATCGACGATCCTGCTCGGCCATACGACGGTATCGACCGGCGAGGCCGGCTTTGTCGGACAGCAGGATGACAAAGGCATTAATGCCGTCTTCAACGCTGTCAACGCTGCGGGCGGCATCAACGGTCGCAAGATCAAGTCTCTCAGCTACGACGACACGTATGACACGGCGAAAGCGCAGAAGGGCGCACGACGTCTGGTTGAGTCCGATCACATTTTCGCTTGGGCGGGTGGAAACGGCACTCCGACCCTGCTGGCAGTGATGCCCTATCTCGAGCAGCATAAGGTGCCGATTGTCGCCGACTATGGCCCGAGTGCCTCGATCGGGACGATGGCAAATCCCTACGTGTTCAACATCTGGACGAACTTCACGCAAGAGTATGAAGTCGTCACGGACTACATCATTACCCACTCAGGTGCGGGCAAGGCGAATGCCCCGATGGCGTTCCTGCGGTACAACATCAGCCTCGGCGCGGATGCACTCAAAGGCACTCAAGCCGCGCTGAAGCGGCACGGCCTGAAGCTGACGAACGTCTTCCAGACGACAACAACGAACACCGACTGGGCCTCCGTAGCGGTCGAACTGAAGAAGACGAATGCGAAGTGGGTCGGCATCCAGATCTCGGAGACCCAGGGCGGCCAGGTGCTGCAAGAGATGCACAAGATCGGCTACTTCCCGCACGTCTTCGGCGAGTCCGACTTCGTCGACTCATCCTTTGGAAAGACGTTCGGCAAGGACACTAACGGCTTCTATGCAGCGCTAAAGATCCGGCCGGCCTCGGATCCGTATCCGCTGTGGCGCAAGGTTCAGGCGACCTTCAAGAAACAGACCGGAAGCGCAATGACGAGTTGGAACGCGACCGGGTATGCGCAGGCGCTACTTGCCGTGAAGGCGCTGCAGACGATGAAGGCTCCGACGCGTGAGTGTTTCATGGAGGCGCTTCAGAACATCCACAACTACGACACGGGGATCCTGCCTCCCATCACGTTCGGGCCGACGATCCGGCAGGGTGTGCAGGGCGTTGGCGTCGCGCAGTGGCAGAACGGCAAGCTCGTGCAGGTCTCGCCGTTCCACAAGTTCTAACGGCTCCCGCGTAGGTATCACGCTCGAAGGGCAGATGCGGCACCCCGGATGGGGCGCCGCATCTGCCGCTCAAGGATTCCGTGGCAAACCTCATCCAGATCACCCTCAACGGTGTCGCTTCGGGCGGGCTGTACGCCGTCCTGCTGATCGGGATCCTGCTCATCCACCACGTCAGCCGCGTTATTAACTTCGCCCACGGACAGTTCGCGATGGTCGGCGGTCTCGGCGGCTACTACCTGATTAGCGAGCACGGGTTCCCGCTTTGGGCTGCGATCGCGGTGGCGATCGTCGCGACCTCGATCGTCGCTTACGTTGCGAAGCTCTTCACCGATCTTGCAAGCAAGGAAGGCGAGGGCTACGACTTCGTGCTCCCGCTCGGCGTCTTCTTGTGTCTCACGGCATTCGGCCAAGCAGTGCTGCACAGCGGGCAGGCGTCGAACTTTCCCCGCTTCAGCTCGGCGTCGTTCCGACTCGCTGGAGCGTTCATCAACGTCGACGTCCTTATCACGATCGCGGTGACGTTGCTCCTCGTCGTTGCCTTGTTCTTCGTGCTCGAGCGGACGACGCTCGGCCTTCAGGTTCATGCGATCGCGACCGACCCTGAGGTCTCGGAAACCCTGGGTATCAACGTGCGCCGTCTCCGCGCAGGTGTCTGGATCAGCTCAGGAGCTGTCGCGGCCGTCGCAGGCGTTCTGATCGCGAACCAGGCGCCGGTCGACGCGTTCTACGTGACCCCATTCCTGATCAACGCACTGATCGCCGGCGTCTTCGGGGGGCTCCACCGCGTTCTCGCACCGATCCTGGTTGCGTTCGCCCTCGGGATCTTCGAGAACTGGGTCGTCTTCGAGTTCGGCGCCCAGTACCGCGACGTGGCGGTGTTCGGCATAGCGATCGTGGCGCTCGGTGTTGCCCCGGTTCGCTGGTTCGCGGAAGGCGCGGAGGCTCGGGCGTGAGCGCTCTGATGGAGGCTGCATGGGTGAAGGCCCGGGCGCGAGCCTGGTACTTCGCATTCGCGGCGATTCTCATGCTCGTACCCCTCGCGACATCCGGTTGGTCGCAACGCGAATTCGTTCTGGACTTGGGAGTGGAGGTTGCGGTCTTCACGGTCGCATTGCTTGGGCTGAGCCTGCTCTACGGCTGGACCGGCCAGATCGCACTCGGTCACGCAGCATTCATTGGACTTGGCGCTTACACGACCGCGATCATCGATCGCACCGTCGGCGTGGGCTTCGAAGGTGGCGGCGCGCTACTCGCCCTTGAGGAACTCGGCGCAGTCGTAGCCGTCTGTGCGGTGGCCGGCCTACTGATCGGGCTTCCCGCGGTACGCATCTCCGGGCTGCAGCTCGTGATCATCACCTTCGGCGCGGGACAGATCTTCCTCTGGTTTCTCGCCACGTACAGCTCCTTCACCGGGGGCGACCAAGGCCTCACCGTCGCCGCTCTGAGCATCGGCAACCTTTCGACGATCGACGTTACGACCCGCTACGTCGCGGCAATGGTCGTCGCGCTTCTGCTGACGCTCGCCGTCGGACAGATCCGAGATGCACCAATCGGACACGCCATGCGTTCGATTCGACACAGCACGCTCGCGGCACAGTCGGTGGGCGTGAACGTCGCGCGGACGAAACTACTCGCATTCGTGCTCTCGGCGGTGCTCGCCGGGATCGGCGGCTGGCTCTATGCACACGAGCTCTCCGCGGTTGCCCCCGGCTACTTCGACACTTTCGCCTCAATCTTCCTGCTCGCCGCGGTGCTGATCGGCGGCAACGGAACACTCGCCGGTGCGTGGCTTGGAGCGGCCTATCTCATCCTCGTCCCCGAAGGGGTGCAGAAGCTCGGACAAGGCGGGAACTTCTACACCACGGTCAGCGGCCTCTTCCTGATCGCGGTCGTACTGTTCGCACCGCACGGTCTCAGCGATCTCGCTCGACGAGTCGGCAGCGCGGTTGCTTCCCCGCTGCGGCGCGCTCGCACGACAAGTCGTCCGGTGGAGGCGAAAGGCTACGTCACTCGGATGGAACGGGCGCAGACACGCGCCGCTCCGAGTTCGCTCGCGGTGAAAGATATCGGCGTTCAGCTTGGCGGTGTGCGTGTCTTGAGCGACGTTTCGATCGCCCTCGACGCGACGGTTATCAACGGCATCATCGGCCCGAACGGGGCTGGGAAGACGACCCTCCTGAATGTGGTAACCGGTCTCGTCGCGCCATCGCAGGGGACGATCGAGCTGAACGGCGAACGGATCGGCGACTTGCACGCGCGCGAGCGTGCGGCGCGCGGCATCGGACGGACGTTCCAGACGCCGCGCCTGCTCGAGTCGGAGTCGGTGGAGACAAATATCCTGCTGGGGCGGTTCCGCTTTCGGCAGGCGACGATCCTCGGCCAAGCACTCTCGTCGCCTGCTCATCGCCGGTACGCGCGTCGCGACGCTGAGGCGGTTCGGAGCATCGCCGGCCAGCTTGGATTCGGCCCACGCGATCTCGGCCGCCGCGTGTCGAGCCTGCCCGCCGGGACGCGCCGCCTCGTCGAGGTCGGGCGTGTGCTGGCGATGGAGCCTTCGGTCATTCTCCTCGACGAGCCGATCGCCGGCCTCGACGTCGAAGAGCGCCAAGCGGTGGCCGCTGTGCTCGGCGACTATCAACGTTCCAGCTCGACGCTGATCGTGGTGATCGAGCACAACGTCGACTGGGTACGCCTCGTCTGCCAGCGGCTCTTCGTGCTGGACGCGGGTCGGCTGCTCGCGGTCGGTCCACCCTCCGAGGTGCTCGGTCTCGCCTCCGTTCGCGAGGCTTACTTCGGTCTTACCGACCGCCCTGCGCCGGCCGTGGTCAACTGATGCTCGACGTCGTACAACTGCGCGCGTGGCGGGGGAGGACGCCGGTCCTTTTTGACGTCAGTTTCACGGTCGATGCGGGCGAGACGTTCGCGCTCGTCGGCGCGAATGGTGCCGGGAAGACGTCGACGATGACGGCGATCATGGGCGGGATCCGTAGCGAGGGTACGGTTCGCCTCGGCGAGGTGCGCGTCGACCGCTGGACGACGCTGCGGCGTGCGCGCGCTGGCATCAGCCTTGTTCCTGAGGGCCGACGGCTCTTCCCGGGGATGACCGTCCGCGAGAATCTCGTTGTTGGCTTGCGGCGTGCCGAGCTTTCGCGGCTCGACGGGGTCCTCGCCGTCTTTCCACGCCTCGAAGGAAAGCTCGCACGCCGGATCACCGATCTCTCGGGCGGGGAGCAGCAGATGGTCGCGATCGGTCGGTCGCTACTGCGTACTCCAACGGTGCTGCTTCTCGACGAGCCCTCGCTCGGCCTCGCTCCCGGAGTGATCGCCGATCTCTACCGGCTCCTCAGCGAGCTTCAGTCGCGCGGCACGACGATGCTCCTTGCGGAGTCGAGCATCCCGCGCGCTTCGGAGATCGCAAATCGGCTCTGCCTGATCAAGTCCGGGGTGTCCGAGCGGATCGTGTTCGCGAGCGACCGTGCTGCGGTCTCCGAGCTCGAGGTCGCTGCGCTCGGCGGCACCGACAACAAGGGCGCGTCGTGAGGCCCCGCTCAGGCGTGGAAATGTCGGTCCGGCTGCCGCTCGAACACGTCGAGCGGCAGCAGTGCGGACACGAGGCAATGCGGGGCGTTCACGAGCTCGCTTACCCGCAAGTCGACAGTCGCGCCGGCGAGCGCGTAGGCGGCTTCGCGGCGAAGGCCGTGGCGACGTGTGAGGTACTCGATCATGTCCAGGACGGCGTTCTGCGCCGCGCGGTAGACGTCGTGCACGTCGCTGCCGATGGACATGCCAGTGGTGGCGAAGGTTGGACGGCCCGGTCGTGCCGGCGACGAGTAGACCGGGGACACTGGCAGCCATTCCGGCTGCTTGACCAGGCCGAAGCGGAGGCTGGCGGTGCCTGCGACCTCGATGGCAGTTCCGCACAGCTCGCCTTCGCCTTGGGCGAAGTGGAGATCGCCGACAGAGACGAGTGCGCCGGGCTGCAACACGGGCAGACAAAGCTGGCTGCCGGCCGTCAGCTGCGGAATGTCGATGTTGCCGCCGTTCTCCCTCGGCGGGATGGTAATGACGCTGTCGCCGGACGAGCCTTCGCGCCGATGCCACTCCTCGAGCAGCGCCCGCGACGGGGCGACGCCGATCACTCCCGCGAACGGCGCCGACGGAACGGCGACGCCGGGCAAGTCGTCCGATCGTGCGTATCCATCAGCGATCTCCCACTTCAACAGATACGGCTCGGGAAAGTGCTCGGAGAGCAGGCCGACCCTCGGGATGATCGCGGTGACGCCGAACGGTTCGACCTCGAAGCCTGCAAGCTCAATCTCGACGATGTCTCCAAGCTCGGCACCCTCAACCCAAATCGGACCGCTCAACGGATGGCTGCGGGTCAGGTCGGCGCTCAGTACGTCGCCGTGTGTGCTCTCCCGCGTGAACTGTCCGTCGAAACCGTCGTAGATCTGGAGCGCCACGAGTTCGCCCGGCTGAACCCGCATCACAGGTTCCGCGTCGGCGTACCAGCGTCGCGGGACGCGGTCTCGTTCCGGAAGCGTAAACGACCTGACCAAGCTCGTCGAGCCTAACAGTGAGATAGGCGGTGACACGATGAACGACGAACCGACGCGCGAGATCTCCCAGCAGTACGACCGCTGGTGGGCAGCGCTGCCGACGCACGACGAGCGCACACTCGATGAGCTCCTCGCAGACGACTGGACGTACATCGACCAGTTCGGCGCGGTCCGCAACAAGGCCGACTACATCGCGCTCGTCAAGCAAGCAATCCGTCCCGACCACTCAACTGTGACCGTAACCCTCGACGCGCGCCGCTACGGTGGAGTGGCGGTCGCCACCGGCAGATACGACGTGCGGGGCATCATCGACGGCAACCACGTCGACATCCAGCTGCGCTTCACGAGCGTGTGGCAACACGACAACAACCAATGGATCTGCCACACGCAGCACACGACAGAGATCCGAGACGCCCCATGGTGAGCAGAGGACGCTTCACTAACCGGGTTGCAATCGTGACCGGTGGCGCACGTGGACTCGGAGCCGCGATCGCGAACGGACTATCGGCCGAAGGCGCGAGCGTCCTGATCGTCGACCTCCGCGACGAACTCGGAGAGGACATGGCCGGCTCGCTCGACCAGGCCCATTACCTCCACGCGAACGTCGCGAACGAGGAAGATTGGCAGCACATCATCGAAACGTGCCGGGCGGCGTTCGGCCCTCCAGACGTGCTCATCAGCAACGCCTCTTATGCGACCACCGCCACGGTCGAGGACGAGACGCTCGAGGGCTGGAACAGCACGCTCGCCGTCTGCCTGACCGCGGGATTCCTCGGCATCCGCGCCGTCATCCCAGAGATGCGGACGCGCGGTGGCGGCGCGATCGTCACCATCTCCTCCACGCACGGCGGCAACGTCGCAATCCCGATTCAGGCCGCGTACCAGGCCGCTAAAGGCGGCCTCACCGCCCTCACCCGCAACGCAGCGGTGACCTACGCCGCCGACGGCATCCGCGCAAACGCTATCCACCCGGGGCCGATCAGGACGCCACTCATTGAGGAAAGCGGCCTCGTCGAAGAGCAGGCTCGCATCGCCCATACGCTACCGCTCGGACGCGTCGCAACGCCGGAGGAGATCGCAGCCGCGGCGCTCTACCTCGCCTCCGACGACGCGGCGTACATCACCGGAACCGCACTAGTCATCGACGGGGGGTACACAGCGCTGTGACAGGCCAACGCCTACTCGGCAAGGTGGCATGGATCACCGGCGGCGCACGCGGTCAAGGACGCGCAATCGCCGTGAAGTTCGCAAGCGAAGGCGCCGACATCGTCGTCTCTGATGTCTGCGCGCAACTAGAGAACGTTCCCTACCCAATGTCAGACGACAGCGACATGCTCGAAACGAAGCGTCTCGTTGAAGCCAGCGGCCGGAGATGCCTGACGAAAGTCGCCGACGTCCGCAGCCAGGCGGCCCTCGACGACGTAGTGGCGGCAGCGCTCGACCAATTCGGGCAGATCGACGTCGTCTGCGCCAATCACGGCATCGCCAGCTGGCATCCCGTCTGGGAAATCACCGACGAAGAATGGGAAATGCAGCTCGCTGTCAACCTAACCGGCGTCTGGCACGTCGTGAAGGCAGCGATCCCGCACATGATCGAGCGCCGCAGCGGCTCGCTGATCCTCACGTCGTCGACGAACGGTCGCATCGCCTATCCCAACATGGCGCACTACACGGCAGCGAAACACGGGGTGCTCGGACTCATGAAGAGCGTCGCCCTCGAACTCGGCCCCCACAACGTGCGCGCAAACGCGCTCCTCACTGGACCGATCCACACGCCAATGGCCGACAACCCGGCAACACTGAAGGGCCTCTTCGGCCGCGACGATGCGACCACCGCCGACTACGTGAACGCGACGAGACACTTCTTCGCTCTCCGCGGCAGAGCGGCACTGCCGCCGTCGGCCGTCGCCGACGCCCTGCTCTGGCTCGCCTCCGACGAGGCAGCGAACGTCTCGGGGCTCGAGCTCGTGCTCGACGCAGGCCACAGCATCCTGCCGCCCTACAACCCAAATCCGATCGTCGACGAGGGATAGGTCGAGATGCCAACCGCATCTCTCTCGACCGGCGTCGAGATGTACTACGAGGAGCGCGGAAGCGGCACACCGCTCCTCCTCCACTACGGAACCGGCGGCGACCACGCCGCCTGGGAGCCGCAGGTCGAGCAGCTCTCCGCAGCGTTCCGAGTGATCACGCCGGATCCGCGCGGCACCGGCAAAACGGGCGGCAGGTTCGACCGGTGGACGATGGCAGCATTCGCCGAGGACGTCATCGCGCTACTCGACTCCCTTTCGATCGAGCGTGTACACATCGGCGGCATGTCGATGGGCTCCGCCGTCTGCCAAGAGATCGCGATCCGCCATCCGAAACGAGTCGACCGGCTCGTCCTCTCAAACACATGGGGACAAACCGATCGTCGCCTCCGCTTACTCTGGGAGCACAGCCTGTTCGTGATGGAAGCCGCCGCGAACGCGCCAGCGACGGAGCAAGAAGCCTGGCAGACGAAACTGTACGAGCACGGCATCGCCACGTTCTTCTCATCGGATGCGCTCGAACGGCGAGAGGACATGATCGCTCAGTGGTGGCATCTCTACTCGAGCGGGCTGCGAGAAGACGCCGGCCGCGGCCACTGGGACGCGATGCTCAGCCATAACGCGCTCTCGAGGCTCCCGGGCGTGACGGCGCCGACCCTGATCATTGCGGGCGAAGAGGATTACTTCGGCCTGTCTCACCCACGGCAGGTCCACAACGCGATCCCGGGAGCGACGCTCGAAGTCATGAGGGACAGCGGCTCGAGCCACGGATTGCTCTGGGAACGGGCCGATGAGGCGAACCAGATCATCGGGACATTCCTCTCAGAATC
>JAYUEQ010000023.1:0-2109 GCA_043739205.1 Thermoleophilia bacterium
GTCACGATCGCGCCGTTGACGACGCCGCACAGTGCGCCGATCCCGACGGACAGCAGCAAGACGACGACGAGGGGAACATGTGGATGGTGGTGGTAGGTCACACCGACCGCGTACGCCGAGATGCCCAACACCGAGCCGATCGACAGGTCGACGTTTCTCGTCACGATCACCACGGTCTCGCCGATCGCGAGCAACGCGACGATCGCTGCACCGGAGAGCAACTGCTGGACGCTGGTGGCGCTCAGGAAGAGATGGTTGTCGATGGTGGTGGCACCGACGACGATCACCAAGGCGAGGACGATGCCGAGCTCACGAAAGCGCAGCAGCAACTCCGCGAGCCGGTGAGAGCTCGAGCGCGAACGGGAAATCGTCTGCGGCTCTGCGACCGTGCTCATCCAGCCTCCACAGTGACGCCCGTCGCGGCGAGCATGATCGCATGCTCATCTGCCTCGCTTCGGGCGAGCTCACGCGTGACGCGACCTTCGAACAGCACGACCACTCGGTCTGCCATTCCGAGAACCTCAGGGAGCTCGGACGAGATCATCAGTACGGCGACGCCGTCCGCTGCAAGCTCGGACAGGAGGCGATGCACCTCTGCCTTGGTGCCGACGTCGATGCCGCGTGTCGGCTCGTCGACGATCAGCAGTGTCGGTTTGCGCGCGAGCCATTTCGCGAGGACCGCCTTCTGCTGATTCCCGCCCGACAACGTCCAGACCGGGTTCGTCAGTTTCGCGTACTTCAACTGCAACCGAACGGCCCAATCTGCCGCGAACCGCCGCTCGGCGCCGCGGGGGATCACGCCCGCACGCTGAACACTGCCGAGCGACGCGAGGACGATGTTGCGCTCGATCGAAAAGTCCATCACGAGCCCCTGTTGCCGCCTGTCCTCGGGGACGAGTGCAATGCCGGCGGCCATCGCCGCAGTCGGCGATCCCGGCCGCAACTTCTTGCCGTCGATCTCGACCGAGCCGGCATCCCAGCGATCGATCCCGAAGATCGCGCGGGCGACCTCACTCCTCCCTGCGCCGACCAACCCCGCAAGCGCAACGATCTCACCGCTCTTCACTTCGAACGAGACATCGTTGAAGACGCCTTCGCGTGTCAGCCGATCGACCTTCAGAACGACGCGTCCTGCCTCGGTTGCGACCTTCGGGAAGAGCGCGTCCATGTCGCGGCCGACCATTGCGCGAATGATCGATTCGATCGTGAGGTCCTCGATCGGGCTGGTGAGAACGTGCCGACCGTCGCGCATCACCGTCACGCGCTGACAGATCGCGAAAATCTCGTCGAGCCGGTGCGAGACGAACAACACCGAGCTGCCGCGGCTTCGGAGCGTCTCGACGATGCTGAAGAGCCGATCGACCTCAGTCGTCGTCAGCGCCGCGGTCGGCTCGTCCATCACGATGACCTGCGCATTTGCGGTCAGCGCCTTTGCGATCTCGACGAGCTGCTGGTCGGCAATCGAGAGCCCGCGAGCGATCCGGTCCGGGTCGAGCCGGACACCGAGTTGCGCGAAAAGCGCCGCCGCCTCACGACGCATTCGCCGCCCGTCGATACGGCGGAAGCTCTTGACTGGCTGCGCACCGACGAAAATGTTCTCGGCGACCGTCAGGTCGGGGAAAAGCTTTGGCTCCTGAAAGATGATTGCGATCCCAGCGGCCTGCGACTGTTTTGCATTGTCGAAGATCGCCTCCTCCCCGCCGAGCAGAAGCCGACCAGCCTCCGGGCGGTGAACGCCGGCAAGGATCTTGACGAGAGTCGACTTGCCCGCGCCGTTCTCACCGACCAGCCCGTGCACCTCGCCGGCGAACAGCGTGATGTCTCCGTCCTCGAGCGCGCGCACCGCGCCGAACGATTTCTCGGCGTGTTCGAGCGACAGAACGGGTGTAAGAGCTGGCGTGGTCAACGGTTGCTACGGCGCTGAAATGGGGGCGCCGCGCTGATGCGGCGCCCCCATTTCGGCTGGTGCTCCTAGAAGTTGAACTTGTCGACGTTCTTGGCGTTGAACACGAACGGCGGGCCGAGGATGACCTGCGGCTTTCCGTCCGGGCCCTTGATGATCGTGTACTTGCCGAGCTTGCCGGCCTTGAAGGTCTCGCCGACCTTGCC
>JAYUEQ010000024.1:0-1610 GCA_043739205.1 Thermoleophilia bacterium
GGACGTTGTGGGCGCACTCGCGAAGCTGAAGTCCTACCTCGACTACGGGACGTTCCAGCCGATCCAGATCGCGGCCACCGTGACGCTCCGCGAGGCGCCCGAGTATCCCGCCGAGGTCTGCGAGATCTACCGCAGCCGGCGCGACGCCCTCTGCAGCGGCCTCGGCCGTGCGGGCTGGCACGTCGATCCTCCGCGCGGGACGATGTTCGTCTGGGCGCCTGTCCCCGAGCGGTTTCAGGAGCTCGGCTCGCTCGAGTTCGCGTTGCGCCTCGCCCGCGACGCCGACGTCGCCGTCAGCCCCGGAATCGGGTTCGGCGACGGCGGCGACGGTCACGTGCGCTTCGCACTCGTCGAGAACGAGCAGCGCATCGGTCAGGCCACGCGCGCGATCAAGAAACTGCTCGACCGGTAGCGTCACCGCGTAACGGCTCCTTCTGCGGCGGAGCCGACGGCGTTCGCGTACTTCGCGAACACGCCTCGCTTGTAGCGCGGCTCGGGCTGCTTCCACTCCGCGGCGCGGCGAGCGAGCTCGTCCTCGGGCACGTCGTGATTCAGCTGGCGCTTCTCGACGTCGATCGTGACCGTGTCGCCGTCGCGGAGATGGGCGATCGGACCGCCGCGGAACGCCTCCGGTGCGATGTGGCCGACCATCAACCCGTGCGTCGCACCGCTGAAGCGCCCGTCCGTGATCAGCGCCACCTCGTCGCCAAGGCCCTCGCCGACGAGCGATGCCGTGACATGGAGCATCTCCCGCATACCGGGGCCGCCCGCGGGGCCCTCGTAGCGAATCACGACCACATCGCCCGGCACGATCTTGCGCGCCTTGACCGCGGCGAAGCACTCCTCTTCCGAGTCGAACACGCGCGCGGGGCCGCTGTGATGCAGGCGCTCGTGACCCGCGAGCTTCACGACGCACCCGTCGGGCGAGAGGTTGCCGCGCAGGATCGCGAGACCGCCGTTCGGGCTCAGGGGATTGTCCCACGATACGACCACTTTCTGGCCGGGCTTTTCGTGTGCGCCGTCCGCGACCTGGCGGATCGTGCGGCCGTCGACGCCGGTCACGCCCTCGTGCATCACGCCGGCGCGAACGAGCTCGCGCGCGACCAGTGCCGTGCCGCCCGCCTCGAAGAGGTCGGTGGCGACATAGCGTCCGCCCGGCTTGATGTCCGCGACGATCGGCGTGCGCTCGGAGATCGTGTCGAAGTCGTCGATCGTCAGTTCGACTCCCGCTTCGTCTGCGATCGCGAGCAGGTGCAGCACGCCATTCGTCGAGCCACCGGTGCCCGCGATCGCGGTGATCGCGTTCTCGAACGCCTCGCGTGTCAGGATCGAGGACGGCCGCGTGTCCGACTCGACAAGTTTCATCGCGAGCTCGCCTGCGGCGACCGCGGCATGCGGCTTGCCTGGGTGCATTGCCGGGACGTCGTTCAGGCCCGGTGCGCTGAGACCGAGGAAGTCGAGTGCGGTCGCCATCGTGTTCGCGGTGTAGTGGCCACCGCACGCGCCTGCGCCGGGGCAGGCGACGCTCTCGAGCTCGTGCACCTCCGCGTCGGTCATCGACCCTGCGGCGTGCGAGCCGACGGCCTCGAACACATCCTGGATCGTCACGT
>JAYUEQ010000025.1:0-3965 GCA_043739205.1 Thermoleophilia bacterium
CCGCGTAGCCTTGGCCATCGTGCTGTTCTCCCTGAATACGCCGTTGCTCTTCATGGGTGAGGAGCACGACGAAACTGCGCCGTTCCAGTTCTTCACGGATCACATCGACCCGCTGATTGCTGCTGCGACGCGGGAGGGGCGCAAACGCGAGTTCGCAGCGTTCACATCGTTCTCCGGCGAACAGGTGCCCGACCCGCAGGCGCTCGAGACGTTCGCGCGATCGCACATCTCCGAGCACGAACCAGATCCGTTCTACGCCGAACTGATCCGGCTGCGCAGCGAGTTGCCGCGGTCGCTCGAGGTGTCCGCCGAGGGACGTGTGCTGACGCTGCGCCGCGGCAGCGCGACCCTCGTCGCGGACTTCGACGCGAACACCGTGGAGCTCAGCCGGTGAGCCGTCAGGTCTGGCCGGGCGAGCCGTTTCCGTTAGGCCCGGCGTGGGACGGGCAGGGGACGAACTTCTCGCTCTTCTCCGAGAACGCGGAGCGCGTCGAGCTGTGCCTCTTCGACGGTGACCACGAGGAGCGGATCGAGGTGCACGAGCGGACGGCGTTCAACTGGCACTGCTACCTCCCGGGCGTCGGCCCCGGGACGCGTTACGGCTACCGCGTCCACGGCAGGTACGACCCCGACAAGGGCCTGCGCTTCAACGCCGCGAAGCTGCTGATCGATCCGTACGCAAAGGCGATCAACGGCGGTGTCGACTGGGACGTCGCCAACGTGCTGCCGTACGTTCCCGGCACCGGTGCTGTCGACGCGGACCTGACGATCGACGAGACCGACTCGGCGCCCGCGATCCCGCGGTCGGTCGTGATCGACCCGTCGTTCGACTGGGAAGGCGACGTGCACTTGAACATTCCGTGGCAGGAGACGGTGATCTACGAAGCGCACGTGAAGGGCTTCACGAAGAGGCGCGACGGCGTTCGCGAAGATCTTCGCGGCACCTACGCCGGTCTCGCAGCCGACGACTCGATTGCCTACCTCAAAGACCTCGGCGTGACCGCAGTCGAGTTGCTGCCGGTGCACCACATCATCGACGAAGGCTTCTTGCACCACCGCGGGCTCACGAACTACTGGGGCTACTCGACGATCGGATACCTCGCGCCGCACTCCGAGTACTCGGCTACCGGGATGCAGGTGCGCGAGTTCAAAGGCATGGTCAAAGCGCTGCACCGCGCGGGCATCGAAGTGATTCTCGACGTCGTCTACAACCACACTGCGGAGGGCAACCATCTCGGCCCGATGCTGAGCTTTCGGGGCGTCGACAACGAGAGCTACTACCGGCTGGTGCCGGAGACGCCGCGCTTCTACATGGACTACACGGGTACGGGCAACACCCTCAATCCCGTGCACCCGACGGTGCTGCGGCTGATCATGGACTCGCTGCGCTACTTCGTCATCGACTGCCACGTCGACGGTTTTCGCTTCGACCTCGCATCGGCGCTCGCGCGCGAGTTCTACGAGGTCGATCGACTTTCAGCCTTCTTCGACATCATCCACCAGGATCCGATCCTCTCGCAGGTCAAGCTGATCGCAGAGCCGTGGGACGTCGGGCCGGGCGGCTATCAGGTCGGCAACTTCCCGATCCTCTGGTCCGAGTGGAACGGGATCTACCGCGACACGATGCGCGACTTCTGGCGTGGCCGCGCGCCGCTGAGTGACTTCGCCTCGCGCTTCGGCGGCTCCTCCGACCTCTACGAGACCGATGGGCGCAGGCCGTTCGCGTCGATCAACTTCATCACTGCGCACGACGGCTTCACGCTGCGCGACCTCGTCTCCTACAACGAGAAGCACAACGACGCAAACGGCGAGGAGAACAAGGACGGCACCGACGACAACCGCTCCTGGAACTGCGAATTCGAGGGGCCGACCGATGATCCGTCGATCAATGCGCTGCGCGCGCGCCAGCAGCGAAACTTCCTCACGACGCTCCTGCTGTCGCAGGGCGTTCCCATGCTGCTCGGCGGCGACGAGTGGGGCCGCACCCAGGGCGGCAACAACAACGCGTGGTGCCAGGACAACGAGATCTCGTGGCTCAACTGGGAGCAGTGCGACCATGAACTGCTCGCGTTCTCGCGGCAGCTGATCGCGCTCCGGAATGCGCATCCGGTGTTTCGCCGGACGAAGTTCTTCGAGGGCAAGGGCAAGCAGCTTCCGGACGTCTGGTGGATGCGTCCGGACGGCCGGCGGATGACGCGCCGTGACTGGGACAACACCGAGTCGCGCGCGATCGGCGTCTTCTTGAACGGCGAGGAGCTGAAGGCGGAGACGAAAGACGGGGAGGAGGTGCGCGACGACTCGTTCCTCCTGCTCTTCAACGCGCACTTCGAGGACATCACGTTCCGCCTGCCCGCGCGGCGGTTCGGCGCGCACTGGGAGGTGGCGCTGACGACCGGCCGCCTCGAAGGCGACCGCCTCGGTCCCGGTGCGGACGTGCTGGTGGAGACGCGCTCGATCGCTGTCCTGCGTCGTGTCTGAATTCCGCGCGACCTACAGACTTCAACTGACGCCCGACTTCGACTTCGCGGCGGCGCGCGAGCTCGTCCCCTACCTGCGTGACCTCGGGATCTCGCACCTCTACCTGTCGCCGTCGCTCCAGGCGCGCGAGGGCTCGCAGCACGGGTACGACGTGATCGACCCGCGACGGATCTCCGACGCGCTCGGCGGCGAGGACGAGTTCCGCAAGCTTGCGGGCGCGGGGCTGGGGGTGATCCTGGACATCGTCCCGAACCACATGGCGGCGGTCGACGAGAGCCCGTTCTGGCGTGATCCCGATCTGCGGCAGATGTTCTTCGACGTCGACCTGCGCACGGGGTTTCACCGTCGTTTCTTCGACGTCGGCGAGCTGGGCGGGCTCAAGCAGGAGGACTGGGAGGTCTTCTGGGCGACGCATGCGAAGGTGATCGAGCTCGTGCGCGACGGCGTGATCGACGGCGTGCGCGTCGACCATCCTGACGGTCTTGCGAACCCGGCCGAGTACTTCGATAGGCTGGCGGACGCGGGTGTCGAGCACGTCTGGGCGGAGAAGATCCTCGAGCCGGGCGAACAGCTCCGCGACTGGCCGATCGAAGGAACGACGGGCTACGAGTTCCTGAACGACGTGCTGGCGTTATGCGTCAACCGCGACGCGGAGCAGCCGCTGACCGAGCTCTACGAATCGTTCACGGGCGACACGCGCCGCTACGAGGACATCGTTTCGCTCTCGAAGCTCGAGGTTGCCGTGAATACGTTCGAGCCCGAGCTGCGGCGGCTGCACCAGGAGGTCGCAACGGACAACCTGCCGCTCGCGCTCGCGTCGTTCCACGTCTACCGCACCTACATCCAGCCCTACGACGGCGTGATCGAGGAGGCCGACCGCGAGGAGATCGGGCGCGCGAACGTCTCGGAGGAGCTGCGGCGCTTGCTCTTCTTGCAGGAATCGGGGAATGAGGACTTCATCGTGCGCTTTCAGCAAGTCACCGGCCCGGTGATGGCGAAGGGCGTCGAGGACACCGCGTTCTACCGCTACTTCCGACTCGCGGCGCTGAACGAGGTCGGCGGCAACCCCGGGCGCTTCGGGATGAGCGTTGACGAGTTCCACGCGGCAAACGAACAGCGCGGCTCGCGGTTCCCGCTCCACCTGCTCACGACCTATACGCACGACACGAAGCGCTCGCCCGATGTGCGTTCGCGCATCGCTGCGCTCACCTGGCTACCGGAGGACTGGGCGGCGCGCGTCCACGCCTGGCACGACGAGCTCGGCGGCCTCGCTGATGCGCGCGAAGAGCTATTCGTCTACCAGACGCTCGTCGGTGCTTTGCCGATCGAGCGCGAGCGGCTCGACAGATACCTGGAGAAGGCGCTCAGGGAGGGCAAGGTCAACACGAACTGGCTCACGCCGAACGAGGAACATGAGCGAGTAGTGCAGGAGTACGCGTCGCGCGCGGCCGAGCTGATTACCAACGATCCGTTCCTCGAGCGCGTGC
>JAYUEQ010000026.1:0-5476 GCA_043739205.1 Thermoleophilia bacterium
GTGCGGTTGTGCTTCGGGATGTCGAGGGACGACGCGTTGCCGGCGTCGAAGCAGCTCAGCTGGGTGCACCCGAAGCTGCACACGCCGGTCTGGTCGTGCGTCGCGATCGGAGTGCTTGCGTTCATCCCCATGCTCCAGTACGCCGGCGCCGGGATCATCGCGATCGCCGCGACGGGGATGATCTACCTGGCCTACTTCATCGGCAACATCGCGCTGATGCGAGCCCGTCTCCGCGGCTGGCCCAAAACCGCCGCGCCGTTCGCGCTCGGCCGCTGGGGCATGCCGCTCAACGTCCTGGCGCTCGCCTGGGGCGGTGGGATGTTGATCAACTTCGCATGGCCGCGCGTCGCAACGAACCCCCGGCCGAGCGAGCTGCCCGGCACGCTCAACTTCCACTGGGCTTGGCTGAACCACAGGCCGGTGTTCTGGACGGTTGTGATCGTGATCGCGCTGGTCGGCGCGGTGTACTTCATGCTCGTCCAGCGCACGAAACCGGCTCACATCGAGGCTCCGGAGGGCGAGGCGCCCCCGGCGGTCACCGTCAGCTGACGCATGGAGCGGGGGCGGCCACGGCCGCCCCCGCTAGTTTCCCTGGCGATGAACCTGCAGCGCCTTGCGGCCGCAATCGGGGCAGACGGTGCCCCGTCGCTGGAAATTCGTGATCTCGCCTACGACCCGCGCGCCGCCAAGGCGGGCTCGCTGTTCTTCTGCATCGTCGGCACCCGTGCCGACGGTCACGATCTCGCGGCCGATGCGGTAGCTGCGGGCGCAGTCGCCCTCGTTGTCGAACGGCCGCTTCCCATCGACGCTCCCCAGCTCGTCGTGCCGAGCGTGCGTGCGGCGATGGGGCCGGCATCCGTCCTCTTTTTCGGCGACCCGTCGCACGAGCTCGACGTTGCGGCCGTGACGGGCACGAATGGAAAGACGACGACGGCGTTCCTGCTCCGCTCGATCCTCGACGAGGCGGGCCGCAAGCCGGCGCTCTTGACGAACATCGAGCGTCGCATCGGCGGCGAGCAGAAGCCCATCGGCCTGAACACTCCCGAGGCGATCGATCTGCAGCGCCTCTTCCGCGCGATGCTCGACGCGGGTGACCGCTCGTGCGTGATGGAAGCGACATCGATCGCCGGGGTGAAAGGGCGGCTCGCCGGTACGCGCTTCGCGGTGCTTGTCTTCACGAACCTCACGCAGGACCACCTCGACGTCCACGGGACGATGGAGGAGTACTACGCCGCCAAGCGTGCGCTCTTCGACCAGGCCGAGCGCGCTGTGGTCAACGTCGGCGACGACTGGGGCAAGCGGCTTGCGCGCGAGCTGCCGGGCGCCCGCACGTTCACGCCTGATGACGACATCCCGTTCGACCTGAAGCTGCGCGGCGTGTTCAATCGAGCGAACGCGCTCGGCGCGATCTGGGCCGCGCGAGAGCTTGGCATTGGCGACGACGCGATCGCCCGAGGAATCGAGCAGCTCCAGGGTGTCCCCGGCCGCTTCGAGACGGTCGAGGTGGGGCAGCCGTTCACGGTGATCGTCGACTACGCACACACGCCCGACTCGCTCGTCAACGTCCTGCAGGCGGCACGCGGTCTCGGCGACGGACAGCTGATCGTCGTCTTCGGTGCGGGCGGCGACCGCGATCGGGAAAAGCGCCCGCTGATGGGACGGGCGGCCGCCGAGAACGCGGATCGCGCGATCGTCACCACCGACAATCCGCGCACCGAGGATCCGGAGGCGATCGCCGAGCAGGTGGCACACGGGACACTCGAGATCGTGCTCGACCGGCGCGCCGCGATCGAGACTGCGCTCGCCGCGGCACAGCCGGGCGATGTCGTCGTGATCGCGGGCAAGGGCGCGGATACCGAGATGGAGCTCGCCGACCGGACGGTGCCGTTCGACGATCGTGCGATTGCCAGGGAGCTCCTCGCGTGATCCCACTCGAGCTGAACGTGATCGAGCCGCTGGGCAAGCTGATCGCGCGCCCGTGGGCGGACGTCGTGACGGGCATGCAAGTCGACTCGAGGCGCATCGACGAGGGTGACCTGTTCGTGGCGGTCGGCGGCGGCGAGGACTTCATCGAGCACGCGCTCGCGCGCGGTGCGTCGGCGGCGCTCGTCCCGACCGACGAGTTCGCCGCACTCGCTGCGATCGCCGGCGCGGTCCGCGACCGCTCGCAGGCGCGGGTCGTCGGGATCACCGGCTCGACCGGGAAGACCTCGACGAAGGACATCCTGCTCGCGCTCTGCGCGCCGCACCGGCGCACGATCGCGAACGAGGGCAACTACAACACCGAGATCGGCGTCCCGCTCACGATCTGCCGGATCGAGGAGGACACCGAAGTCTGCATCAGCGAGCTCGGGATGCGCGGCCTCGGGCAGATCACGTGGCTCGCGTCGTTCGTAAGGCCCCACGTCGGTGTGATCACGAACATCGGACCTGCACACCTCGAGCTGCTCGGTTCGATCGAGAACATCGCGCGCGCGAAGGCAGAGCTAATCGATGCGTTGCCGACAGGCGGAACCGCCATCGTGCCAAACGAGCCGCTCCTCGAGCCTTTCCTCACACGTTCCGACATCGTCGTCAAGCGTGTCGACCCGAACGCGCCCCTCCCGTTCGCGACCGGCTACACCTCGAAGCACCAGCTCCAGAACACGCGCACTGCGATCGCGGTTGCCGAGGTTCTCGACGTCCCGTTGCCGGAGACGACGTTGAATGTCGAGTTCTCGAAGTTCCGCGAAGAGGAGCGGCCGTTGCCGGGAGACGGCGTACTCCTGAACGACTGTTACAACGCGAACCCGGTCTCGATGCGCGCGGCGCTCGAGCACTTCGTCGTCCGCGCTGGCGCCCGCCGGCGGATCGCGGTGCTGGGCGACATGCTCGAGCTTGGGCCAAGAGGGCCCGAGTACCACCGCGAGATCGGGGCGCTTGTGCGGGAACTCGAGATCGAGCGCGTGATCGCGGTCGGCGAACTGGCCCGCGCCTACGGCGGCGACTGGGTCGCAACGGCGCCTGAGGCTGCAGAACGGCTCCGCGCTGAGCTGCGGCCGGGTGACGCCGTGCTCGTCAAGGGCTCGCTCGGAGTGGGACTCGCGGTCGTCGCGGAGAACTTGGCGGCGTAATGTCGAGAGTCCTCGTAGCAGCGCTCGTGGCGATGATCATCGCGATCCTGAGCGGGCCGACGTTCATCGCGTTCCTGCGCCGAAACGAGTTCGGCCAGCACATTCGCGAGGACGGCCCGGAGCGGCATCTCGAGAAGCAGGGCACGCCAACGATGGGCGGCCTGCTGATCGTTCTTGCGGCGTCGCTCGCGTTCCTGCCGCTTACCGACTTCACGCTGCCCGCGCTGACGATCTTCGGGACGACCCTGGCGTGCGCAGCGATCGGCTTCCTCGACGATTTCCAGAAACTCCGCCACCGCCGCTCGCTCGGATTGCGCGGACGCTGGAAGATCCTGCTGCTCACCTGCGTGACGGCCGCCGTGGGCGTTGCCGCGCACCACCAACACCTCGGGCACAGCGTCTTCATCCCGATCGTCGACTGGTCGTTGCCACTCGGCCCGTTCTGGTACGGCCTGCTCTTCCTCATCATTGCCGGGGCGGTCAACGGCGTGAACCTCACCGACGGCCTCGACGGTCTCGCCGCCGGGACGGGGATCATCGCGCTGCTGACGTTGACGGCGATGGCCGTGACGATCTACATCAGGTCGTCAACCGCAACCCACGGGCGCATCGCCAACCGTCTCGATATCGCTTTCATCGGCGCCGCCTTGATCGGGGCGCTGCTCGGATTCCTCTGGTTCAACGCATTCCCGGCCGAGGTGATCATGGGGGACACGGGTGCAATGGCGATCGGCGGCGCGATCGCTGCGATGACGATCATGATGAAGGTCGAGCTGCTGCTGCTCTTCGTCGGCGGGATCTTCGCGATCGAAGCGATCTCGGTCATCCTGCAGGTGATCTCGTTCAAGTACTGGGGGCGACGGATCTTCTTGATGGCCCCGATCCACCATCACTTCGAGATGAAAGCCTGGTCCGAGACGAAAATCATGGTGCGCTTCTGGATCGTCACCGCGATCTTCTGCGCCGCCGGATTCGCACTCTTCTACAAGTACTACCCGAACATTCGCCCGCACTGATGAGGGCGCTCGTCTACGGCCTTGCGCGTTCGGGCCGTTCGGCGGCCGAACGGCTCGACGACCCGGTGCTCGTCGATCGCTCGCTCGGCAACGAGGACGATCTCTCGCTGCTCGACGGCGTCGATGTCGTCGTGAAGTCGCCTGGCGTGCCGGGCGAAGCGGCGCTCGTCGTTGCCGCCCGCGAACGTGGCATTCCGGTGTGGTCGGAGATCGAGCTCGGGTACTCGTTGCTGCCCAACGCGAAGTTCGTCGGCGTCACGGGCACGAACGGCAAGACCACGACCGCCGAGTTGCTCGGCGCGATCTTCCGCTCGGCGGGCCGCGATGTCGCGGTCGCGGGAAACGTCGGCACGCCGCTCACGTCCGTGCACTCGGCCGAGTGGGTCGTCTGCGAGCTCTCGTCGTTCCAACTCGAGGACGTGCACGAGCTTTCGTGTGACGTCGCGGTTCTGCTCAACCTCGAGCCGGATCACGTCGATCGACACGGATCGTTCGAGGCCTACCGTGACGCGAAGCTGCGCATCTTCGAACGCTCGCGCATTCAGGTCGTGCCTCATGGGCTGGGCCTGCCGGGAATCGAGTTCTCCGTCGACGACGAGTTGCCCGCCGAGCCTTTGATTCGCGGCGCGCACAACCGGGAGAACGCTGCCGCGGCAACCGCTGCGGCGCGCGCGGCCGGGATCGCGGACGAGTACATCGCCGCCGGACTGTTGAGTTTCCCGGGCGTGCCGCACCGGCTCGAGCTTGTCGGCGAACGCGAAGGTGTTCGCTATGTCAACGACTCGAAAGCGACGAACGTGTCGGCGGCTCTGCGCGCGCTCGCGGCGTATGCCGGCGAACCGGTACATCTGATCCTCGGTGGTTCACCGAAGGGCGAGGACTTCACGCCGCTCGCTGCCGTCATCGGCCCGAACGTCAAGTCGGTGCATTTGATCGGGGCGGAGGCGGAGCGGATCGGTGAGGTGATCGAGGGCCATCGCGACGGCGATCTGGCCACTGCTGTCGCGCACGCCGCGCGTCTCGCCGAGCCCGGTGACGTGGTGCTGCTCAGTCCCGCGTCCGCAAGCTTCGACCAGTTCGAGAACTTCGAAGAGCGCGGCGAGGCGTTCCGAAGACTCGTCACCCAGGCGTAAGTACGGTGGTTCAGGCCACCGACGCCGTCGGCCCACAGGTCTCCGACACGTTTCAGGCGACGCGAGCTGGGCCGTTCGGCCGGATTGGTGTCGGCGCGCAGTTCGAACCGCCGCTCACGCGCCATCGTCAGGACGTACTCCCGCGAACCTGTACTGCTCGTCGACTCTCGGCCGCCACGCAGCGACGCACGCCATCACGTACTGGAATCGTCGA
>JAYUEQ010000027.1:0-6822 GCA_043739205.1 Thermoleophilia bacterium
TTCTTCCCGCGGTTCGACGGCGCGTGCACGACGAGCGGGCGGGGGTTGTCGGACGGCGGCACGGGTGTGAACGGTCGCAGGTCGAGGCCCGGCGGAATCACGTGCGCCTCCGGTACCCAGCGTTGCGCGTCGTAGGAGCCGACGATCTCCGCGTCGGCTCGTTTGCCGTAGGCCAGTTCCGCCGGCGTCTTGCCGCGGATGTCCGAGCCCAAGTAGTGGTAGATGCTCTTCTTACGCAGCGCGCGCAGGAGTGGAAACTGGACTGACTTCGGAATCAGCGTCAGCCCGAAGTAGAAGTGAAAGATGTCGGTCTGCGGTGCGAGCTTCGCAAAGGCTACGAACTGCTGCGCAAGCCTCTGCGGCAAGGGGCCGTGCCGGTCGAGCGACCAGTCCGCCTCGTGGTGCAACGTCCCGCGCTCGAAGACGACGAGCCGAGCATCAACGCCCTTCTGGCGCAACGCCTGCACGTTTTCCCACGGAATCCCAGCAGTGTTCACGGGCGCGTGCGTCACGCGCAACTGCAGGACTCGTGGCTGTGGAACGTTTGTCACAGTTCTGCGATCTTTGGTCTGACCACAAGACTGGTCTGGGAACGTCGTGTCCCGCATCTCAGAAACCCTGTCGCCATCACGCTGTCGAAGACACGTCCCCAGCGTTTCGTACGTGGTCTGACCACGAGACCCGTCCGGCAGCAGCATGTCTCAAAGTCACTGGTCGAACTCGAGTTGATCGAAATAGCGTAGTGCTGTTCGGCCGGGGCGGATGCGAGACTCGTATGTGCGCAGTTCGTCGTCGGAGATCTCTCCGAGGGCGCGCTTCACGCCGAGGTACGGGAGATTGAAGTCTTCCTGGTAGACGATCGTCGAGATGCGCGGGTTGATCTCGATCACGTAGTCGCCGACGAGCTGGATGTTGAAGAAGTGCTCGATCGCGAGCTCCGCCACGAGCTGGTTGCCGATGCGCATCAGCTCGGGATCGTCGAGCGTGACGAAGTACATCGCGAGGCCGGCGCGCATTGCCTCGCGCGTCTTCGCGTGGCCGAGCACGATCTCGTGGCCGTCGCCGATCCCGTCGATCGTTCGCTCGCCACCGGTTGCGAGTTCCATCACGAGCAGATCGGGGCCGCCTTCATCGGGCAGTAGCTCAACCGCCTCCTCGAGGCGCATCGCGACCGACCCTGGGCGCTCGTTCAGCAGTTGGTGCGCGCGGTCGACGGTCGGATCGAGGATGCGGAAGCCGCGTGAGCCCGACGAGAACACCGGCTTGAAGCAGACCGGCCGATCGGGATACCCGAGATCGCGCGCGGCGGCGTCGACTTCGTGCGCGCCGTTGACGCGCCGGAACTCCGGCGCCGGAATGCCGAGTCGGTGCAGCATGGCGTAGGTCTCAGCTTTGTCGTTCGAGCGGTGGATCGCGTCGGGGCTCGACACGAGCACGGGCATCGGAAAACGAGCGACGTGCGCGGCAAGGCCCTCGAGATCGAACGACGACTGCGGGAGGATCGCGTCGACGCCTTCGCGTTCCGCGACCTCGAGCATCGCGTCCGGGAATGAGGGATCAGCGCCGCCGGGAACGATGTGGAACGCATCGCAGAGGTGCTTGCCGACCGCGCGCTCGCTCATGTCGGTGCCGACGAGACGCATCTCGCGTTCGCCGTTTCTCCGTAGCGCATGCAGCAGCGCGGCCGTGCCGGGCGCACCCGAAGCCGTGACCATGACGGTGATCGGCTTCATGACAGGTCGATTCTGTCGTGGCGCAGGTGCTCGAAGCGCGCGGCACGGTCGGCGTCGAGGAAGGACTCCATCGTCTCGAGCATCGTTGCGCCGTCGAACGTCCAGATCTCCGGGTGGATCAAGATCTGCAGCCACTCGAAGTCGCCACGCGCGAGCTGCTCGTGCGGACAGCCGTGCCGCCAGTTTCGGTTCGAGTCCGAGCGATAGTGATCCACGTCGAAGAACGTCTCGTTCATCGCGTTCACAGCGCCGGGAACTTCGGCGCGCATGAACGAGGGCTCCGGGTTGTGCCAGGCGATCACCGGGTCGAACCGCTCGTCGAGGTCGACGTCCGGATACACGGCGTGATGGGCGACGCGGTGGCCGAGCTCGCGGAGCTGCACGATGGCCTGCTCCCCATCTCTCGATGCGAGGTTGTAGAAGGCCGACCGCGTCATCAGGAACCACGTGGACCACACGCCCTCCTCGGCCTCGACCTCCGCCATGGTCAGCGCAGCGTCAAGCGACAGGTCCACATCGTGGCGCAGGATCAGATCTCCGGCTTGCGGCGGGTGGTCGAACCCCGCGAAGCGGTAGCCGCCGAACTGCGCCGCGCGCAACAGCTCGCGGTAGTGCGCAAGGTCGAACGTGCAGTTCATTCGACCTCCACGTCGAGGAGGCGCGACGCGGCCTCGGCGCGGTCGAGCGCTTCGAGGTTCGTGTCGGCGGTCGCGATCACGTAGCCGCGGCGATCGCCGTCGAGCCGCACGGGCCGGATCGTCTCGCCGACCTGCAGGTAGACGTCTGCCTGCACGACGCCCGGGAACGCGAGCACTTTGTCGAGCGGGCCGATGCGCGTCACGCGGCCGGTCGGCAGCGGGCCGGGCTCGGCCGTGAAGAAGCGGATCGCAAGTGGCTGCTTGAACTGTGCGTGCACAAGCTCGTCGGGGAGTTCCTCGCCGAGCGCCATTCGAAGTTGCACGTCGACGAGATCCACGCCGACGGCGAACCGCACGAGGTCGGCCATCTGGCCGCCGGGGATCCGCGCGGCGCACTCGACGACCTGCACGCTCCCGTCGGGTGAGGCGATCAACTGCGGGAACGCGATCGCGTTCTTGAGACCAAGCGCGTGCACGGTGTGTACCGCGACCCGCTCCGACTCTTCGAGTTGCGCGCCGAACGTCGTTGCGGGGTAGACGTGGATCCAGCCGACGCCGAACCCGACCCCGGGCGGCCGCAGGCGATCCGACAGCGTGAGCGGGATCGCGTCGTTCTGGCGCGCGATCACGATCCCGTTCATCTCCGTGCCCTCGATGAACTGCTCGAGGATCGCCTCGCCCGTCGGTGATGCGTTGAGTGCCTCGTGGAGATGCGCGTCGATGTCGTCGACCGACTCGACGCGGAACAGTCCGCGCTGTCCGCCGGAGTCGGCGGGCTTCAGCACTGCGGGAAAGCCAACCTCGTCGGCCGCGCGCCGCCGTTCCGAGAGTGCGCGAATCGCGGCGAAGCGCGGTTGGGGGACGCCGGCGTCGGCGAGCCGCCTCCGCATCGCAACCTTGTGCGTCAGCAGGTGTGCGGTTTCGACGCCGATCCCCGGCAGCCCGCGCGCCTCCGCGACCGCTGCGACGACCGGCACCGCGCGGTCGGCGCTCACGGTGAGGACGCCGTCGAGCTTCAACCGCGCCGTCTCCTTGAGGACCGCGGCGACGTCCGCGAAGTCGACCACCTTCGCGATGTCCGCCTCCTTCAGCCCTGGGGCTTCCGGGTCGCCGTCAACCGCCACGACGCGCAGCCCCATCTCCTTCGCCTGGAGAATCGCGCGGCGCTGGTGGCGCCCCGCACCGACGAAGAGAACGGTCTTCACGAGCGACGGATGCTACTTGGGCGCGGGGCTCGGCCGGTGAGGCCGGAGTCCCGGCCGTCCAAAGCTAACCTGTGCCGGGATGTTGGAAGGAAAACGGATCTTCATTACCGGCGGCGCGGGCTTCATCGGCACCACGCTCGCCCGCCAGCTTGTCGATCACAACACGATCGTCGCGTACGACAACCTCCACCGTGACTCCCTGAGCGGGCTCGACCTCGCGAGTCACCCGAACTTCGAGCTGATCCAGGGCGACATTCTCGACGCGGGGCACCTGCTCGAGGCCGCCAAGGACGCAACGCACTTCGTTCACTGCGCCGCGATCGCCGGCGTCGACACCGTGCTCGCGAGCCCGGTGCGGACGATGCGCGTCAACGTGATCGGCACCTACAAC
Organism: Thermoleophilia bacterium; assembly: GCA_043739205.1. Taxonomy (GTDB): domain Bacteria; phylum Actinomycetota; class Thermoleophilia; order Gaiellales; family Gaiellaceae; genus PALSA-600. The sequence continues at coordinate 3,968 of JAYUEQ010000027.1, forward strand.
GCCCTCGAGGCTGCGATCGCGACCTTGCCGTCGCTCGAGCGCTTCGTCGACTTCTCGACGAGTGAGGTCTTCGGGACGCACGCGCTGAACGTCGAAGAGGGCCAGGTGTCGACGATCGGGTCGGTGGGCGAGGCGCGCTGGACGTACGCCGTGTCGAAGCTCGCGGGCGAGCACATGGCGCACGCCTACCACGACGAGCTCGGCCTACCGACCGTCACGGTGCACCCGTTCAACATCTTCGGCCCCGGTCAGATCGGCGGCGGCGCGATCCGCGCGTTCATCGAAGCAGCACTCGCCGATCGCGACCTGACGATTCACGGTGACGGCTCGCAGATCCGCGCGTGGACATACGTGACCGACATGGTCGCCGGCGTCCTGCTCTGCCTCGAGCACCCGGCCGCAGTCGGGCAGGCATTCAACATCGGCAACCCGCGCGCCGCGGTCACGATCTTCGACCTCGCGCAGCGGATCAAGCGTCTCAGCGGCGCATCCGGTGAGATCGTGTTCCAACCGCTGCACTACGCCGACGTCGAGTTGCGCATCCCGAACGTGAAGAAGGCGCGCGAAGTGCTCGGCTGGGAGCCGCACGTGGAGCTGGACGAAGGCCTCGAGAAGACGATCGCTTGGTACCGGCAGAAGACACTCGCATCCGCTTAGGTTGGCCCGACGTCGGCGAGCGCGAGCTTGCTGAGGTCGCCGAGGTCTTCGAGAGCGGCATGCTCACGATGGGGCCGAAGGTGGCCGAGTTCGAAGCGGAGATCGCGCGTCTGTGCGAGGTCGAGCATGCGCTTGTTGTCACCTCGGGGACGGCGGCGCTCCATCTCGCGGTGCTCGCGCTCGGCCTCGAGCCGGGCGACGAGGTGCTCGTGCCCGCGTACACGTTCCCCGCGACGGCGAACGTGGTTGCGCTGTCGGGCCTGAAGCCGGTGCTGGTCGACGTCGACCCGGAGACGATGAACATCGACCCGTCGAAGATCGAGGTCGGCCCGCGGACGAAGTTGCTCCTCGGCGTGCATCTGTTCGGGCGCCCGCTGCCGTTGCACGAGCTGCCCGGGCTCCCGTTGCTCGAAGATGCTGCTGGTGCGCTTGGCGCGAAGTACCGCGGCCGCGCGTGTGGCGGGCTCGGCGTCGCAGGCTGTCTCAGCTTCCACCCGCGCAAGATCCTCACGACCGGCGAGGGCGGTGCGGTGACCACGAACGATGCGGCGCTCGCCGAGGCGGTGCAGACGATGCGCAACCACGGCTGGCGGTCACTCTCCCCGCCTGACATGCCGGCGCCCGGTCTCAACTACCGGCTCGCTGACATCCTGTGCGCCGTCGGCATCCCGCAGGCCCGGCGCCTCGACGAGCTGATGGCCGAGCGGACACGCGTCGCCGAGGGCTACACCGAACGACTCGCGCAGCTGCCCGTCCTGCTCCCGACCGCTGACGAAGGCGACGTCCACGGCTGGCAGGCCTACGTGCTGCAGGTCGACGACCGGGACCGTGTGCTTGCCGAGCTCCGCGCTCAGGGGATCGAGGCGCAGATCGGCACCTACGCGCTCCAGCACCTCGGCGCCTACGCCGATCAGGGCGCGTTCCCGGGTGCCTCCCGGGTGTTCGAGCGTGCGTTGGCGCTGCCGTTCCACTCGCGCCTCACCGATGCCGATCTAGACCGAGTCGCCGAGTCTCTTGACAAGTTAGTGAGTCAACACTAACCTTCGGCCATGGTCGTCTCGACAGAGCGGAAGTCCAAGGAGGAGCGGCGCGAGGACATTCTCGACGCCGCCCTCGAGGTGTTTGCCCAGAAGGGCCTACACGGCGCCTCGACCGATGAGATCGCCAAGTTGGCCGGGATCTCGCAGCCCTACATCTTCCGGCTGTTCGGGACGAAGAAGGAGCTCTACCTCGCGGGCGTCGCCCGGTGCTTCCGGCAGACGCTCGAGCTGATGCAGCGAGCCGCAGAGGGCAAGCGGGGCGAAGAGGCACTGCGCGCCTTCGGGGAGCGCTACGGCGAACTATTGAAGACCGATCGCGTGTACCTGCGGGCCCAGATGCAGGCGTACGCGGCCTGCGATGACCCGGAGATCGCCGCGGTCTGCCGTGCCGGTTTCGGCGATCTCGTTACCTATGCCGAGCGCGTCTCGGGCGCGCCTGCAGAGAAGATCAGCGCGTTCTTTGCCGGCGGCATGCTGATGAACGTGCTCGTGTCCTTCGACGCCATGGCCGAGGACTGGGGCGTTCGCCTCGTCGAGGCCTGCAAGAACGACCTGTAAATCCACCCTTTTTTCGTACGGAGGTTAGTGATGAATCACAAAGCAAACATGTGGTGGACGTTCGCAATCACCTCGGCCGCGCTCTTCATGGTCACGCTCGACAACCTCGTCGTGACGACCGCGCTGCCCGTGATTCGCGTCGACCTGCACTCCGGCCTCAGCGGTCTCGAGTGGACGGTCAATGCGTACACGCTCACCTTCGCGGTGCTGCTCCTCACCGGTGCGGCGCTCGGCGATCGCTTCGGGCGGCGCCTGATGTTCACGATCGGTCTCTCGATCTTCACGCTCGCCTCCGCTGCGGCCGCTCTCGCGCCGTCGATCGGGGCGCTCGATGCCGCGCGTGCGGTGCAGGGGCTCGGCGGTGCGATCGTGCTGCCGCTGACACTGACGATCCTGTCGTCGGCAGTTCCGAAGGAGCGGCGTGGGCTCGCGCTCGGCGCGTGGGGCGGTATCAGCGGCCTCGCGGTCGCGCTCGGCCCGCTCGTCGGCGGCGCCGTCGTGAGCGGCATCTCCTGGCACTGGATCTTCTGGCTCAACGTCCCGCTCGGCCTGGTGCTGATCCCGCTCGCGTTCCGGAACCTGCAGGAGAGCTTCGGCCCG
>JAYUEQ010000028.1:0-1721 GCA_043739205.1 Thermoleophilia bacterium
GGGCCGTAGCCCTCGCCGAACGACGCGCCGTGCGGGAGCAGCGCGTAGCGGTCGACCACGGACGGGTAGGCGCCGGCAGAAAGCGCCGTTACCTCGAGCCGGCCCTCGAGCGCCCACTCGTTCAACGACTGAATGTCCGAGACGACCAGCTGTAGATCGAGGCCACGCGTGTCGACCCGTCCCGCCTCGAGCGCCCAGACCATGAACGCGTCGTCCGGGTCCGCGCTGTGCCCAACACGTATTTGCGCAACACTGTTTGCCACGGCGGCACGTTACCCTGGCAAGGTGAGCAAAGCTGGGCTCAGCGAGTCGATCCAGGATTACCTCAAGAGCATGTACAAGCTGCAGTCCGAGCACGGGCACGTGACGATCGGGGCGCTTGCAAAGGATCAGGCGGTGTCGCCTGCCTCGGCGTCCGCAATGGTCAAGAAGCTGGCAGCGCTCGAACTGCTCGAGCACGAGCCTTACCGCGGCGCGCACCTGACGAACGCCGGTGAGCGTGTCGCGCTCGAGGTGATCCGCCACCATCGTCTGCTCGAGCTGTACCTCGCGGAGACGCTCGGCCTCTCGGTCGACGCCGTCCATGACGAGGCGGACCGCCTTGAGCACGTGATCTCGGAGGAGCTGGAAGCGCGGATCGACAAGGCGCTCGGCTTCCCGACGCACGACCCACACGGGGACCCGATCCCCGATGCGAACCTGAGGTGGCCGGCCCGTGAACCAGGTTCGGTCGAACCAGGTTCGTAGTTTGAACCTGGTTCATGCGTTTCGGGCCACCCAGCGCAAGCTCATGAACCTGGTTGAACAGCAAACCAGGTTCACGTCCGCCCGAAGAACAACTTCTCGAGCGGCTTCAGGAGCTCGGCGCGGTGGAACGGCTTGACCGTCTCCGGTGAGCCGAGCTCGTCTGAGACGACGGCGTCGTCCTCGAGCGCGCCGTTCGCTGCCTCGAGACAATCGTCGAGCTCGTACCCTTGCCACAGGTAGTCGTCCTCGCGCGGTGACTCGGTCTCGCGGTGCTGGGGGTTGACCTGGCGGCCAACGGCCCAGATGGCTCCGGGCCTGCGTTCGATCCAGATCACGACCCGCTCGGAACGGCCGCCGTCGTCGCGTCCGTCCACGATCCGCTCGGCGAAGCGCCCGGCGGTTGCGGGAGCCTTCACGCACCCGACTATACTCGGGCCGCTGTGGGATTCGTCGACGCGATCAGGGGCGCGTTCTCGTTCCTCTCTGCCCGTTCGCAGGCGGAGGAACGGATTGCCCAATACATCATCCGCGAGCACCATCGCGGTCGGCCGCTGGCCGAGATCCTGAACGATCACTACGTGACCAACCGCATCACGCCGGAACAGGTCAAGCGCCTGCTCGACCGTCCCGAGGTCGTACACGAGCTCGGTGACGACCTGGTCTTCGACGCGCGCCGCGGCCTCTAAGCCAAGAGCTCGACGACGCGCGCGGCGGCCGCGAGGTCCCATGCTGCCAAGCCGTTCGACTTGAAGACGACGATGTCGTCGTCGCTTTGGCGGCCGTCGACCGTACCGGTGACGATGTCCTGCAACTCGTACACGCCGGCCCAGTCGAGCGCGGTCAGATCGCCCGCTTCCGCCTGGGCCTGCTCACGTGAGTCCGTGCAGACGAGGGCTGCGCGCTCGAGCACGACGGCGTCGAGCTCGCGCGATGCCGGGTCGTTGGCGCCGATCGCGAGCACGAGGGCACCCGGC
>JAYUEQ010000029.1:0-1855 GCA_043739205.1 Thermoleophilia bacterium
ATGCGGGGTGCAGTGACGATGACGATCTCGCAGGTGAACGACGCTGCCACCTTCAGGCGGCTCGTCGTCAACGCGCGCCGCGCACTCGATCTGCTCGTCGCTCGCACCGACGTAGATCCCACGCGGCTCGGCGTCGTCGGCTACTCACTCGGCGCTCAGACCGCAGCGATCCTCGCCGGTGACGAGCCACGCCTGAAGGCGGTCGGGATCGTCGCGGGTCGCGGTTCCCGCGCGCCGCTCTACTGGATCGCGCGCACCCACGCGCAGCTCTACTTTCAGGCCGGGACGCTCGACCAGGTGGTGCCTCACGCACAGCTCGTCGCGCTGATGCACGCCGCGCCGGGGCACCCGCGGATCAGCTGGTATCCGGCGGATCACGGTATGAGCCTGCAGGCATTCGACGATCAGGTGGCCTGGCAGGCCGAGGAGTTGGGGGTGCGCTAGGGTTCCGCCCCGCATGGCCTCGACTGAAGCTCTCGTGCCACACGGACTCGCGGAGAGTGACCTGCTGGAGCTGTATCGCCGCATGGTCCTCCTGCGCACCTACGACGAACGTTCCGTCGTCTATCACCGGCAAGGTCGGATCGGCACCTACGCGATCTTCTGGAATCACGAGGCGATCCAGGCGGGCGCGACGTTCGCGCTGTCGGCCGACGACTGGATCTTCCCGTCGTACCGCGAGTCTGCAATCGGTCTCGTGCGCGGCATGCCGGCCGAAACGATCTTGCACTGGTGGAGAGGTCATCCCGCAGGCTGGTGGAACCCGGCCGAGTGGAATGTCGCGTCGATCGCCGTGCCGATCGCGAGCCAGATTCCGCATGCGGCGGGTCTCGCGTGGGGGAAGAAGTTGCGGGGCGAGCCGGGTGTTGCGATGGCGTTCTTCGGCGACGGCGCAACGAGTGAGGGTGCGTTCCACGAAGGCCTGAACCTCGCGGCGGTGATGAACGCGCCTGCAGTGTTCGTCTGCAACAACAACCAGTGGGCGATCTCGACACCGATCGAGGCGCAGACACGCGCGGAGACGCTGGCCGACAAAGCCGTCGGTTACGGCATTCCCGGCGTCCGAGTCGACGGGCTCGACGTGCTTGCGGTGTACGAGGCGGCGCGTGCGGCGGTCGAACGCGCACGCGCCGGTGGAGGCCCCACGTTGATCGAGGCTGTGCACTACCGCGCCGCTCCGCATGCGACCGCCGACGACCCGCGCGCCTACATCGATCAGGCTCGCGTCGAAGAAGAGCGCGCGCACGAATGCCTCGGGCGCTACGAGGACGTTCTCACGAGCGCGGGCGTGTTGACCGCCGAGCGAGCCGAAGCGGTTCGCAAGGAAGCGGAGGATCTGATGCGCGCCGCGATCACCGCCGCAGAGGCCGAGCCGCCCGCGGATCCGGAGCTGATGTTCCGGAATGCCTACGTCGATCCGCCGGGGAACATGCGCAATGGCTGAGCTGACACTGGTCGAAGCGGTCAACGATGCGTTGCACACCGAGCTTGCACGCGACGCCAACGTGATGGTGCTTGGCGAGGACGTCGGCCGTGCGGGCGGGGTCTTTCGCGCGACGGCAGGGCTGCTCGACCGCTTCGGCGCCGATCGCTGCGTCGATGTGCCGCTCGCGGAGGCGGGCCTGCTCGGCGGCGCTGTCGGCCTGTGCATGGCGGGCTGGCGCCCGGTCGTCGAGATGCAGTACGACGCGTTCTCGTACCCGTGTCTCGATCAGCTGATCACGCACGTCGGCCGCTACCACTGGCGGACGGGCGGACAGATGGAGTTTCCGCTCACGATCCGGATGCCCTACGGCGGTGGCGTGCGCGCACCGGAACTGCACGACGACTCGCCCGAGGCCTACTACGTGCACAC
>JAYUEQ010000030.1:0-2796 GCA_043739205.1 Thermoleophilia bacterium
ACCACCGTCAGCAGCACGTTGCGGCCGCGGAACCGCGACGTCGCGAGCAGATAGGCGGTGGGAGTCCCGAGCGTGACGACGAGCGCTTGCGCGATCGCACTCGTCCGCAACGAAACGACCAGCGCGTCGCGTGCGACTGGATCGTTCAGCTCGTGTACGAGCGTCGTCGGCGATACGCGGAGGAAGATCGCGAGCACCGGCAGTGTGAGGAAGGTCAGACCGACCGCAGCCGCGGCGCCGAACACGAGTCTCACGGCAGCCCGAACCCGGCCGTGCGCAGTGTCGCGCGGCCTCGCTTCGATAGCACCTCGCGCACAAACGCCGCAGCGAGCTTCGGGTGCTGCGTCGTCGTCGGGATACACAGCTCGTACTGCACGGTCGGCTGGCCGGCCGCCGGCACTGCAATCCGGAACACCTTGTTCCCCACCGGCTTGACGTCGGTGCGGTAGACGAAGCCCGCGTCCGCCTCGCCGAGCGCGACCTTCGCAACTACGTACTTGACGTCGTCCTCCTGGCTGACGACGTTCTTCAGTGCGGCAGATAGACCGAGGTTGGCGAGCAGCTTGCGGGTGTAGTCGCCAATCGGCACGCCCTGGGCCCCGATCACGAGCTTGATGCCGTCGTGCGTCAGGTCGTAGACCGAGTTGATCCGGGCGGGATTCGCACGCGGGACAATGAGCACGACGGTATTGGTTGCGAACGCGGCCGGCTTCGAACAGAGCCCTTGGGCGTAGAGCTGCTCCGGGTACTTCGGCGAGGCTGCGGCGAAGACGTCGGCATGCGCGCCCTGCGTGATCTGGAACGCGAGCTGGTCCGAGCCCGCGAACTGGAACTTCGGTGCGTGGTCGATCAGCGGGAACACACCGGTCAGCGATGCGGCGGCGAAGATCGCGAGCAGCTTCACCGCTCGACCATCACCGACGTCGACTTGACGAGTGCGGTCGCCGGCATGCCGGGCTTCAACCCGAGCTCTTCGACGGCGTCGCGGGTGACGAGTGCAACGACCCGCGTCGGTTCGGTGACGATGATCTCGACCTGCGCCATCAATCCGTCGATCTCGATGCTCGAGACGGTCCCGACGAATCGGTTGCGCGCACTCAGCCCGGACGACCGCGTCGCAGTGCGCAGGCGCTCGACCTCAGTCGCGGGGACCACCCGTCGGTTCCGCTCGTCGCGCTCGGCGCGGATCCGGCCGGTCTTATCCCAGCGCCGCAGCGTGTCGAGGCTGATCCCGAGCCGTTGCGCGGCCTCGCGCGCTGTGTAGTTCCTAGGCATAGCCTATGCAATCTACCTGTGCCCTCAGACCTTCGCCAGGGCCTCGTCCAGATCGGGCCAGATCGTGGTGTCGATCTCGATCAGCCGGCCGGAGAGCGGGAGGGCCCGCCATTCGCCGCCGGCGGCTCGCACCGAGACCTCATCGGCCGCCTCGCGGTCGTAGTGAACGGGATGCCGGACATCGCGCTCGAGCAACCGGGTGCGGAGCGTCTCCGGTTCCGCCGTCACGTACACCTGGACGATCTCGGCGGCAGGAAGGCCCGAGAGGAGCGTCGAGTGTTCCGTGAAGTTCCCCTCCGCGATCACCGAGACGCCCTGTTCCAGCAGCTCCTTGACGACGAGAGCGATCAACTCGAAGACGATCGCGCCGAGCTGGTGCGAGCGGGCGCGGTCCTCGATCCGGAGCGCTCCGCCAAGGAGTTCCTTGACGGTGTCCTTGGCAATCAGCGGCATCCCGAGTCGCCTGCGCAACTCGGCGGCAATCGTCGTCTTCCCGGCGCCGGGTGGCCCAGTAACGACGACGAGCAGTGGCACTTCGTTCATCGGCGGAGGGTCCCCTAGCGACACGTCGTTTGCGGGCCTGTCAAGTGGTCAGACCAAGGGTCACAGAACTCCGATCTTTCGTCCACAGCCTCCGAGAACGCCAGGAACCACCACACCGGATTGTCCTGCGCGGTCATGGCGAACCGCGCCTCTTTCGTGGTCAGACCACGATGAAGGACTGGCGACAGTGTCCTGATCGGACTAGTCCGCGAGGAGGCGGCGCAGGACGTACGGGAGGATGCCGCCGTGGCGCATGTACTCGCGCTCGCGTGGGGTGTCGAGGCGGACGCGGGCGCGGAACTCCTGGCCGTCAGCGCGCACCGTCACCTCGCGCGCCTCACCGTTTTCGACGCCAATGATCGAGAACGTCTCCCGTCCCGTGAGCCCGAGCGACGCCGACGACTCGCCGTCCAGGAACTGCAGCGGCAGCACGCCCATCATCAAGAGGTTCGAGCGATGGATGCGCTCGTACGACTCCGCGATCACCGCGCGCACGCCGAGCAGGTTTGGCCCCTTCGCCGCCCAGTCGCGCGACGATCCGGAGCCGTACTCCTTGCCTGCGAGCACGATCGTCGGCGTGCCGTCCGCGAGGTAGCGCTGCGACGCGGCGTAGATCGTCATCTCCTGGCCGCTCGGCACGTGCAACGTCCACGTTCCCTCGGCGCCGTCCACGAGCTTGTTGCGCAACCGCACGTTCGCGAAGGTGCCACGCACCATCACCTCGTGATTGCCGCGGCGCGCCCCGTACGAGTTGAAGTCCTTACGCTCGACGCCGTGCTCGGTGAGGTAGTCGCCGGCGGGCGAGTCGGGCTTGATCGAGCCGGCCGGCGAGATGTGGTCGGTCGTGACAGAGTCGCCGAGCCAAACGAGCACGCGGGCGTCCTTTATGTCCGGCACGTTCCCCGGCTCGCGCGACATCCCTTCGAAGTACGGCGGTTGCCGCACGTACGTCGACTCGGGCTCCCACGCGAACAGCTC
>JAYUEQ010000031.1:0-6145 GCA_043739205.1 Thermoleophilia bacterium
TCGCGGGATCCCGACAACGCACCGACGGTGCTCTGTTACGGGCACTTCGACGTGCAGCCGCCGGACCCGCTCGAGCTCTGGGAGTCCGATCCGTTCGAGCCCGAGATCCGGGGCGACTACCTCTACGGACGCGGGACGGTCGACGACAAAGGCCAGCTCTACATGCTGCTCGCTGCGGCACGTGAGCTCGCGCTGGCCGGTGAGCTGCCGGTCAACGTCCGTTTTACGTGCGACGGCGAGGAAGAGACGGGCGGCCATTCGATCGTCGAGTACCTCGAACAGGATGAACGTGGCGCCGACGCGGCGGTGATCTTCGACAGCGGGATGATCAAGCGCGACCTGCCGGCGTTCAACGTCGCGATGCGCGGGGTCATCTACTGGCACGTCACGCTCCGCACCGGCGACCGCGACCTGCACTCGGGGATGTACGGCGGTGCCGCACTGAACGCCGCGCACGCGATGATCAAGATGTTGAGCGGGCTCGTCGCCCACGACGGCACGCTGGTCGACGAGCTACGAGTCGGTCGCAGCGAACCGACCGCGGACGAGCTCGCCGGATGGCAGGCACTTCCGGCGGGCGCGAGCGAGCTCTCCGATCAAGGCGCGCGGCCGAAGGATGCACGTGCTGCCGAGGACTTCTATCTGCGCACATTCGCGGAGCCCGCGATCGACGTGAACGGCATCTCGACCGGCTCGCCGCACCTGCAGAAGACGGTGCTCCCGGTCGAGGCGATCGCGAACGTCTCGATGCGTCTCGCGCCGGGCCAGAAGATCGACGACGTTGCGCCCGTTGTTGAACGGCTGTTGCGCGAGTCGGCGCCCGAGGGAGCGGAGCTCGAGATCGAGCGCTGGTCGGCCGCGCCGCCCGGGCTCGTCCCGCCGGATGCGAAGGCGGTTCAGCTCGGCCTCGACGCGTTCGAAAAGGTGCTCGGTGTTCGTCCCGCGCTCATTCGTTCAGGCGGCACGCTGCCGATCGTCGCGGCGCTAGCCGACAAGGGCATTCCGACCGTGATCACCGGGTTCGGCCTGCCGGACTCGCAGATCCACTCACCGAACGAACGCCTCGTCGCGGAGTACGTGCCGCTCGGCACTGCCGCGGCTCGCGAGCTGTTGCTCGCGTTCGGCGACCTTTGATCCACTGACTCGCCGTTCAGGGCATTTCTCAGTGGTCCCACGGTGGCGGGTTGTGCACCCAGCGGCCGGCGACCATCGTCGCGACGACCTGCGCGTCGAGGTCGTCCCACGGATCACGGTCGAGCACCACGAGGTCTGCGGCGTGGCCCGGAAGCAGCGTGCCGCGCTTGCGTTCGTCGCGCGCGAGCCACGCCGGGGCAACACACGTGGCGTGGAACGCCTGCTCCACGGTGAGCGCCTGTTCGGGATGCCACGCGGGGCGCTCGTCGATCGAGCGGCGGACACCGGCGCGGATGCCCGCTAATGGATCGAGCTCCTCGATCGGCGCGTCGCTCCCGTTCGCGACGATGGCGCCCGAGTCGACGAGCGAGCGGAAGGCGTACGCGCCGTCGGTCTTGTTCGTCCAGAACTGGTCGGCCAGGTCGCGGTCCGAGGGAGCGTGGGAGAACTGCACCGAGCATGCGACGCCGAGCTCGGCGAAGCGTGGGAGGTCCTCGGGCGAGAGCAGCTGGCAATGCTCGATCCGCTGGCGCAATCCGCGCGGCTGCCAGGCGTCGCGGGTCTGCTCGAAGGCATCGAGGGCCTCGCGGTTCGCGCGGTCGCCGATCGCGTGCACCGCGACCGGAAAGCCGGCCTCGGCGCCGCGGCGCACGATCTCCGCGAGCTCCTCGCCACTCGTGATCTGTACGCCACTGCCGTCGAGCATCCACGCGGTCTGCGAGCCGAGCGTGCCATCCATGAACACCTTCAGGTAGCCGAGCCGCAGCATCGAGCTGCCCATCCCGGAGCGCATGCCGATCGAGACCGCGTCGTCGAGCTTGTCGTGCGGGATCGATTGCCATACCCGGAGCGTCAGGTGCCCGCGCTCATCGAGCTGCTGCCAGAGCCGCAGCGCCCCGAGCCAACCGTCCTTGTCGTGCACCGCCGTCACTCCGCGCGAGTTCGCAAGCCTCACGCCGGCGCGCATCGCTTCGAGGTACTCGTCGTCCGGCCACACCATGTAGCGCTCTTTGAACCGCCACGCGGCTTCCTCGCGCAGCACGCCGGTCGGCTCGCCCCGTGCGTCGCGCTCGACGACGCCGCCCTCGACCTCGAGGTCGCCACCTGCGAGCGCAAGTGCGGCCGAGTTGAGCCAGATCGAGTGGTAGTCCTTCGCGATCAGCGCAGCGGGGTTGCCGCCGGTGATCGGGTCGAGATCCTGCCGGGTGGGCTCGCGCTGTGGCAGCCAGTCGCCGCTACGCCACCCGTAGCCACGCAGCCAGCGTCCACCCTCGGGCTTCGGCACGCCTCGCAGGCGATCGAGGGCGTCGTCGAGCGAGGCGCAGCCGTCCAGGTTGATCTCGTTCTGCGCCATCGCCCAGGTCGGGAAGTGGACGTGTGCGTCGGAGAAGCCGGGGACGACGACCCGGCCACCGAGGTCGAGCACCTCCGGTGAGGCGAGCGCCGTCTCGTGCACGCCGACGCCGCCGGCGATCAGCTCGCCGGCGATCGCGAGTGCGCGCTGCGTCGGGATCTGCGGGTCGAGCGTGCGGATGAGGCCGTTGGCGAGAATCACGATGCGGCAGAATCTACGTGTGTTCGATCACGTGGCGATCCGGGTGGGCGACTTTGATGCGAGCGGGGACTTCTACCGGCTCGCACTCGGCGAGCCGACGTTCGACGACGGCAGCGCGTTCAGGTCTTGGGGCAACTTCGTCAACGTACGGACATCCGAAGGCAAGCCCCCGGCGAAACGGTTGCACATCGGCTTCGGCGCGCACGACCGGGCGGAGGTCGACCGCTGGTGGGCGCAGCTGACGAACGCGGGCTACGAGAGCGACGGCGAGCCGGGCGCGCGGCCCGAGTACCACGAGTCGTATTACGGCGCGTTCGTCCTCGACCCCGATGGCAACAGTGTCGAGTACGTGCACCACCACGCGACCGATCCCGCGGCATCGCGCATCGACCATCTCTGGTTGCGAACGCGGAGCGTCGAAGACGCGAAGCGCTTCTACGAGACGGTCGCGCCCGTCGTCGGGTGGCGTCTCGCCTACGACGCACCCGACCGGGTGCGTTTCACGGACGGCGTCGGGTCGTTCTCGTTCGTCCACGGCGATGAGCCGACCGAGAACGTGCACTGCGCCTTCGGCGCTGCCGACCGCGCCACGGTGGACGAGTTCCATCGCGTGGCGATCTCAGGGGGATACGAGGACAACGGCGCGCCCGGCGAGCGCGTGCAGTACCACGCGGGCTACTACGGCGCGTTCGTGCTCGACCCCGACGGCCACAATATGGAGGCTGTCTTCCACGACCGGTCGGGCTAACGGGAGGCGCTGACGAGCACGATCGTCATCGCCGCACAGGCGAGACCGGTCGCGGCGATCACGAGCACGAAAATGCGCAGCGGAATGACCATGGGTCGTTTATCGGCTCTAGAATCGAAAGCATGAGCGCTCGCGACCCCCTGAACGACGAGCAGCGGGAGATCCGTGAGCTGGTGCGGACGATCGCCCACGAGAAGATCGCGCCGCGGGCCGCGGAGATCGACAAGTCGGCGGAATTCCCGTGGGACGTGGTCGAGCTGTACCGCGAGAACGACCTCTTCGGAATCATGTACGACGAGGAATACGGCGGGATCGGTGAGAGCTCGCTGATGACGCTCGTCGCGATCGAGGAAGTCTCGAAGGTGTGTGCGACGAGTGGGCTGATCATCGCCGTGCAGGAGCTCGGCTCGCTCGGGATCAAGCTCGCCGGGAACGCCGAGCAGAAGGAGCGGTTCCTGCCGAGGCTCGCGAGCGGTGAGTGGCTGGCCGCGTACGCGTTGACCGAGCCGGGCTCCGGGTCGGACAGCGCGGCGATGCGTACGACCGCGCGCCGCGACGGCGACGAGTACGTCTTGAACGGCGGTAAGCGGTTCATCACGAGCGCAGGCATCGCGTCCGTGTACGTCGTCTTCGCGAAGACCGATCCGGAGCAGGGCCATCCGGGGATTTCGGCGTTCGTGGTCGAGGCGGCGACGCCGGGGTTCGAGGTGGGGCGGATCGAGCCGAAGATGGGGATCAAGGGCTCGACGACCGGCGAGATCTTCTTCAACGACGCGCGGATCCCCGCGGCGAACCTGCTCGGCGAGGAAGGCGGGGGGTTCAAGATCGCGATGCGGATCCTCGACCGCTCGCGGCCGGGGATCGGTGCGCAGGGTCTCGGGCTTGCCCAGGGCGCGACCGACTACGCGGTCGAGTACGCGAGGTCGCGCGAGACGATGGGCAAGCCGATCGGCCAGCACCAGCTGATCGCCGGGATGCTCGCCGACATGGAGACCAAGTGCGAAGCCGGACGCGGCCTGCTCTACAAGGTCGGCCAGATGATCGACGACGGCGACACCGGCCCCGAGCTGACGAAGCTCTCGGCGATGGCGAAGCTCTACTGCACCGACGTCGCGATGGAGGTGACGACCGACGCGGTCCAGGTGCTCGGCGGCTACGGCTACATCCAGGAATACCCTGTCGAACGGATGATGCGCGACGCCAAGATCACCCAGATCTACGAAGGCACGAACCAGATCCAGCGCCTCGTGATCGCACGCGAGATGCTGAAGGAGACCCGCGCCTTCCTCCTGGCGGGCGTTGGCTGACGACCGGCGCGAGCTCAGCTTCGATCTCGTCGCGGACGAGTACGAGCGGACCCGGCCTTCGTATCCGCCGGCGCTCCTCGATGTACTGCCTCTCGACGCGGACGCAGCGGTGCTCGATCTCGGCGCCGGCACCGGGAAGCTGACCCGGGTTCTCGCGGCGCGGTATGGCGTCGTGACCGCTGTCGAGCCGCTCGCGAACATGCGCGCGATGCTCCAGCGCGTCGTGCCGGGTGTAACGGCGCTCGCTGGTTCGGCGGAGCAAATTCCGCTCGACGACGGGTCGGTCGACGGCGTTTTCGCTGCGCAGGCATTCCACTGGTTCGACAAGCCCGTCGCGGTGCCCGAGATCGCGCGGGTCGTCCGGCCCGGGGGCGTCTTCGCGATCGTCTGGAACGAGGGGGACGACGAGCTTCCCGACCCGCGGCCGCACGAGTTCGTGCGGGAAGTGGCGGTGTTGCACGACGCCGCCTTGATGCGCTGGAAAGACGAGCCCCAATGGGAGGACCTGTTGCGCGTCGGCGGGTTGTTCGAGGACGTGCACGAACGGTCATTCGTCACCCATGACCACGTGCTCGACCGCGCCGGGATCCTCGACAATCTGCGCTCCGTCAGTTGGATCGCGAGCCGCGAGGACCGCGAAGACGTTGTCGCACGGCTCGGCGATCTGCTTCCGGAGGCGACCTTTGCGATTCCGAACCGCGCGAACATCCTCTGGGCGGTTCGCGCGTGACGGCCCGCTTGGTGGCGGTCGCCGTCGCGGCGCTCGTGCTCGTGCCGTCTGCGTCGGCGTTGCAGGGACGCGTCGTTGAGGACTCGTTTGCCTCGACGGGCCTGCAGAGCAGGCTCTCGTTCGCGGTCTATCTCCCGCCGGGCTACGACGGGGGAACGACGCACTACCCGGTCCTCTACTACCTACACGGGCTCCCGGCCAACGCGCGGGCGTACACGAGCTTTCGCTACGTGGTGAATGCGCTCGAGCTTGCGCGTCGCCGGGCGATCGTCGTCGCGCCTCAGGGTGCACACAACGGCGACACCGACGCCGAGTACCTCGATTGGTCTGCCGGCCGGGAGTGGGAAACGGCGATCGCCGTCGAGCTTCCGCGCGTCGTCGACAACCGCTATCGCACACTGGCACGCCGATCCGCGCGCGCGATTCTCGGCGTGTCAGCCGGCGGGTACGGCGCGACGGTGATCGGCCTGCATCACCTCGACGAGTTCGGCGCGATCGAGTCGTGGAGCGGCTACTTCCATCCGACCGATCCCTCCGGAACGCACGCGCTTCAGCGCGAGCCGGAGGCGACGCCGTTGACGCTCGTGCCGATGCTGCGCACGACGCTTGCGCATCAGTCGACGTTCCTCGGCTTCTACGTCGGAGCAAGCGATGGGCGCTTCCGTCCCGAC
>JAYUEQ010000032.1:0-3599 GCA_043739205.1 Thermoleophilia bacterium
AAATGGGCCGTGAAGGGATCGAACCTTCGACCTTGGGATTAAGAGTCCCCTGCTCTACCAGCTGAGCTAACGGCCCGTGGAACGCCGCGTATCGTAGCGGCGTTATGCGGGTTCTCTCCGTGGTGGGCAACCGGCCCCAGTTCATCAAGTCGGCGCCCCTCTCGGTGGCGCTGCGAGATGCGGGCGTCGAGGAAGTCGTCCTCCACTCGGGCCAGCACTGGGATCCAGCGATGTCGCAGGTGTTCTTCGACGAGCTCTCGATCCCCGAGCCTGCCTACCGCCTCGACCTCCGCACCTCGGACATCGACGCGATGACGCCGGCGATTCGAGACATCGTTGAGCGCGAGCGCCCGGACTGGGTGCTCGTCTACGGGGACACGAACACGACCGCCGCGGGCGCACGGGCCGCCGGCGACAGACGGGTCGCACACGTCGAGGCCGGGCTGCGCAGCTTCGACCTCTCGATGCCCGAAGAGCGGAACCGCATCGAGGTCGACACGCTCTCCGACCTGCTCCTCGCGCCGGACACACGCTCGGCCGAGCAGCTCGCGCGCGAGGGCATCACCGGGCGTGTGGAGGTCGTCGGGGATGTGATGGCCGACGCGACGCGCCTCTTCGAGCCGATCGCCCGGCGGTTGGCCACGCCCGAAGGGCCGTACACGGCCGTGACGATCCACCGGCAAGCGAACACGGAGCCCGACCGGCTGCGGTCGATCGTCGCCGGGCTTGCGGAAAGCGGGCGGCCGTTCATCTTCCCGGTGCACCCGCGGACGCGTCACGCGCTGGACGAGCACGGGATCGACCTGCCGGCAAACGTCCAAGCGATCACTCCGCTGGGCTACCTCGAGATGCTGTCGCTCCTCGGTGGCGCAAGCGCCGTCGTCACCGACTCCGGCGGGTTGCAGAAGGAGGCGTACTGGCTCCGTGTGCCCTGCGTCACGGTGCGGCCGAGCACCGAGTGGGTGGACACGGTCGCCGCCGGGGCGAACACGCTCGTCGAGCCCGACCGGCTCGCCGGTGCCCTGGACGAGGCGCGGTACCCGGAGGACGCGCCGGAGCTCTACGGCGACGGCCATGCCGCCGAACGGGTTGCGGCAGCCCTGTACCCTTGAGCGGCGTGCCCGAGGAGAGCCTCTACGACGTCGCCGTCATCGGCGCAGGGTACGTGGGAGTCCCGCTTGCAGCCACCTTCGGCGAGGCCGGCAACCGTGTACTGCTCGTCGACGTCCAGAAGCACGTCGTCGACGCGCTGAACCGCGGCGAGAGTCACATCGAGGACGTCAGCACGGAGCGCCTGACCGCGCTCACCGACAAGGGCCTCGTCGTCGCGACAAACGACTACGAGCTGGTGAAACAGGCGCACGCGGTCCTGATCGCCCTCCCGACGCCGCTCTCCCGTCAGCGCGAGCCGGACCTCTCCTACATCGAGAGCGCGGCCCGCAGCCTCGCGCCGGTTCTGCAGCGCGGGCAGGTCATCGTGCTCGAGTCGACGACGTGGCCGGGAACGACGCGCGAGATCTTGCAGCCGATCCTCGAGAGTGGCTCCGGCCTGAAGGCCGGCGAGGACTTCCACCTCGCGATGTCGCCGGAGCGTGTCGACCCGGGTCGTGAGGACTGGACGACGAAGACAACGCCGAAGGTCGTCGGCGGGATCAACGCCGAGAGCACCAGGGCCGCAGCTGAGGTCTACCGCGCGGCGATCGACACGGTGCACGAGGTGTCGACGCCCGAGGCCGCGGAGCTGACGAAGCTGCTCGAGAACATCTACCGCGCCGTCAACATCGCCCTCGTCAACGAGCTCGCGCAGCTCTGCGACCGCATGGACATCGACGTGTGGGAAGTAGTCGACGCCGCCGGCACGAAGCCGTTCGGGTTCGCGTCGTTCAAGCCCGGTCCCGGTCTCGGAGGGCACTGCATTCCGATCGACCCCTTCTACCTCACCTGGAAGGCGCGCGAGTTCGATTTCTCGACGCGCTTCATCGAGCTGGCGGGCGAGGTCAACAACAACATGCCGTACTTCTGCCGCTCGCTGATCTCGCAGGCGCTCAACCACGGCGCGAGCAAGTCGGTGAGCGGCTCGAAGATCCTGATCATCGGTGTCGCCTACAAGCCGGACATCGGCGACATGCGCGAGACGCCCGCCGAGAAGCTGATCCATCTGCTGAAGAACGCCGGCGCCGAGGTCTCCTACCACGACCCGCACGTGCCGGAGTTCGACGGGATGACCTCGGTGGCGCTCGAACCCGAGAGCTACGACTGCGTCGCAATCGTGACCAACCACTCCAGCATCGACTACGGCGACGTCGTACGTCGCGGCCACGTGATCGTCGACTTCCGCAACGCCACGAAGGGCCACGAGGTCGAAGGCAAGGTCTGGAAGCTATAGAGCCCCGATGCCCATTTCTACGTACTCACGGATGGTGGCTCAGACTCGGCGCATCTCGCCCGGCCCGAGCTTGAACGTGGACCCCGCTATGCCCTGCGCCCGGGCCGTGCGACCTGCTTGGTCTGAGCCATCCCCGCAAGCACGCCAATGGGCATCGGGCCTCTAATGGCTGCGCCGACGATCGGCGTCGTCGGGCTCAACTACTGGGGCCCGAACCTCGTCCGGAACTTCAACGACCTCGCGAACCTGACGTGGCTCTGCGATCTCGACGAGGAGCATCTGGGCTCGCTCGCCGCGCGCTATCCGAGCGCACGGGCGACGACGAACTTCGAGGACCTGCTCGCCGACGACGAGCTCGATGCGATCGTGATCGCGACGCCGGTGCCGACGCACTATTCCCTGGCCAAGCAAGCACTGAATGCGGGCAAGCACGTGTTCGTCGAGAAGCCGCCCGCGATGCGCGCGGCGGAGATGGACGAGCTCGTCGCGCTCGCAGTCGAGCGAGACCGCGTCCTGATGCCCGGCCACCTGTTGCTCTACCACCCCGGCGTGCTCAAGGTGAAGGAGCTGATCGATCGTGGCGACCTGGGCGATGTGTTGTGCGTCTACGGCAATCGCGTCAACCTGGGCATCGTGCGCTCGAACGAGAACGCGCTCTGGTCGCTCGGCGTGCACGACCTCTCAGTGATCCTCTACTTCCTCGACGAGGATCCGGAGCTTGCAACCGCGCAGGGCAGCGCGTCGATCCATCCTGGGGTCGAGGACGTCGTGTTCTGCTTCCTGCGCTTCCCGAGCGGCAAGATCGCGCACATGCACCTTTCCTGGCTCGACCCGCACAAGATGCGGAAGATGACCGTCGTCGGCGATCAGAAGATGGTTGTGTTCGACGACATGGAGCCGGAGCGCAAGGTGACCGTTTACGAGAAGCGCGCGGGCGCGGCAGGCGAGTTGCACTCCGGCGACATCTCGATCCCGAAGATCTCCACGACCGAGCCGCTCCGACAGGAGTGCACGTACTTTCTCGAGCTGATCGACGGCAAGCACGACAAGGCAAAGGTCGCTCGCGACGGCGCGCGCGTCGTGCGCGCGCTCGAGATGCTGACGAACTCGCTCAATGCCTGAGATCCGCGCCGACATCCGCGCGGACATCCACCCCTCCGCGATCGTCTACGAGGGCACGGTGCTCGGCGCGGGCGTGCGGGTGCTCGAGAAC
>JAYUEQ010000033.1:0-2994 GCA_043739205.1 Thermoleophilia bacterium
CGACTCTCGGAGCACGCTCGCCGCGTGCTCGACCAGCTCGGCCTCGGCCACGTGCAGCTCGGGACGCCCGTCGAGAACCTCTCGATCGGCGAACGGCAGCTCGTCGAGATCGCTCGACTCCTCGTTCGCGACGCACGCCTGCTGATCCTCGACGAGCCGACCGCGACACTCAGCAAGCCGGAGATCGAGCGCGTCTTCAGGGCGACGCGTGACCTCGTTGCGCAAGGCCGCAGCGTCATCTTCGTCTCCCACCGTCTCGACGAGGTCTTCGAGCTCTGCGATCGAGTGACGGTGCTGCGAGACGGCAGGTGCGTGGGGACACACGAGATCAGGGACATCGACCGGCGCTCCCTGATCGAACACATGCTCGGGGAGATGGAGGGGGCGAGGACTCAGCTCGAGCACGAGCACATCGAGCCCGGCTCCGGAACCGAGGTCGTGAAGATCGACCGCCTCCACGTCCCGGGAAGCGTGGACGAGGTGACGCTGTCGCTCGAGAGCGGGATCATCACCGGTCTCGCGGGGCAAGTCGGGTCCGGCACGAGCACGGTGCTGCGTGCGCTCGGCGGCCTCGTGCCGAACGCCGGCGGAACGGTCGAGGTCCGCGGCCGCAGGGTGCTCCTCAACACGCCGCGGCGCGCGGCCGAAGCGGGCGTTCTCTACATCCCGAACGACCGCCAGCGCGAGGGCCTGTTCCTCGGGCAGGCGGTGTCCCGCAATCTGACGGTCACGAGGCTCCGACGGCTGAGCCGGCTCGGTGTCTTGCTCCGGCGGCGCGTCCAGCGGAAGGCGCGCGAGCTCGCGACCATGGCAGGGGTACCCGTCGAGCGGCTCGGGGCACCCGCTGGAAGTCTCAGCGGCGGGAATCAGCAGAAGGTCCTGCTCGGCCGCGCACTCGAGCTGGAGGGAACGGCATTGCTGGCGCTCGACGAGCCGACGCGTGGCGTCGATGTCGGCGGCCGCGCCGAGATCCACCGGCTCGTCCGGCAAGCGGCGCGGCGCGGTACCGCAGTGATCTTCTCGTCGACGGAGCTCGACGAGGTCCTTGATCTCGCGGACGTCGTCGTGACGATCTTCGCCGGCCGGATCGTGTCGGTCGTCCCGCGCGCGCAGGCGTCCGCCTCCACCATCCTCGCGAACATGATCACGAGTCACCCTGAAGGCGGAGCCGACTCGTGAGCGGCCCGATGACCGCTGCGCTGAGCCGCCTCGGGCTCGAACGCCGGGCGATCCGCATCGCCGACGTCGCGCTCGCGGCCTGGATCTCGGTGCTGGTCGGAGTGACGGCTTACGGGGCGGCCACGACTACCGGCTTCCTCACCGTGAGCAACCTGAAGGCGATACTCACCGCGGCGGCGTTCGTCGGCATCATCGCCGTCGGGCTGACCGTGATCGTCCTCAGCGGCAACCTGTTCTCCCTCGCGCTCGGTCAGACCGCCGCTATCTCAGCGATGTTCTTCCTCTACGCGTTGCGACTCGGCTTGTTCGCAGCGATCGTCCTGACGCTGCTGCTCGGCCTCGCGATCGGCGCCGTGCAGGGCTTCGCGGTCGGCGCCTGGAGAGCGAACCCGATCATCGTGACGATCGGAGCCGCGGGCCTGATGGAAGGAATGGCGGTGTGGCTCTCGCACGGGCAGAGCATTATCCCGCCCGCCTCTGAGACCAGTTGGCAGCACCTCGCGCAGCCCGTGTTCGGGCTCGCCGCCCCCGTCTACGTCTTCCTCGTCGTCACCGTGATCCTCTCCCTGGTGATGCGCCGGACGCGGTTCGGACGACAGATCTACCTGCTCGGTGAGAACCGAGTCGCCGCGCGCGCAGCGGCGCTGCCGATCACGCTGCTGACGGTCGGCGCCTTCGGGATCGCCTCCCTCTTCACCGCCGGCTCGGGCATCCTCATCGGCGCAACGAGCGCGAACGCGTCACTGCTCCTGACGGGCAGCTACACCTACGACGCGATCGCCGCTGCACTGGTCGGCGGCAACGCGGTGACGGGCGGGCGAGGCTCGATCGCGAGGACGGCGGCGGGTGCGATCTTCATCGCGACGATCTCGGACCTGCTGCTCCTCCGCGGCTACTCGACCGGTGGTCAGATCCTCGTGCGCGGGATCATCGTCGTCGTAGTCGTCGTCCTTACGAACCTCAGGGAGCGAAGTCGATGAGGACATCCGAAATACTCCGTCGTCTCCCGCGTGCCGGAGGGCTTGCCCCCTACGCGATCCTGGCACTGATGATCCTGGCGCTGACGCTCCTGCCCGCGCTCACGCAGTACACCGTGCGCACCGCGAACGTCTACGACATCTTTCAGAACTTCGCGTCGTACGGCCTGGTGGCCCTTGCGCTCGGGATCACGATCATCGCAGGCGAGTTCGACCTGTCGGTCTCCTCGATGTACCTGCTGGGCGGAATGGTCGCAGTTCTTACAGGTGTTGGGTCGCCGCTCGTGGGCATCATCGCGGCCCTCGGCACCGCGATCCTCGTCGGCATCATCCAGGGAGGCCTGATCGCAAGGTTCCGCCTGAACTCAATGCCGGTGACGCTCGGTGGTTACCTGGTGATCCTGGGGATCACCTACATCCTGGGACATTCGAAGAGCGTCACCTACGAGAAATACACCGTCGGCCTCAGGCTCGACAAGCCGGTCGTGCAGATCTTCTCGATCAGGAGCCTCGTCTCGCTCGGGATCTTCGTTCTCGCCGCGATCGTCCTTCGCTACCTGCGCGTGGGCCGGGACATCCGGGCAATCGGCGGCGACAGGCGAGCGGCGCGCGTGGCGGGTGTCTCCGTCGACCGGCTCCTCGTCGGCGTATTCGTCATCTCTGCGCTCGGCGCTGCCCTGCCCGGCGCGCTGCTCAGCTACAGCCTCGCGACCGCGAGCCCGACGAACATCGGTTTCGACGTCCTCACCTTCTCGGCAACGGCTGCCCTCCTCGGCGGAGTCAGCCTGTCAGGCGGCAAGGGCGGTGCGGTCGGCATTGCCGCAGGCGTCCTCTCCCT
>JAYUEQ010000034.1:0-6666 GCA_043739205.1 Thermoleophilia bacterium
GACGAGGCAACGGGGCAGCCGCACGCCATCGCCTCGAGCGGCGGGAGCCCGAACCCTTCGTAGAGCGACGGGAAGACGAGCGCAGATGCGCGCTGCATCAGCGACACGACCTCAGCGCGCGGGAGATGGCCGCGCGCCTCAACGCCGTCGGGCATGCCGGAGAAATCGCCGCCGCCTGTCAGGACGAGTCGCAGCCCCGGACGTTCACGGCGCAGAACGGCAAACGCTTCGAACAGGCGCTCATGATTCTTGTGGGGCCAGCGCCGGGCGGGGTAGAGCAGGAAAGGCTCGCGTTCGCCGATCCCCGGTTGCAGCTCGTCGTGGTCGAGGCCGAGCGGGATCGCGCGCAGCCGCGCTGGGTCGAGCCCGAGCTGTTCGATGGCGCGTTTGCGAACGAACTCGCTGATCGTGATCACGCGCTGTGCGCCGCGCGTGGACCGGTGCCACGCGACGGATCTGAACAAGCGCTCCGAGCGCGAGAACATTCCCGGTAGATCGAGGTGCTGGACGTCGAGCAGCGTCACGACGCGCGGCTGGTCGACCGGTGGGATGCAGATCGTCAGCGGGTAGTGCACGACGCGCGTGCCGTCGAGGCGCGCGCGCAGCGGGCCGGGCCGGGCCGCGGCCATCCCCATCGCGACGAGGCGCTGCGGGATCGTCCGCGCGAGGCGGTATTCCGACGCGACCTCCGCCGGCAAGCCTTCGGAAGCGGTCGGTGCCGCGGGCGGCAGCAGCACCCGGTATTCGTGCGTCCCGACGCGCCCGAGCCCGCGCAGTAGCTCGCGTACGTATGTCTCGCTCCCGCCGAGCTCGCCGGGCACGAGCGTGAGAAGCGGGATGCCGACCACCTCGCGATCGTAGTCTTCCGTTGTGAAGATCTTCATCGCGATCCTCCTCGCCGGCGCGACGTCGTCCCTCTACGCGCTCTCTACAAGCCTGCAGGCCCTCGAGGCGCGCCGGGAGCCGACGAGCGATTCGCTGCGCGCGTCGCTCCTGAAGAAGCTCATCCGCCGCCCGCTCTGGCTCGCGGGGGCGGCGGCGGGCATCGTGGCCTGGCCCTTGCAGGCGGTTGCGCTTGCCCTCGCGTCGGTGGCGATCGTGCAGCCCGCGCTCGGGCTCGGGCTGATCGTTCTGCTCGTGCTCGGCGTGCGGTTGCTGCACGAGCACATCGGGATGCGCGAGATCGTGGGCGCCGCGCTGATCGCAGGCGCGATCGCGGTGATCGGCTGGGCAGCTCCCGCGCACACACCGGGGTTCACGCGCGGCGGTGAGGTCGCCGCCGTCGCGGCGCTGGCGATCGCCGCAGCGGTTCCCTATGTCCTGCGCGTGCTCGGTCGCGCGGGCGGGCTCGCGACGAGCATCTCAGCCGGCTTCGGCTGGGCGGCGGTCGGCCTCGCGACCGCGCTGATCGACGCCGCGATCGCGAACCGGCACTGGCTCGTCGCCCTGGCGTGGGGCGCCGGGGTTGCCGCCGCGAGCTGGTCATCGCTCCTCGCCGAGATGACCGCGCTCCAGACCTGGCCGGCCACCCGGTCGATCCCGGTCGTCTTCGGGATCGAGATGGTGCTGCCGGCGGCGCTCCTGCCGCTTCTGACCAACACCCGGCCCGGGCACGTGGTGTCGTTCGGGCTCTCGCTGGCTGTCGCTTGCGCCGGTGCGGCGATCCTTGGCAGCTCCCGTGTAGTGGCGCGCGCGGCCAACCCCATCACGAACTGACAAGGAAGACATAAAAACGATCAACAGGCGGAAAATTGCAGTTGGTCCGGCTAAAATGTCTCCATGCAGATGCCGGTTCTCGTGTTCGATCACAAGACCAAGACCGTCGTGTCAGTGCAGACGGAAGCAGGCCGCGACGTTTTTGCAGCGCAGCGCAATCAGATCGGCACGAGCGGCCGGCCCAAGACGTAGCCGACTGCTCCATCCTGCAACGATGCACCGAAGTGAACATCAGCTGGACTGCCCATTCACGTCGTCCACGGTCGGCCGTCTGGTTCAAACCCATAGAGATCGTCCAGCTGTGGACTGCGGCTCGGCTTGGCGTGCGGTTTTCCCCTCTTGGAGCTAACAGCGCCGTAACCCGCGGTCTTTACACTCCCCCGCAGTGCCTGAGGAGACGACAGACGTCGCCGCCCTCTTTGCGCGGCTGAAGGAAGAGATCCGGGCCGCGGGGCCTCGCGGCTCCGATGTGACGCCCGCGCAGGTGCGCCTGTCGGTGCGCGACCAGGCGGAGCGCCTCTGGCCGATCTCGGCCGAGCGCCCGATCGTCGGCAAGGGCGGGCCGCTGAAGGCGTTCCTGCGCCGCTTCATGCGGTGGTACGTCGAGCCGGCGTTCGCCGACCAGCGCGCGTTCAACGATGCGGTGCTGAAGCTGATCGACGACCTCGACGAACGCATTCAGCGGCTCGAGACCAAATGAGAATCGCCGTTGCGGCGCCGCAGGTGCCGTTCGTGCGCGGCGGCGCGGAGCTGATGGCGGAAGACCTCGTCGCCGCACTGCGCGACCGCGGGCACGAGGCGGAGCTCGTGACGGTGCCGTTCAAGTGGTACCCGGGGACGCGGGTGCTCGATCAGGCGTTCCTCTGGCGGCTCGTCGACCTGACCGAATCCGACGGCCGGCCGATCGACCGCGTGATCGCGACGAAGTTCCCGGCGTACGCCGTGCGCCACCCGAACAAGGTCGCCTGGGTGCTGCATCAGTTTCGTCAGGCCTACGACTACGACCGCACCGAGCTCGGCCAGTTTTCCGAATCGCCCGAGGATCGCGCGACGCGCGCCGCGATCGAGCGCTTCGATGCGGTGGCGCTGGGCGAGGCGCGCAAGGTCTTCGCGACCTCGCGCAACGTTGCCGACCGCCTGCAGCGCTTCAACGGCATCGACGCGGAGATCCTGCCGCACCCGCCGCAGTCGCTCCCCTACCGCACCGGCGAGTCGGAAGGCTTCGTCCTCTCGGTGAACAGGCTCGACCGCGCGAAGCGGATCGACCTGCTGATCGAGGCGGCGAAGCTGGAACCGTCGCTGCGCTGTGTCATCACGGGTGAGGGGCCGGACCGGGAACGTCTCGAGTCGCTCGCCTCCGGTCTCAACGGTCAGATCGAATTCGTCGGTCGCGTCGACGACGAGCGCCTCGCGGATCTCTACTCCCGCTCGCTCGCCGTCTACTACGCGCCGCTCGACGAGGATTTCGGGATGGTCCCCTACGAGGCGTTCCTCTCCGGCAAGCCGGTCGTGACGACCCTCGACGCCGGCGGGCCGCTCGAGGTCGTCCACGACCGTGAGACGGGCCTCGTCGTCGCACCCGACGCTGCGGAGATCGCGCGCGCCGCGGTCTACCTCGGCGATCACCTTGACGAAGCGAGGACGTGGGGCAGTGCCGGCCAGGCGATCGCCGAGCGCGTGACCTGGGACGCCTGCGTCGACGCACTTCTCGCGTAAATGAAGGTCGCCTACTACTCGCCGCTGCCGCCGTCGCGCTCCGGGATCGCCGACTACTCGACGCTGCTTCTGCCGGCGCTGCGCGAGCGGGTCGAGATCGTCGTTGCAGAGGAGGGCAAGCGCGCGCCACACGCGGACGTCGCGCTCTACCACGTCGGCAACGATCCCGATGCGCACGGTTGGATCCTCGACGCGCTGAACAAACGTCCCGGCGTCGTCGTCCTGCACGAATACGTGCTGCACCACCTGATCGCAGGGACGACGATCGGCCGCGGCCACGGCCGCGCCTACCTCGACGCGATGGAACGCGAGCTTGGTGTCGCCGGCCGCCTGCTCGGACTCGGCGTCCTTGACAACCTGCTGCCGCTCCTCTGGGAGACGCAGCCCGAGCGCTTTCCGCTGTCCGGTGTCGTGCTCGACCAGGCAACGGGACTGATCGTGCATTCGGAGTACG
Organism: Thermoleophilia bacterium; assembly: GCA_043739205.1. Lineage (GTDB taxonomy): Bacteria > Actinomycetota > Thermoleophilia > Gaiellales > Gaiellaceae > PALSA-600. The sequence continues at coordinate 3,887 of JAYUEQ010000034.1, forward strand.
TCGCCGAGCGCGCGCGTGCTGCGGGCTACGACGGCCCACTCTGGCACATCCCGCATCCTGTGTGGCCGATGGGCGCCGTCGAACCGGCGACCGACGTCAGCGGCGATCCGCTCATCGGCTGCTTCGGCTTCCTGAACATGAACAAGCGCATCCCGCAGCTGCTCGAGGCATTCGCGTCGTTCCGGCGCACGAGGCCGGGCGCGCGGCTGCTGCTCGTCGGGGGGTCGGGGGAGCGCTTCGACGTCGAGCGCCGACTCGAGCGGCTCGGTCTGACCGACGGCGTCGAGCGGATGGACTATGTCCCGGAGGAGCGCATGTGGTCGCTGATGGCCGCCTGCGACGTGCTCGTCAACCTGCGTTACCCGACGATGGGCGAGACGTCCGGTTCGGTGATCCGCGCGCTCGCACTCGGGCAGCCGCTCCTCGTCTCCGACGTCGGCTGGTTCAGCGAACTGCCCGACGACGCGGTGCTCAAGGTCCCGGTCGACGACTACGAGGTGGCGACGATCGAGGCGGCGCTGACGGTGGCCGTCGAGCACGGTGGAGCGCTCGGCGCCGCGGCCCGCGCCTATGTGGAGCGCGAGCACGCGCTCCCGGCTGTCGCCGACGCGTACGCTCGCGCGCTCGAGATTGCGGCAGGCGGAAATGCCGTCAACGACGCAGTGCTCCTCCGGATCGCCGAGGCTGCGTCCGAGGTCGGGATCGACGACGTCTCGGCGCTCGCACGGGCCGCCCGTGAGTCGGGGATCCTGACGTGACGACGAGGCTCAGAGCGCTGCCGCCGTGGGTGTGGCTGGCAGCGATCGTTGCCAGCTCGGCGCTGCTGCGGATCATCCTCGCCCGGCAGATGGTTGCGCCGTGGATCATGGTCGACGAGCTCATCTATTCCGAGCTCGCGAAGTCGTTCGCGCTCCACGGCCAGTTCCTCGTCCGCGACGTTGCGAGCAACGGTTACGGCTTCGTCTACCCGGTTCTGATCGCGCCCGCGTTCCGGCTGTTCTCGTCGGTGCCTCAGGCCTACACGGCGGCGAAGGCGATCGACTCGGTGCTGATGTCGCTCACCGCCGTGCCTGCGTATCTCCTGGCGCGTCGGGTCGTTCGGCCCTCGTTGGCGCTCGTTGCGGCGGGGCTCACAGTCGCGGTGCCGTCGCTCGTCTACACCGGGACGCTGATGACGGAGAACGTGTTCTATCCGCTGTTCCTGACCTGCGCGCTCCTGCTCGTGCTCGTGCTCGAGCGGCCGGCGCGACTTCGGGTCGTCGCGCTGCTCGCGCTCTCGCTCGTTGCGTTCCTGACGCGCGCGCAGGCGGTTGCGCTCGTCCCGGCGATCCTCACCGCGCCGCTCTTGCTGCCGCGTACGCGCTGGCGCGAGTTCCGGCTGCTCTACGGGCTGATTCTTGGCGCCGGAGCGCTCGTTCTCGTCTACGAGGTGGCACGCGGACGATCGCCGCTCGACGCGCTCGGCGCGTATCGCTCGGCGACAAGCAGCTCCTACTCGGTGGGAACGGTCTTCCGCTGGTTCGTCTACCACGTCGGTGAGCTCGACCTGTACGTCGGGGTCGTTCCGTTCGCGGCGCTCCTCTACCTCGCATTCACCCGCGAACGGCGGACGCCGTTCGTCGCGGCCGCCGTGCCGCTCGCGTTCTGGCTCGTGCTCGAGGTCGCCGCGTTCGCATCGACGCAGAGCCAGCGCATCGAGGAGCGAAACATGTTCTTCGTCGCGCCGCTCTTCTTCGTCGCGCTGTGCCTGTGGATCGAGCGCGGTCTTCCGCGGCCGAGAGGCGCGGCCGCGTGTGCCGTCGTCGCGGCGGCGCTCGTCGGCGTCGTGCCCTACAGCGGCCTCCTGAACGGCAACGCAACCTCCGACACGCTCGCGTTCCTGCCGCTCTGGACACTGCAGGACACGATCACGACGCTCGACGAGATCGGGATGGTCGTCGTGCTGGTCGCGATCGCCCTCGCACTGCTCCTGCTGCTCGTCCCGGTGCGCTACGCGTTAGCGCTGCCGGCAGCGCTGTTCGCGCTCTACGGCGTCTCGCTGTGGACGATCGAGACGAACCCGCACGGCGGCGTGCACCACGCGTCGCTCGGCGCGCTCTTCGGCGGCACCTCGAACCCCGACCGCGAATGGATCGACCACGCGGTCGGCGCGGGCGCGAACGTCGGCGTGATCTACGACTCATCGACGATGGACAAGTTCACCGTCTGGACGAACGAGTTCTTCAACCGCAGCGTGCAACAGGTCGCCTACACCGCCGACCCGACGCCGGGCGGGCTGCCGGAGACGAAGGCGACGATCGGTACTGATGGCTACATCCATGGGCTCGACCGGCCGCGCTACGTGCTGAGCTCGCTACCGCTGATCGGGAAGCCCGTGGTGCGGGACAAGGTGAAAGGGCTGACCGTTTGGCGTGTCAACGGCACGCCGCGTCTGCAGTACCGCACAAGCGGGATCTATCCCGACGGCTGGATGAGCGACCAGGCCACGGTCACGAAGTTCAAATGCAACGGACGGCTGAGCGTCACGCTCCGGCAGGGCAAGCTCTTCGACAACGCGCAGGTCGTAACCGTCAACGGGGTGCCGTATCGCGTGAGCGGCAAGCGCACGATCGCGATCAACGCCTGCGAGGCGAAGATCCACGTCGCTGAGACGCGCGTTCCCGGTCCCGAAGATCCGCGCAACCTCGGCATCATCGTCGACGGATTCAAATGAGGATCGCCTTCGACGTCAGCCCGCTCTCGCACGAGCGGACCGGCGTGAACAACTACATCCGCGGCTC
>JAYUEQ010000035.1:0-8223 GCA_043739205.1 Thermoleophilia bacterium
GCCGAGCGCGCAGTCGCCGAGCGCGGCCACGAGACGTGGTTCCGGCATCGCCTCGTACGCGAGCTTGAGCGACTCGACCATCCGGGTCGTCACCGGGCCGGTGATCAACAACACGTCGGCGTGGCGCGGCGAGGCGACGAGTGAAAGGCCGAAGCGCGCAAGGTCGTAATACGGGTTCGACACGTTCTGCAACTCGTGCTCGCAGCCGTTGCACGATCCCGCGTCGACGTGCCGGAGCGCGAGTGAGGTTCTGCGCGACGGTGAGCCCGCGGCTGCGTCGACCCGGATCTCCTGCAGCTTTTTCAGCAGCACGAACACGACTCAGCGGTCCACGCAGGCGTAGCAGAGCTCGAAGCTCTTGTTGATCAACGGGAAGTCGGGGAGCAGGTTCCCCGTCACCGCCGAGGCGACGGCGGGCCAGTTCGCGTACGACGAGCTTCGCAAGCGCAGCCGCCGCACGGTTCCTTCGGTGAGCTCGACGATGCAGGTCGATGCGCCGCGTGCCCCCTCGACGGTCGAGGCCCCGATCGTCGACGACGATGCATGCGCTTGGGCCGCGCCGCCGCCGAGCTCGCGGGCGGCGAGCTCGTCGAGCATCGTGAGGCTTTCGTCGAGCTCGAGCGCGCGCATTTCGAGACGCGCACGAACATCGCCGGTTCGCTCGGGCGGATGCGTCTCCTGGAAACCGGCGTACGAAAGACGAGGGCTCTCTTCGCGCGCGTCGACAGCATGGCCCGACGCGCGCGCTGCCGGCCCGACCATCCCGAGCTCGATCGCGACGCTCTTGTCGACGACGCCGACACCGCCGAGCCTGGCCTGGAACGACGCGTTGAACAAGAGCTCGCGCCAGAGGGCGGCGGCATCGGCGCGCAACTCGCGGAGGATCCCGCGCGCTCGATCGCGGCCGTCGCCGTCAAGGCGAAAGGGGCTCCCTCCGACGGCGACGCTGTCGAACAGGAAGCGGTGTCCGCACAGGTCGTCGTTGAGCCGCTGGGCGCGCTCCTTCAGCGTGGCGAAGGCCATGTTCCCCGCCGCGAAGCCGATACCGGCACAGATCGCGGCGATGTCGTTCAGGTGGTTCCAGACGCGTTCGAGCTCCACGACAAACGTGCGCGTGTCCGACAGTTCGCGAGACGGCCAGAGCCCGTGGGCGGACTCGATCGCCTGCGCGTACGCCAGCGAGTGTGCGACATGGTCGGCTGCGCACGCGCGGCCGACAAAGCGGATCGCCTCCCGGTCGTCGACGCCCTCGGCCGCCATCTCCAGACCGCGGTGCTTGTAGAAGAGCCGCAGGTCGAGCTGAAGGATGCGCTCGCCGACAACGTGGAAGCGAAGGTGGCCACTTTCGATCACGCCGGCATGAATCGGTCCGACGGCGACGTCGTATGGCCCGTGCCCGTGAACGGGAACGACCCAGTCGTCGAGCGTCGCGGAATGGTCGACGAGAGGCCGCAGCGGGCTGTGCCCATCGAAGCGCACGCCGTACAGATCGTGAGCTTCGCGCTCGTCCCACGTCGCCGCCGGAACGATGTCGATGATCGACGGAACGGTTGCCTCGACGCTGGGGCACGAGAGGAGCAGTGGCTGCGCTCCGTCGAACAGCGCCCGTACCGTTGCGTTGCCTGTCTCGATGAGCGCGTACAGCGAGGTGAACCGGCGGCCGCTCGCGATCGTCTCCGCGATCGCATCGCGCCAGTCGCCCGCGTCGGCCGTGCGCAGTTCCGGCGCGTCTGTCGTGACGGCGTCGACGCTCATCCCGCCCACCGCGCCAACGCTTCGACCACCGAGGAGTCGGGGACGGCGAGCGCGCCCGCGGCAAGAACGATCAGACCGACCAGGAAGACGATCGTGACCGGTGCGATCTGCCGCGCCGGGATCCGCAGACTGGCCCTAGGGCCGGAGCGCCCCGCCATTGCCTCGATCAACGCGTGTACGAGACCGAGGAAGCCGAGTGCCAGCAGGGCCGCTCCGAGCGAGGCTGCAACCGTGTGGCCGGCGACGAAGCCCCCGAGGAGAACGAACAGCTCGCTGAAGAAGAGCGGCGATGGGGGAAGGCCGCTCAGCGAGATCAGGCTGATCGCGAGTGCACCGGCGACGCGGTGGTCGAGTCGTGCGAGCCCGCGAACGGGACGGCTGATTGCACGCGGTTGAAGTCGGAGCAGTGGGATCGACGCGTAGAAACCGAGCGCCTTCGCAAGCGCGTGGCCGATCACGTGGATCACAACGCCGGCAAGCGCGAGGCGGCTCCCGAAACCGATCCCGAGCGCGATCACTCCCATGTGTTCGAGGCTCGAGTAGGCGAGCAGCCGCTTGAATGCGAGCGGCCGCCAGAGGAACGGGACGGAGACCGCGAGCGAGAGCAACCCGAACCCGATCAGGAAATGGTGGGTCGTTGCGGTGCCGACCGCGGGCTCGAGCGCCCGCGTCGTGCGCCAGGCGACGAGCACGACCGCAGGAAGGAGCGCCGCCGACAGGAGCGCACTGACGGGCGGAGGAGCTTCGCTGTGCGCGTCCGGCAGCCAGTTGTGCACCGGCGCCCACCCGATCTTCGCCGCAAGCCCGACGATGATCAGCACGAAGGCGGCGAGCGCGGTCCGGTGTGGTATCGCGTGGCTCGTCGCGCCGAGCGTGGCCCAATCGAGCCCCGAAAGGTTGTGACGGGCTGCCGGGGAAGCCACGTAGACGATCACGATCCCGGTCAGCGCGACCGTCAGGCCGGCGGTCGTGAGCACGAGGTACTTCCAGCCGGCCTCGAGTGCGTGGCGCCCGCCGCTGTAGGCGACGAGCATTGCCGAGGCCGCGGTCGTCGCTTCGACGAACAGCCATGCCTCCCCGAGGTTGCCCGCGATCGGCACTGCCAGGAGCGCCGACCAGAACAAGAAGAACGCGAGGTAGTAGAAACGTCGCGCGTGAGCTGCCGGGAAGAAACTCCGCGTGCTGCCCGTGAGATAGGCCGGCGAGACCAGTGCGCTCGTGGTACCGACGATGATGATCGGAATGAGGAAGACGGCGGCGGCTGCGTCGACCGTTACGGCGCCGGTGCGAAGCGGTTCGCCGAGCCGCAGCAATGTGATCAGCACGAGGGCCACGCCAACGCCGGCAGTCGCGAGCGCGCCGATCGCAGCGATCCGGTCGACAACACGGGGCGACCGCGACAGTTGCGTTGCGCCGCCGGCCGCGGCTGGCACAGCGACGACGGCGAACGCGAGGACGTGAAACACGCTAATCACGCAGACCCTTCAGCGCGGTTGCATCGCCGCTTCCGAACTCGCCGAAGATCCGCGAATGGAACGCCGTCGCGATCGCGACGATGATCATCAGGTCGAACACGGCACCGAGTTCGATCAACAGGGGGACTCCGCCCCGCGCCGCGGTCGCGATCGTCGCCACGCCGTTCTCGGCCACGAGCAGGCCGAGCGCTTGCAACAGCGTCGCCCGTCGAAGCGCCGTGATCGTGATGCCGATCGCGACCAGTGCGATGGCAGCATGCTCGGCGCTCGGCGCGCCGGAGGCGAACCCCGGCACGGACGCCGCGGCGACAAGAGCGACGACGACGGCCAGGCTCAAGCGGATGATCGCGCTCACGTCGTTGACGATCGGTTGGGGTTCCCGCGTGCGTCGCACGCTCCAGATGAGCAGCGCGCCAACGGCGAGGGCTTTGAGCAAGAGAGCTCCGCTCGCGACAAGGAACTCTGGCGACCGGTCGGGTGCGCGAGCAAACGCGGCCCCTGCGAGAAGCAGCGACTGCAGGGTCACGAAGCCGATTGCCGTCGAGCGGCGGCGGACGAACACGACAGCAAGCGCACAGCCCACGCACGCCCAGGCGATGACTGTCACGACGGCCAGCCGATCGAGGCGCTCACAAACCCGATCACGGCGAGCAGCGCGCCGCCGGCGAGCAGCCGCGGGACGCGCAGCACAGCGAGCTTCGCCTGCCAGGTCTCGACGAACGCGAGCCCGACGCAGAGCAGCGGCAGCGCGACGGCGAGAACCACGACGCGAAGCGCAAACGAGTGCGGGTGGGGGACGAAGAGCTCGGTTGCGAGCACGAGCATGATCCAGTGGCGTGCCGCTGCGCTCCAGTGCAGCAAGGCGAGGTCGCGTCCTGCGTACTCGAGCAACGGGCCTTCGTGGACCATCGTCAACTCGAGGTGCGTGTCGGGGTTGTCGATCGGGAGCCGTCCCGTTTCCGCGAGCACGACAAGGAGGAATGCGGCCGTGGCGCACCAGTGCGCAGCGGAGCCCCAGATTGCCGTTCCGGAAGCGGCATTGCTGATCGCGCGGAGGTCTGTGCTGCCTGCGCGAAGCGCCGCGATCGCGACAACGAGGAGCAGCAGCGGTTCGACGAAGGACGAGAACGTCAGGTCGCGGCTCGCGCCCATCAGCGCAAAGCCGCTGCCGGTGTCCCAGCTTGCCGCGGCCGCCGCGAAGCGCGCGAGGGCGAGCACGCCGACGAGCACGATCGCGTCGGCGCCGAGCGGCCAGCCGAGCGAGTGGCCGGCGACCGGGACGAGCAGCACTCCGATCACGGCGCAAGCGGTGATCGTCGCCGGGGCGAGCCGGTAGACGAACGTCGAGCCCTCGACGTTGACGACGCTCTTGCGCCAGAGGCGCCGCAGTTCGCGGTACGGCTGGAGTGGGGACGGTCCCGGCCGGCCCTGAAGTCTCGCTTTCGCCCGCTGCACGATGCCGGGCAACGCAGGCGCGAAGACGAGGCCCGCGATTTGCACCATGGCCGCGGCGATGGTCGGCCCCGTCATCCGATCAACCCGAGACGCGCAGCTGCAAGCAGCCCGAGGACGAGCACCAGCAGGTAGGCGACGTAGGCCCGCAGGCTTCCCGACTGCAGCCGCCGCGCGGTGTGCGCGCCACGCAGCGAGACCCGTTCGAGCGGAGCGAAGATGAGCGTGTCGAAGAGATGCGGCGTCACCGACCGGTACTCGATCGAGCGCACGAGAGCGCCGGCGGACTCGGTCGTCACCGCACGCTCCGGCCGTAGCACTGGCTCGAGAACGAGGCGCAACGGCTTCGTGAACCCGGCCGACGACCAAGCGAGCCGGTCGTCGTAGGGCTGGCCCGAGATCCAGGTCGGCGCTGCGACCGCGGGAGACGCCCGGCGCAGCAGCGCGAAGATCACGACGAGGCCGGCCAACACGACGACGAGCGGGAGCGCCGGCAGGGCTCCCGTGCCTGAGATGTGCAAGCTCGCGCCGGATCCGATCGCGGCGGGCATCGGGGCAAGGTGCGTAAGCGCGGGGACGACGACGCCCGCGCCCGCTCCGAGCACGAAGCACGCCGCAGCGAGGAAGAGCGCGGGCGCGGTCATCGACCCGCCCGGCTCGCGCGCAGTTGCCGCAGCTTCCGTTCGTGGCCGGCCGAGCAGTACCAGGCCCGTGACCTTCACGAAGCAGAAGGCCGCGAGCGCCGCGGTTGCGGCGAGCGCCGCCGCGGCGATCACACCGGCGATCGCAGCGCCCGCGCTCCCGGCCCGAAGCTGGAGCAGGGACTGGAGTGTCAGCCATTCCGAGGCCCAGCCGTTGAGCGGTGGCAGGCCCGAGATCGCGAGTGCTCCGACGAGAAAGGCACTGCCGGTGAGCGGCATGCGTTTGAGGAGGCCGCCGATGTGGTCGAGCTCGAGCGACCGGAGTTGACGTTCGAACGCACCTGCTCCGAGGAAGAGCAGCGACTTGAAGACCGCGTGGTTCAGTGTGTGAAAGAGCGCTGCGGCGAACGCGATCGCGGCCAGGTCGCGCAGGCCGTGTCTCATCAGGAGGTCGGCCGCGCCGAGACCGAGGACGATGATGCCGACGTTCTCGATCGAGTGGAATGCGAGGAGGCGTTTCAGGTCGTGTTCGACGAGCGCGTAGAGAACACCGCCGACCGACGAGAGCGCACCGAGCGCGAGCAATGCGTACGGCAACCACACGAGCCGGGCTCCGGTCCACGAGAACTCGACGCGGATCAGCCCGTACAGCGCGAGCTTGATCATCACGCCTGACATGAGCGCGGAGATGTGGCTCGGCGCGATCGGATGCGCGCGCGGGAGCCACGAGTGGAACGGCATCAGGCCGGCTTTTGTCCCGAAGCCGACGAGCGCGCCGACGGCGATCGCGGTCTGCATCGCCGTGCTCGCGTGAGCGAACGCGTGGGGGTCGGTGAGAGCGCCGATATGCGCGAGCAGAAGCAGTGAGACCCAGACGCCGACGCCGCCGATGTGGGTGAGCGCGAGGTAGACGAAGACCGACCGTCTGACCTTCCGGCTCTGACGGCCGACGAGGATCGTGGCCGCCGGCAGCACGGTCATCAGCTCCCAGCAGGCGAGAAACGACACCACGTCGCGTGCGCAGACGAGACCGACGAGGACGAGCACGAACCAGCCGGTGAGTGAGGCGATCGCGCGTGCGGCCGGGTTTCCTGCGAGGTACCCGATCGCGAACACGAGTGAGGCGACGGCGACGATCGCGAGCGTCACGAGAAAGAAGCCCGACAGCGCGTCGGCCCCAAGCGCGGGCGTCAGTGCATTGGTGAAGCCGGACCCGATCGGCTTGCGCGTCACGACGAGCGCGATCCCGGCGCCGCCCAGGGCGGCAATTCCGAGTGCCTGCAGCGCGAGGGCGAGCGAGACGCGCCGAGACACGACCGGTAGCGCCGCACCGAGGCCCAACAGCGCTGTGCCGCCGATCAGGGCGGCCGAGACGGCGCTCACGACTCGACGACGCGCTCCGCCGCGAGCTCCTCGAGCACCGCGTGCTGGGCGGTCAACCTGGTCGAGATGATCTCGCGACCGAGATCGAGCAACTGCGCGACCCGCGGGTCAGCCAGTTTGTAGATGGCGGTCGTTCCCTCACGGCGCGACTCGACGAGTCCCTGTCGCCGGAGTGCGGAGAGATGCTGAGAGGCCGCGCCGGAGTCGAGCTCGAGGAGCGTCTGTAGATCGCGCGCGCTGCGTTCCTGTGTCTGGAGGAGTTCCAGGACGCGCAGCCGCATCGGATGGGCAAGGACGCGGTAGAGGTCTGCTTTGACGTCAGCGGTGTCGGTCACCGAGTCCAGGCTATTCATAATTCCATAAGTCTGCAAACTTAAGGAATTACAAGATATAAGCGACCTCTCGGGCCTTCGTTGACGCCATCCGCAGGAATCTCTACTCTGGTCACGAACACACGTTCGACCCAGTCAGCAACCCCTACGGACAAGTTACGGAGGAGCGCGAGTGCTCACCGCCCGTCAACAAGAAATCTGGAACTACCTCGTCGAATACGTCGACCGGCACGGCTACCCGCCGACCGTGCGCGAGATCGGGGAGCAGGTCGGTCTCGCATCACCGTCGACCGTCCACGCGCATCTTGCGAACCTCGAGCGCGCAGGTCTCTTGCGCCGAGACCCGACCAAGCCGCGCGCGCTCGAACTGATCGGCCGCGAGCGCCGCGAGGCCCAGCCCGTTGCAGGCGAACTTGCGGATGTGCTGCGGCTCCCGCTCGTCGGCCAGATCGCCGCCGGTGGACCGATGCTCGCGGAGGAGAACATCGAGGAGTTCGTGCCGATGCCGTCCTCGACGAAGGGTGACTTCCTGTTGCGCGTCAAGGGCGAGTCGATGATCGAGGCCGGCATCCTCGACGGCGACCTCGTGATCGTGCAGCGCGCACAGGACGCGCGCAACGGCGAGATCGTCGTCGCGCTCGCCGGCGACGACGAGTCGACGGACGAAGCGACGGTGAAGACGTTCTACCGGGAGCAGGGCCGCGTCCGCCTGCAGCCGGAGAACTCGTCGCTGGAGCCGATCTACGCGAAGCACGTTCAGATCCTCGGACGCGTCGTGGGGGTCTTCCGGGAGCTCTAGATGTCGTCTGTCGCTTCCCTGCACCGGACGCTCGACCAGGAGCTCGCCGCGCTGTTGCGCGGCGCCTCGCTCGAGTGCCTTGTCTGCGGCGAGTTCGTGATGCACGCGCGCGGCAGCATCTTCTGCCCCGAGTGCGGCAGCCAGCTCGCGGACGAGCACGCGCTCGAAATCGGTCTACAATCAACGGTGCAGGCCGGGTGATCGCGGTCGGCTATTTCGGTAGCTGATCGAGGAAAGTCCGGACACCGCAGGGCAGGATGCTGGCGAACTGGTGTCAAAAGCCATTGAGCCAGGCGGCGAAAGCCGACGGAAAGTGGAACAGAAAGTAGACCGCCGACGGCGTGTTCTCCGGAGACGCCGCCGGTAAGGGTGAAACGGTGGGGTAA
>JAYUEQ010000036.1:0-1770 GCA_043739205.1 Thermoleophilia bacterium
ACGAGCGCCGACCCGGCCGAGCTCGTCACAGCCGCGTTCGGTGGCGTGTCGATCCTGATCCTGTTCCTCGTCATGCACGGACCGGTGGCGACGAACATCCTCAACCTGTATTCGGCCACGCTCGCAGCGCTCTCCCTGGACATCAAGGCCGCACGGTGGAAGGTCTCCGTGTTCGTGTCGATCATCGGGACGATCGCGCTGATCGCATTCATCGAGTCGAATAACTTCGCCCAGAACTTCGACAACTGGATCGCCTCGGTCGTCGTGTGGATCGCGGCATGGGGCGGGGTGATGGCGGTCGACTTCTACATCGTTCGCGGTGGGAAGATCGACATCGCGGGCCTCTACGACGACCCAGAGAACGCCCGCTACGGCGACATCAACTGGGCGGCGATCGTTGCCGTGCTCGCGGGTCTCGTCCTCGGATGGGCGTGGGAGTTCGGGCTCGTCTCGTTCATGCAGGGCCCGATTGCGAAGGCGACGAATGACACCGACCTCTCGTGGCTAACCGCGTTCGTGGTCGGCGGCGGGCTCTACTACTTCCTGCGGCCGATCCTGGCCAAGGACATTGCCGTCTCACCGGCAGCGGTGGACTAGAGAGGAGAGGGAACAGGGAGGGCGGCCCTCGCCGCCCTCCCGCCGTTCTGCTCAGGCCGTTGCCAGCGCAGCGGGCTTGAGCTCGTCACCGAACTTCGCGCGCTTGATGAACTGCCCGAGGCCGGGCTTCGCGACGAGCTGGTCGTTCTCGACCAGCACGTGACCGCGGAGCAACACCACCACGGGCGAGCCCTGGACCTGCGTCCCCTCGTACAGGTTGTAGTCCGACTTCGAATGGTGCGTCGCCGCGGAGATCGTCACCTTCTTCTCCGGGTCGAAGACGACCACGTCCGCGTCGGAGCCGACGGCGAGTGTGCCCTTGCGCGGGTAGAGCCCGAAGAGCTTCGCCGGGTTCGTGCAGAGCAGCTCGACCATCCGGTTCAGCGAGATGCGCCCTTCGCGCACGCCGAACTGATGGATCATCTGCAATCGGTTCTCGAGTCCCGGGCCGCCGTTCGGGATCTGCCGGAAATCCTCGAGCCCGGCGTCCTTCTGCCCCTTGAAGAGGTAGGCGCAGTGGTCGGTCGAGATCGCCTGGAGCACATCGGTCCGCACCGCGTTCCAAAGGACAGCCTGGTTCGACTTGTCGCGCGGCGGCGGCGTGTAAACGTACTTCGCGCCTTCGAAGCCGGGGCCGTCGAGGAACGACTGGTCGATGAAGAAGTACTGCGTGCACGTCTCGCCCCAGACGTTCCAGCCCTTGTCGCGCGCGAGCGCGATCGGTTCAGCCGATTCCTTGCACGACACGTGCACGACATAGAGCGGCGAGCCTGCGACGCGCGCGAGCTGGATCGCGCGGTTGGTCGCCTCGCCTTCGAGCTCGGGCGGGCGCGTCAGGGCGTGATATTTCGGCGAGGTGTTGCCCGCGGCGATGGCTTCGGTCATCAGCACCTCGATCGCGTCTCCATTCTCGGCGTGCACCATCACGAGCGCACCGGTCTCGGCTGCGACCTGCATCGTCTTGAAGAGCGTCTCATCGTCGACCATCAGCGAGTCCTTGTAGGCCATGAAGAGCTTGTAGGAGGTGACTCCGTGCTCCTCCGGCAGGCGCGCGAGCTCCTCGAGCGTGCCGCGCTCGCGCAGGTCGGTGACCGCGATGTGGAAGCCGTTATCGATCAGCGCCTTCCCTTCGCGCTTGGCGTGCCAGGCCTCGAGCGCCTCGCCAAAGGTCTG
>JAYUEQ010000037.1:0-12779 GCA_043739205.1 Thermoleophilia bacterium
TGCCTGCTTGGCGATCTTCCCCGTCTCGAATGAAATCTCCTTGCCGCCAATTTCGACGGACACGGAAACCGGCACCCCTGCGGGATGCTCAGCTTCAACGATGCTCATTTGTTCTCCTATTCCTCCACTGCACTTCTGAATGCGTGCTTACTGAGTGAAGGGTGGAAGTTTGGGTCAGCGCCATCTGTAGGGCGCTCGCCCAAACTCCACCCTTCTTGACTGGCTCGTCTCGCCTAGCGGCGGAGACCGAGCTCCTTGATGAGGGCGCGATAGCCCTCGAGGTCTTTCCGCTGCAGGTAGTTCAGGAACCTGCGGCGCCGGCCGACGAGCGTGAGCAGGCCGCGACGCGAGTAGTGATCGTGCTTGTGCGTGCGGAGGTGCTCGGTGAGCTCGTTGATGCGCTGCGACAGCATCGCGATCTGGACTTCCGGCGAGCCGGTGTCCTTCTCGTGCTTCCCGAACTTCTGAACGTGCTCGACCTTTGCTTCCTTGGTGAGGGGCATGCTGTTCTCCTCTAAGTAGACGACACCCAGGTCCCAGCTCGTCGCGAAGGAAGACGCGCACGGCCGAGACCGGGTCGGCCAGTAGGGTAGCGAATTCGTGCTGGATTCGTCGTTTTTGCGGGCATCTGAGGCCGCCGCGCTCACCTGGGAGGTGCCTGCGCTCGCCCTCGGCGTCTCGGTCGGAGGTGCGACCGAGACGTATGCGATCGCTTGCGATCCGGACACGCTCTTCCGTGTCGCCTCGATCACCAAGCCCTTCACCGCACTGCTCGCCTGCGGACTGCTCGATCTCGAGGAATCGAGCCAGATCTGGCCGGCCGACGTTCGGGTGCGGCATCTGTTGTCGCACACGAGCGGCTTTGACGGCGACGCCGGCGATCTCGGCCGGTTCGGAGACGGCGACGACGCCCTCGAAGGGCTCGTGGCGGAGCTCCCGAAGGTCCGCCGTTTCCTTGGCGTCGAGCAGGCCTGGTCGTATGCGAACACGGGCTACTGGATCGCGGGCCTGATGAGCGCAGAACGCGCCGGGACGAGCTACGAGGCCGCTCTCGCCGAGCGGGTGCTGGCGCCCGCCGGGCTCGAGGCGACCTCGTTCGGCGAGCCGGAGCTCGAAGGAACGGGCCCGAACGCCCAACCCGGCCCATACCCGCGCGCCCGCCGTCCATCGGGCGGCCTCGTCTCGAACGTCCCCGACCTGCTCACGTTCGGCCGCTTCCTGCTCACGTGCCCGGAGTTCGCGCGCATGCGGGTCGTCCACGGCAAGCCGACCGCCGGCGTCTACGGCCTGGGGCTGTCGGGCGAGCGGCTTGCGGGTGTCGAGGTGTGGGGTCACCGCGGCTCCTGGGGCGGGTTCCAGTCGTCACTCCTTGTCTGCCCCGATCGGGAGGCAGTGTTCGTAGGGCTGACGAACAGTGGGCTCGGTGCCCATGCGCTCTGGGAGATCGAGGACCTCTTCTTCGAGCGTCTCCTCGGCGTGCATCGTCGGGTGCCCCTCACCGTCGAGCTGCCCGCAACGGTGCTCGACGGCTACACCGGGTCGTATGCGAACAGCGACGGCTGGACCGAGGTCGAGCTCGCAGTCGACGGGCTGTCGGTCAAGTTCGAGGACGGCGAGTTCACGGCCCGTGCGATCGGCGAGCGAACCTTCGCGATCACGAACGGTGACCGGGTGCGCGAGCGGTTCGATTTCCCGCTCGAGGGCTTCGGCCGGTTCGGCAGCCGCCTCGCCGAACGAGTCGCGTGATCGAAGCGGCCGTCGCGGCAGGGCATCCGGCGACGGCAGACGCCGGGGCCGAGATCCTCGGCGAGGGCGGCACTGCCGCCGACGCGGCGGTCGCCGCGTGCCTTGCGTCGTGTGTCGCCGAGACGATCATGACCGGCCTCCTCGGCGGGGGCCACGCGATTTACTTCGACGCAGCGAGCGGCATGGCGCGCAACCTCGATTGCTTCGTGTCGGTGCCGTCAGGCGCGGGCGCGCCCATGGAGTCGCTCGAGGTTCCGTTCGGCGAGGAGCTCGTGCACTACGCGATCGGTGCGTCGTCGTGTGCGGTGCCGGGGGTGCCGGCGGGACTCGACGCACTCTGGCGTGCGCACGGGCGTCTGCCTTGGGCGCGACTCGTCGAGCCCGCGCTGCGTCTCGCCCGCGACGGGGTGGCAATGCCGGCCGCGCATGTCGCCTGTCTCGCGATGCTCGCGCCCGTGATGACGATGCGCGAAGGTGCCGCGCTGTATGCGCCGTCGGGTGATTTGCTCGCCGAAGGCGACGTGCTCGCGCAACCCGGCCTCGTCTCGGCGCTCGAGCTCGTCCGCGACGAAGGCGCGGCGTCCGTGTACTCGGGGACGATCGCCCGTGCGCTTCTCGACCTCGTCAGCGAACGAGGCGGCGTGATCACCGCCGCTGACCTCAAGGCGTATGCGCCGGTGTGGGCGGAGCCGTCTGTGGTCGAGTTCTCCGGCCGCCGCGTGCTGACGCGGCGCGGGCTTTCGGGCGTCCCGGAAACACTTGCGCGCTTCGATCCGGCGGGTGGCGCCTCAGCGCTCCTCGCGGCGCTCGATGCGGTGCCCGTGTTGGACGGGCACACGACGAACCTCACGGTCGTCGACCAAGACGGCAACGCCTGCGTGCTCACGACAAGCCTCGGGCTCGGTTCGGGCGACTGGCTGCCCGGCCTCGATCTGCACCTGAACAGCATGCTCGGCGAGTCCGACCTGATCCGCGAGCCGCTTCGGCCCGCCGACCGGATGGCGAGCATGATGGCCCCGACGCTGGCGTTCTCCGGCGCGTCGCTCGAGCTCGCGCTCGGCGCCGCGGGCGGCACGCGCTTGCGCACCGCACTCGTCGGCGTCCTGGCTGCGGTGCTGCACGAGGGCGTCGAGCCGCAAGCGGCGATCGACCGGCCGCGTTTCCATCCCGCAGGCGATCTCATCAACGCCGAGCCGGGTGTCGACGAGGACTGGCTGTCCGCGCTCGAGGATCAGGGACGAGTGCTCCGCCGGTGGCCCGCCCGGCACCATTACTTCGGCGGGGTCAGTGCGCTCGGATCGCTCGGACCGGGCGCAGATCCGCGGCGAAGCGGCGCAGTCCGTCCGAGGTAGAGGTGGCGGCCGGGATGGTCGCCGAGATCCATCCCAGATAACCGCATTTGGGGCAGCCGGGATTCTCGTGCACCGTGCCGCCGTCGGCGGGCTTGACGTAGCGCGTGCTGCACTCCAGGCACTGCACCCGGTCGATGTGGATCACGTTGCTGCCGTTCGGTTCCCCCATACGACGAAAGACGCCGTACGCAGGCCAAACTTGCGTCCTCGTCGATCCGACCGCTAGATCGGCCGAACGGCAGCGCGGGTTTCGTCGACGTCCCGGGCGATCTGGGCGACCAGGTCGGCCTCGCTCGCGAAGGCCCTCTCCTCCCGCAGACGACGCCACAACTCGACGACGAGGCGGTCGCCGTAGAGGTCGCCGGTCCAGTCGAGCAGATAGGCCTCGACCCGTCGCTCGGTGCCACCGTAGTGCGGGTTGACGCCGATCGAGATGGCCGCCCGCTTGTCCCCCACCGCGCCCGCGTAGATGCCGAACTCGGGCACGATCATGTCGGCGTTGACGCGGAGGTTCGCGGTCGGGAAACCAAGCGTCCCGCCGCGGTGGTCACCCGTGACGACGATGCCGTCGACCTCGAGCGGCCGTCCAAGCAGCTGCGCGGCGCCCTCGACCTCACCGGCCAGCGCGAGCTGACGGATCTTCGTCGAAGAGATGCCCTCGACGAGCGGCACTTCTCGCGCGTCGAAACCGAGCGTGCGCAGCAGCTCGCAGTCGCCCGCGCGCTCGCGGCCGAAGCGAAAGCCCGTCCCGCTGACCACGATCTCCGCGCCGATCTGCGCGAGGTAGTCGCGTGCGAAGTCCTCGGGCGGAACCGACGCCAACTCGGGCGTGAACTCGACGACGAGCGTGTCCTCGACACCCAGCTCGCCGAGCAGCTCGAGCCGCCGCTCGAGTGTCGCGAGCAACGCGACGCGATTACCGAACGCCGTCCGCGGGTGCGGATCGAACGTCACCACGGTCGGAGTCAGACCGGCATCAACCGCCGCCCGAATCACGGCGCGGTGGCCGAGATGCACACCGTCGAAGGTGCCGATCGCGACTGCGCGCGATCGCCGCCCGAGCTCCGTGGGGTTCCGCGCGACGTTCATGCCACGCTCCCGTTGCCGACGGGCACCTCGAGCGCAACCACCCCGACCCGCACCGCCGCGGGGACGCGGTCGAGCGCGGCGGTTGGCAGGCGCCCGAGCGCTCCCGCCACCGGTAGCAACGGTGCGTCGTCGACCGCAGTCGACTCGTCGACCGTGAATGGGCCGACTGCCGTGCGACGCAGCGTCGTGCAGTGGCCACCGAGTGCCTGCGCGATCGAGCGCACGTAGGTCCCGGAACTGACGTGCAGCTCGATCCGGACACCGGGAACCGCCGCGCCATCGCCGCTATACGCGATGACGTCGAGCGCGTACACGAGTGAGCGCCTCAGGGGCATGTCGACGACAACGCCCCGACGCGCCAGCTTGTAGGCGCGCTCACCGCCGATCTTGACCGCGGACGCGGCGGGTATCGGCAGCTCGATCTCGCCGCGGAGGTGCGCGAGCGCTTCGTCCAGCGCCGGCCGCGACGGCGCAGAATGCTGCTCGACGATCGCCCCCTCCGGGTCTCCGGTCGTCGTCGTCGACGTGAGGTCGATGTCTGTGACGTAGCGCTTGTCGAGCCCAACGAAGCATGGAGCGAGCCTAGTTGCCGCTCCGGACAACAGGACCAGAAGTCCCGTGGCGAATGGGTCTAATGTCCCGGCATGACCTGTCCGCGCGCGCGTGCGCCGACGCAGCGCCGCGACAATCGCGAATGAGGACGGGCCGGCCGGCTTGTCGACCAGCGCGATCCCGACCGGCTTAAGTGCTCTTGGGACCGGCACCGTTAGCGATCAGCGCGAACTCGTGACGAAGGAACTCGACGATCTCGCCGATCGGCTTGTCCGAGGAGAAGCCGGCGGCTTGGCGGTGCCCTCCGCCTCCCAACTTGCGCGCGACCGCTGAGACGTCGACCTCGTCGTGGCTCGAGCGCAGCGAGACGCGGCGGGCCGGGCCCTCGTTGCGAGGCGGCTCACGGATTAGCGCCACCATCTCCGAGCCTTCGACGGCGCGCAGCGAATCGATGATCCCTTCGGAGTACGGCTCCTCCGCTCCGACGTCGCCGAAGTCGTCCTTCAAGAGATATGAAACAACCAGGCGCCCGCCTTCGAACAGCTGTGCGCGCTCCAGTGCGCGCGCGAGCAGCTTCAGCTTGGCGAACTGAACGGTCTCGTAGACGTGGCGGAAGATGCCGTGAACGTCGGCGCCCGCTTCGACCAGCTCTGCGGCGAGCCTGAGCGCCTTCGGTGTCGTGTTCGTGTATTGGAAGCGCCCCGTATCGGTAACAAGCCCGACGTAGAGCGCGGCCGCGATGTCCGGCGTGAGCGCCACATCGAGCTCGCCGAGAATGTCGCGCACGATCTCCGATGTCGACGATGCCTCGGCAACGATCACATTGACGTCTCCGAACTCCGAGTTGTCGTGATGGTGATCGACGTTCACGACGAGCTTCGCCCCATCGACTCCGGTGTTCGCTTCGCCGATGCGCCGGTCGTTCGCGCAATCGACTGCGAGCAGCACGCGGTTTTCCAGATCGTCGGGGAGCTCGCGCCGCACGTCCGCAAGATCGAGGAAGCGGTACTCGGCCGGGGTCGGCGCGGTGCCCGAGAGGTACATCACGACGTCCTTCCCCAGCGCACGTAGCCCGAGCTCCATAGCGAGCATCGAACCGAGTGCGTCACCATCTGGGTTCTCGTGCGTCACGACGAGGAAGCGATCGTTCGAACGGATCGCGTGTGCGACCGACTTCACGTCGTCTTCGCTGCCGTCACTGTTCTGCATCGTGCTCGTCCTCGGGAAGATCCGCTGCCAGGTCCTCGATCAGTTTCGTCATGCGTACGCCCCGCTCGACCGAGTCATCGTACGAGAACGTCAGCATCGGTGTCCGGCGGAGGCTGAGCTGACGGCCGAGCTTGGCCTGCAGGACACCACGCGCCGATTCGAGGCCCCTGAGCGTCGCCGTGCGCTTCTTGTCGTTGCCGAGGACGGAGACGAAGATGCGCGCCTCCGCAAGGTCGGGAGTGACGTGCACACCGGTGACCGTGACCATCCCGATCCGCGGGTCCTTCAGCTCGCCGAGGCCCTCCGCGACGACGGCGCGGACGGACTCGTTGACTCGACGCATACGTTCGGACACGGCCCGGGAGCGTAGATCAATCGTCCGGGGAGACGAGCAGGCGGTCGCACCGCACGAGCACCCAGTCGCCGGAGGCGAGCCAGCGCTCAGCGCCGTCTGCGAGCTCATCGGCTTCGTGCGCGGAACGGGAGACGCAAGCGACGGTCAGGGTTGCTCGCTGCCATAGATCGTGGTGGTCGACCTCCGCCACGGCGGCGCCGAAGCGGTTCCTGAGGTTGTCCTTGGCCGAGCGCACGAAGTGACGCTTCCCTTTCAGGGATGCGGCTTCCGGAAAGTGGAGCTCGACGGTGAGGATCGCGACGAAGCCGGAGCCCACCCTCTAAGAGGCTTCGGAGCCGCCCGGTGCTTCGTCGAGCGACGTCCGCTCGATCTCGCGCGTCTCGAAGACCTCGAACACGTCGCCCTCGCGCAGGTCGTTGAAGCCGTCGAGCAGCACACCGCACTCGAAGCCCTCGGTCACCTCGCGCACATCGTCCTTGAAGCGCTTCAGCGCCGAGACCGTCGTCTCGTGGATGCGCGTGCCGTCGCGGAAGATGCGCACGCTCGAGTTGCGGCGGACGAGCCCGCTCGTGACCATGCAGCCGGCGATCGTGCCAAGCCGCGAGACCTTGAAGAGCGCACGAACCTCGACCTCGCCGATGATCGCTTCGGTCTCGACCGGGGTGAGCATGCCGACGAGCGCCTGCTCGATCTCCTCGGTGAGCTGATAGATGACGCGGTAAAGCCGGATCTCGACGCCGGCACGCTCGGCCGCCGCGCGAACCTCGGCGGAGGGACGCACGTTGAAGCCGACGACCATGCCGCCCGATGCCGCTGCAAGGTTCACGTCGTTCTCGGTGATGCCGCCGACGCCGGTGTGGATGACGTTGACACGCACCTCGTCGTGCTGAATCTTCCCGAGCTCGGAGACGATCGCCTCGACCGAGCCCTGCACGTCGCCCTTGATCACGATGTTCAGGTCCTGGACGCCGCCGGCCTGCATCTGCTCGAAGAGCTTCTCGAGCGAGACGCCGCTGCCGCGGGCCTGCTTCGCCAGCGCCTCGCGGCGCAACCGTTCGCCGCGCTGCTGCGCGAGCTCGCGTGCACGACGCTCGTTCTCGACGACGCGGCCGAGCTCGCCGGCGGGCGGCGGCTTGTCGAAGCCGAGGATCTCGACGGGCTCACCCGGGAGCGCCTGCAAGACGCGTTCGCCGAGGTAGTCGTAGAGCGCGCGCACACGGCCCCAGGCATCGCCTGCGACGATCGCGTCACCGACCTTGATCGTGCCGCGATGGATGAGCATCGTCGCGACCGGCCCGCGGCCGACGTCGAGCCGCGATTCGATGATCGGGCCGGACGCCTCGACGCTCGCGTTCGCGCGAAGGTCGAGCTCAGCGTCTGCGACCAGCAGGATCCGCTCGAGCAGGTCGTCGAGGTTGTCGCCTGCCTTGGCGGAGACCCGTGCGACCTGCACATCGCCGCCCCACTCCTCCGGCTGCAAGCCCTCGGTCGCAAGCTCGCTGAGCACGCGGTCGGGGTTCGAGTCGGGCAGATCGATCTTGTTGATCGCGACGACGATCGGCACATCGGCCGCCCGGGCATGGGAGATCGACTCCTTGGTCTGCGGCATGACGCCGTCGTCGGCTGCAACGACGAGGACCGCGATGTCGGTCACCTTCGCGCCTCGGGCGCGCATGGCGGTGAAGGCCTCGTGGCCCGGCGTGTCGAGGAAGGTGATGCGGCGACCGTTGTGGTCTGCCTGGTAGGCGCCGATGTGCTGCGTGATCCCGCCGGCTTCCGTCGTGACGACGGACGTCTTACGGATCGCGTCGAGCAGCGTCGTCTTGCCGTGGTCGACGTGGCCCATGATCGTGACGACCGGCGGCCGCGCGGTCAGCGTCTCCTCCGCGTCTTCGAAGACCTCGCTCTCGATGTCGTCGTCGTCGGCGTGCTTGATCGTCACCTCACGCTCGAGCTCAGCGGCGATCAACTGGACCTCGTCGTCGTTCAGGGACTGCGTCGCGGTCTTCATCGTCCCGAGGCCCATCAGGAGCTTGATGATCTGCGGCATCGCTACACCGAGCGCCTGTGAGAAGTCGCGCAGCGTGACACCCGATTCGACCGTGACCGGCCCGGTGGGCGCGACGACCTCACGGGGAGCCCGGGGGCCGCGGTCTGCAGGACGATCGCCGGGGCGCTGGCGCTGCCCCTGGCCGGGACGGCCGCCACCCTGATCGATCACGACGCGACGCCGGCCCTTGGGGCCGCCAGCACGGGGTCTGATGGGTCTATTCGGCTTGCCGTTTGCCATTTGTCAGGCTCCAGTGTAGAGACGGGCGAGATCCGGGTCGATCCGGAGGTTCGAGCGCAGGATCCGATTGAACGCCCGCCCGGCGACGGCGCGCTCGAAGCACTGCTGGCGCGGACACGTGTACGAGCCACGCCCGGCACCGGCGCCCTGGACGAGCTCCCCGCGTTCCGAACGGAAGCGCTGCAACTCACCCTGGGGCGCCTTGCGGCCGCAGCCGGCGCACGTACGCGTCGGCTGCGCTACTGCGTCTCCCCCGCGTCGTCGATCGCGGTCACGGTCTCGATCGGGATGCCAGCGTTCGGATCGTCCTCGACGTGCTCGTGGTGCGCATGCGTAGAACCGCTGTCGAGGGTGTCGTCTTCGCCCGCGACCGGAGCATCACCGGGGCCGGCAGGAAACGACTCGGGCTCGGGATTCCCGAACGCCGCAGCGTCCTCGGTCACAGACTCGGGCTCGCTGACATCGGCGAGGGCCTCGAGCTCCGGCTCCGACTCCTGCACGATGGGGTTGTCCTCGTCGTCGGTCTCGTGCAGTGCGAGCTCCTGATGCGCCGGAACACCGCAGTACTTCGAGCCGGCCAGCGATCCATTCGGGCACCGCTTGCCGTTCGACAGCACGGCCGCGCAGCGGCCCGAGATGTCGTTCTCGTCGCCGGGCTCGCCGCCACCGAAGGCCGCGTCGGCCTCCTGCTGGGCGAACTCGGAGTCGGAGGTGATGTCGATCTTCCAGCCGGTGAGGCGGGCGGCGAGGCGGGCGTTCATGCCCTCCTTGCCGATCGCGAGCGCGAGCTGGTCGTCGGGGACGACGACGGTTGCTTCCTTGCCCTCGTCGTCGAGGTAGACCTCGCGGACGCGGGCCGGCGACAGCGCCTTCGCGACGAAGCGCGCGGGCTCGTTGTTCCACGGGATGATGTCGATCTTCTCGCCGCGGAGCTCGGAGACGACCATGCGCACACGTGAGCCACGCGGGCCGACGCACGCGCCGACCGGGTCGACGCCCTGCGCGTGCGACTCGACCGCGATCTTCGACCGGTAGCCCGGTTCGCGCGCGACGCCACGGATCTCGACGAGACCGTCGGCGATCTCCGGCACCTCGAGCTCGAACAGCGTCTTGATCAGCTCGGGATCGCGGCGCGAGAGGATCACCTGCGGGCCCTTGGTGCCGGTGCGGACCTCGCGGATCACGGCCTTGATGCGCGAGCCCTGCTCGTAGCGCTCACCGTCGACCTGCTCGGGGCCGGGCAGCAGTGCCTCGACCTTGCCGAGGTCGACAAGGATGTTCCGGCGGTCGCCGGTCTGCTGGACGATGCCGGTGACGACTTCGCCGACGCGGTCGATGTACTCGTCGTACATCATCTCGCGCTCCGCCTCGCGGATCCGCTGCAGGATGACCTGCTTGGCGGTTTGCGCGGCGATGCGGCCGAAGTTCTCCGGTGTGACGTCCTCCCGGTTTACTTCGCTGTCCGGGACCTGCGTCCAGTCGATCTCGAGATCGTCGTCGGAGAGCAGCGTATGGTTCTTCTCGCCGGTCTCCTCCTCGATGCGCTCGAGGTCGTCCAGGGCGCGCTCGCGTGCCTCCTCGAGCAGGCGCACCTCCAGGTCTTCGGGGATCGCGATCGCGAAGACACGGAAATCGCCCTTGTCGTCGAGCACGACCGTTGCGTGCCGGGCCGCACCCGGGGTCTTTTTGTACGCCGCAAGCAACGCGTCCTCGAGCGCGGCGACCAGCGTCCCGCTCTCGATGCCCTTCTCGCGCTCAATCTCACGAACGGCGTCAACGATTTCCTGGCTCATCCCTTCGTCCCTTCATCGATCACATTGGCCCGCACAATTGACTCGTACGGAATCTCCACCGGACCGTTTCCATTCTCGATCTGCACGGTCTTCTCTCCAGCGGAGACGACTTCGCCGCTTGCGCGGCCTGTCTCGGTCTTGACACGCACGGCCTGCCCGACCGCACGCTCGAAATGCTCTTTCGTTCGAAGTGGACGTTCGAACCCCGGTGAGGAGACCTCGACGCTGTATTCGTCGAGATAGTCCCTCAGGGTTTCCGTCACCCGCACACACAACGCGTGGTCGACGCCGTGGGCGTGGTCGACGAACACGCAAAACCCTTCTTTCCCTGTCAGCTCGAGAGCCAGCACCTCCACACCTGGTACCGCGACCTCGACGAGGCGCGCTACGTCACGCTGAAGCTGTCGTTCTTTTTGGAGCTGAGCCGTTGCCACGTGCGAACTACTCCCATCAACAAAAATGGGCGCCGCGCGCCCACTTCGAACCCACCGAAATGTTAGTTGCAGGGTACCAGAATCGGCCTTATTCCAGGACGATCGTCACCGGACCGTCGTTGACGAGCTCGACCGCCATGCGGGCGCCGAACGCGCCCGTGGCGACCGGGACGCCGAGATCCCGGAGCGCCTGCGCGACCCGCTCGTAGAGCGGTTCGGCCACTTCCGGGCGCGCCGCGCCCGAGAAGCTCGGCCGGTTGCCCTTCGACGCGTCCCCGAGCAATGTGAACTGGCTGACGACCAGGGCCTCGCCGCCCGTGTCGAGGAGCGACCGGTCGAACTTGCCCTCGTCGTTCTCGAAGATCCGCAGGCGAGCGATCTTCTCGGCGAGTCGGACGGCGACCGCCTCGTCGTCGCCTTCGGCAACGCCCACGAGCACGCACAGGCCTGCGCCGATCGAGCCGCCGGGGGTCGACGAGGCCCGGGCAACGCGCTGGATCACTGCCCGCATGCTCGCTCGACCTAGCTCAGGTCCCGGTCGAGGGCTTTGACCCGAGCCGCGTAGGTCTCCGAGCCCGGCTTCATCGAGCGGGCGAGCTTGTAGTGCCCGTTCGCCTCGGCCTGCCGGCCCTGCTGCTCGAGCGCGCGGCCGAGCGCGTAGTGCGCGTAGTCGTCAGTCGGCTCGAGCTCCTCGACGATCGTCCTGAACTCCGCTTCGGCCTCCTGCCAACGCTGAAGCCGGAAGTAGGCAATGCCGAGCGCCTCGCGGATCGAGGCCTTCCCCGGCTCGAGCTTCTTCGCCTTTTCGAGCGGCACGGTCGCCTGCGCGGTCATCCCCTTACGGAGCCGCTTCTGGCCTTCACGGAAGTGGTGGTACGCGTCGCTCACGGTGTCATTTCAGGTACGGGAAGTTCTCGCGCACCAGGTCTGTCGGATCCGTGAGGTCGCGGGTGCGCCCCACCTGGATAGCAGACACCTCCGCTCCGGCGTCGGTCGCGTTGCCGAACACGTCCAGCAACTCGTACGGCGGGTTCCCCGGAAGCGGATCGAGGAAGTCGTGCACGCGCGGGCCGATCAGCCAGAGCGGCGCCCGTTCGTCGCCGTGCTGCGCGACCGCGCCGTCGAAGCCGGCGCCGGCGCGGGCAAAGCGCGCCAGGTCGCCCTCGGCGAACACGGTGTCGGCGGCGACGACGAGGTACGGCGGCGTCGCGCCCGCCCGCAAGACCGCATCGGCCGACCCCTGGCCAGGCGGCTGGCGGACGAAACGGATGTCGTAGCGCAACGGCGCGAGCAACTCCTCGACCTGCTCTGCGAGGTGGCCCGTGACAACGACGATCCGGTCGCAGCCGGCGGCAGCGAGGTCGTCCACGAGTGTCACGACGACAGGTTTCCCGTCGATCGGCAGCACCGGCTTCGGCCAGTGCTCGGTGATCGGCCGAAGGCGCCTCCCCTCACCCGCGGCCATGATCACTGCGTCTATTGCAGAAGCCTCTCGACCTCGTCGAGGATCGCGGCGGCGACTACAGCCTTCGCCGCCTTCGGCACCGTCCGCTCGCGGTCGCGCGCGATGAGCACGACCTCGTTGTCGGCGCTCTCGAAGCCGATGTCCGACCGGCCGACGTCGTTGAAGACGACGAGGTCGGCGTTCTTCGTCTCGAGCATCGCGCGCTTTCGCTCGAGCCCTTCCTCCCCATGCTCCGCGCCGAACGCAACGAGCACCTGGCCATCGCGCTTGCGCTCGCCGAGCGCCTTCGCGATGTCGTCCGTCGGCTGCAGCTCGAGCGTCCAGCCCCGGTCGTCCTTCGAGCGCTTGCCGGCGAGCGCCTCGACCGGGCGATAGTCGGCGACTGCGGCCGCGAGCAGCAGTACGTCGACGTCCGGCAGCGCCAGTGCCGCGTCGCGCATCGCCTCGGCAGTCGGGGTCGGGATCGCTTCGATCCCGTACGGAACCTCGACGGA
>JAYUEQ010000038.1:0-2574 GCA_043739205.1 Thermoleophilia bacterium
ATCCCCGCCTCGCGGTCGCGCAGTTCACGCTCGACGCCGATCGCTCCGCCGAGGATCGCGGCCAGGCCGAGGCGGAAGGTGACGTGCCAGTCGCCGACCGTCGGGATGGTGCTAATCGCGAGGTGCAGCAATCGCCTCCTCCTGGAAGCGCGACAGGTCTTCGATCCCCGCCGCGGCGAGGTCGAGCAGTTCGTCGAGCCGGGTGCGGTCGAACGGCACCTTCTCCGCCGTCGCCTGCACCTCGACGAAGTGACCGTCACCGGTCATCACGACGTTCACGTCGACGTCGGCGTTCGAGTCCTCGGAGTAATCGAGGTCGAGCAGCGAGACGCCGTCGACAACGCCCACCGACACCGCGGCCACCGATCCGACCAGCGCCTTCGAGAGCCCGAAGCGGTCGAGCGCACGCTGCGCCGCGACGTACGCGCCCGTGATCGCCGCGCAACGGGTGCCGCCGTCGGCCTGCAACACGTCGCAGTCGAGATAGACCGTGCGCTCACCGAGCGCCTCGAAGTCGACGACACCGCGCAGCGCGCGGCCGATCAGCCGCTGGATCTCGACGGTCCGCCCACCTTGCTTGCCACGGGCCGCCTCGCGATCCGTGCGCTGGCCCGTCGACGCGGGAAGCAACGAGTACTCCGCCGTCATCCAGCCGCGGCCGGAGCGATGGAGCCAGCGCGGCACGCCGTCCTGCACCGAGGCCGTGCAGAGAACGCGCGTCTTGCCCTGCGACCAGAGGACGACCCCGTGCGGCTGCTCGAGGAAGTTCGCGTCGGCGTCGACCGGCCGCAGCTGATCGGGCTTGCGCCCGTCGTTGCGCGACGTCATGCGACCGCCTCCAGCTCCGCCACTTCGACCCGCTCGACCTCGCCGAGAGGCAACTGCAGGAACCGCTCGCCGAGTGAGCGGAAGAGCTCCGGGTCACCGGTCGTCAAGAAACGGTAGGTGCCTTCGCGCGACGGGTCGTTGTCGAAGCCCTTGCGCGCGAGCGTCTCGGCGACCTCGCGGGCCGTCTCGTCGGCGGAGAAGACAAGCGTCACATCGCGCCCGAAAGCACGCTGGAAAACCGGGCGCAGCAGCGGGTAATGGGTGCAGCCGAAGATCACTGTGTCGCAGCCTGCCTGTTTCAGCGGCTCCGCGTATTCGCGTACCGCCGCGACGACCTCGTCGCTGAACGTGTCGCCGGCTTCGATCAGCGGCACGAGCTTGGGGCAGGCGACCGATGTCAGGTGCGCACCGGCATCGAGCGTGCGCACGAGCGACGCGTAACGGCCGCTCGCCACGGTGAGTTCCGTTGCGAGCAATCCGATCTGCCGGTTGCGCGTCGCCTGCACCGCGGCGTGCGCCTCGGGAACGATCACCGAGACGACGGGGACTGTCAGTTGCTCCTGCAGGTCGGGAAGCGCGACGGAAGTGGCGGTATTGCAGGCGACGACGACCATCTTCACGCCCTGCTGCTCGAGGTACGTCCCGATCTCGTGGGCGAACCGCCGGACTTCGTCACGGCTGCGCGGCCCGTACGGCAGGCGCGCGTGGTCGCCGAGGTAGACGAAGTCCTCGTTCGGCATCGTCACCAGGCACTCGTGCAGGACGGTCAGGCCTCCGACGCCCGAGTCGAAGACGCCGATCGGGCGTGAGTCAGGCATGGCGCGATTGTAGGGAGCGGGGTACTGTGCGCGCCGTGAGGCGCCTCCTTCTCGTCGTGGCAGCCGCCCTGCTCTGGGTCGCGCCCGCACAGGCCTTCTCCAAGCAGACCGGTACCCGGACGATGACCGACGGGGTCGCGATCGCCTACGACCTCTACGAGCCGGATGGCGCAGCGCCCGCAGGCGGCTGGCCCGGCGTCATCGTCATGCACGGCCTGGGCGGCTCGAAGGACAGCATGGCGTCGGTTGCGACCGTCTTCGTCTCGCAGGGCTACTCGGTGCTCGCCTACACCGACCGCGGACACGGAACCTCCGGCGGCGACGCAGGGCTTGCCGGCCCGGACGACATCTCGACCGAGCAGGCGATGTTCTCGTTCTTCGCCGGTCTGCCCGAGGTGAGCGACACGCAGATCGGCGCGTGGGGCATCTCCTACGGCGGTGGACAGACCTGGAACGGCCTGGCAGCCGGCATTCCGTACAAGGCAGCCGAGGTGGTCGAGACCTGGACCGACCTCTTCAACGCGCTCTGGCCGCAGAACATCGCCAAGTCCGGGATCGTCGTCCAGTTCGCAAAGTCGATCGAAGCGCGCTCGCCGCTGATCGCCGCGTCGGAAAACGACGCGATCCACTCGACGAACATGGGCGCGATCAGGACCCTCGCGGACTCGCGCTCCTCGTACACGAAACTGCCGTCGATCAAAACGCCCGTGTACATGTTCCAGGGACGCGTCGACTACGCCTTCGACGTCGGGCAGGCGCTGAACGGCTACACGCGCGCCGGGGGGCCGAAGCACCTCTACGTCGGCCAGTTCGGCCATTACCCAGCCTCCTTCCCAGGCCCGGACGTGAACTACGTCTTCGCCCAGGGACTCGCCTGGTACGACCACTATCTGAAGGGCGCGCCGAACGGGATCGACAAGGCGCCGCC